>JADLFF010000107.1 GCA_020845735.1 Dehalococcoidia bacterium
GCGAGCACGAGATAGCTGAGACCGAACGGGGCGACCTCCGGGGGGAGTGTGAGCATCGTGATGAAGATGATGCCGGTGGTGACGAAGGGAATCGCGGGTTGGATGGCGCGGAAGCGCTCCGGGTAGATCAACTGGGCGATGCCGAGCGTGCTGAGGATGACCGGCACGAGCGCGCCCTCGGCGAGGGTGCCGCCCGCCGCGAGGGTCGCGACGAAGAGCGTGGAGGCCAGGGCAAGAAAGACATAACCGCGTATTCGCGGCAAGTTGAGGTCGCCGTCGACAGACTGCGGGCGCGCGAACGGCAAACGGCGCATACGAGGAGCATCGGCGGGAACGAGTGCGGCGCGCAGCCCGGGCGCGCGGACCCCTCGGACGGCGGCCGCGCGCAAGCGTGCTTGAGCGCCTCAGTGGTGTGAACGACAGGTGGCAACCCGGAGGGGGCCGGCGGGGACCGGCGTGTGCCCCTCGGTGCGGGCGATGGCCTCGGCGGTGGCGATGCCTCGCGCGGGCGTAGGTGAAGTGCGAGACTGGCGCCATGTTGAAGACACACGGTTGCGGAGTGCTGCGCGAAACGGATGCCGGGAGCGAGGTCGTGCTCGCGGGGTGGGTGCACCGTCGGCGGAATCACGGCGGGCTGGTGTTCCTCGATCTCCGCGATGCGAGCGGGCTCGTCCAGGTGGTGGTGCATCCGGATGAGGCGCCCGAGGCGTTTCGCGCCAGCGAGGACGTACGCAACGAGTTCGTGGTGCAGGTGCGCGGACAGGTGCAGGTGCGGCGCGAGGGGACGGCAAACGCCGACCTCGCGACCGGCGCCATCGAGGTGCACGCGCGCGCCCTCGACGTGCTGAACGCGGCGGAGACGCCGCCGTTCCCGGTGAACCAGGACAGCAACGTCGACGAGAGCACGCGGCTGCGGTATCGCTACCTCGATCTGCGCCGGGAGCGGATGGCGGCCAACCTCCGGTTGCGGCATCGGGTGGTGAAGTTCATCCGCGACTACCTCTCCGAGCGCGAGTTCGTGGAGGTGGAGACGCCGGTGCTCAACCTCGCGACGCCCGAGGGGGCGCGGGACTACCTCGTGCCGAGCCGGGTGCACCCCGGCCACTTCTATGCGCTGCCGCAGAGCCCTCAGCAGTGGAAGCAGCTGCTGATGGTGGCGGGCGTGGATCGGTACTTCCAGATCGCGCGGTGCTTCCGGGACGAGGACCTGCGTGGCGACCGCCAGCCCGAGTTCACGCAGCTGGACCTCGAGATGGCGTTCGTGGAGCAGGACGACATCCTCGAGCTCATCGAGGGGTTGTACGCCTCGATGGTGGCGGCGCTGACGCCGGACTACACGCTGGTGTCGCCCTTTCCGAGGCTGCGGTACGCGGAGGCGATGGAGCGGTTCGGGAGCGACAAGCCCGACCTGCGCTTTGGCCTCGAGATTGCCGACCTGACCTCGGCGGTGGCGGGCAGCGAGTTCCAGGTGTTCGCGAACGCCGTGAAGGCGGGCGGCCGCGTGCGCGGCATCGGTGTGCCGGGAGCCGCCTCGATGGCGCGCCGCGAGATTGACCGGCTCGTCGAGGTGGCGAAGGCGAACGGCGCGGGCGGCCTCGTGTGGATCGCCCTCGATGGAGCGGGCGCCCTCGAGACGCTGACCGTCGAGGATGTGCGGTCGCCGGCGGCGCGGTTCCTCGGAGTGGACGTGGTGGCCGAGCTGGCGCGCCGGTGTGGCGCGACGCGCGGCGACCTGCTGCTGGTGGCCGCGGACCAGGACGCCGTGACCTCGCGGGTGCTGGACGCGCTGCGCCGGCAGCTCGCGGGGGAGCTGGGCCTGGCCGACCCCTCGGTGCTGGCGTTCGCCTTCGTGACCGAGTTCCCGCTGTTCGAGTGGGATGCCACCGAGGAGCGCTGGAGCGCAGTGCACCACCTCTTCACGTCGCCGTTTGAGGAGGACGTCCCACTCTTCGAGACCGACCCGGGGGCTGTGCGATCGAACGCGTACGACCTGATCTGCAACGGCTGGGAGATCGCGTCGGGGTCGATCCGGATCCACCGTCGCGACGTGCAGCTGAAGGTGCTCGAGCGCCTCGGGATGACGTTCGAGGAGGCGGAGAGCAAGTTCGGGCACATGCTGACGGCGTTCACGTACGGTGCGCCTCCGCACGGCGGCATCGCGCCGGGCATCGACCGGACCGTGGCGCTGCTCGCGGGGGAGCGCGACATCCGCGAGGTGATCGCGTTCCCGAAGACGAAGACCGCGTCCGACCTGATGACCGGGGCGCCCTCGCCGGTGACGCCGCGGCAGCTGGCGGACGTCCACGTTGACCTCGCCGAGGACGCGCGCGTGGAGCTCGCGAGGCAGGCGCGGGGCGGCGAGTAGGACCTTCGGTGCCCGCGTGCCGGGGCGCGCGCGGATATGCTGGCGCCGCCCCCGTCGGGGCTTCATCGGAGGCGAACGTGCGGCTAGTCGTGGTGGTGGGCGTTGCCCTGGCGATGCTGGTGCTCGTGCAGACCCAGCGAGTGGCAGCTGCGGTGCCGCTCAGGCTGCTCGGGATGACCTCGGACCTGGCGGTGCTGGAGATTCGCACGGACGGCGCGACGCTGCAGGAGTTCCTGTTGAGCGAGCCGTTGTACGGCGTGCCCGGCCTGTGCAACGGCAGCACGATCGGGATGAGCGTCCCGATCCGTGACGGCGGCTTCTACGGCGTGGGCCCGAAGCAGAGCCTGACCACTGGCGCGATCACCAACGTCGTCTTCCACGGGACGATCGACGCCAACGGATTCGCCCTCGGGAATACCGAGGCGTCACCGGCGAGTGGCAACCCCTGTGTGCGGCACAACGTGCCGTTCGCGGCCGTGCCGGACCCGGGGAGTGCACCCGCGGCGGTCAACGCCTCGTTCTCTGGGACCACGGACAAGGGTGACGCCGTGTCGTTCCGGGTGACGGCGAACGGCACCGTGACCGACCTCAGCGTGAAGTTGCCGGGGGGCTGCCCGCTGATCGCGGGAGCGCCAGGTGTGGAGTTCCCCCTCACGGACAACGCCGTCAACATCGGGAGTCCGGCGGCGGGCGGGTTCCTCCGGCTGTTCGTGAGTGGGACGCAGGCGTACGGGACGTTCGCCTCGGCGACGCCGCCGCCGCAGGGGTGCTTCACGGTGATCGGCACGTTCAGCGCTCGAGGGGTGGTGGCGCCGACGGGCCCGCAATCGACCACGCCGATCCCGCCGGCAGGAGGGGTGGTAGGCCCGATTCCGCCCGCGGGGGGCGCGGGACTCCTCGTCAGTGGCGAGGCGAGCTCGGCGCCGGGGCTGGTGACGCACCTCCGCGCGCGCGGGTGCGTGGTCGCCTCGCTGGCCGTGCTCCGCGGCGGCACGTGGAGCGTGTACGTGAACGGCGCGCCGGCGATCGTCAACTCGGCGTTCCCGAGCCTGCTCGATGCGAGCACGCCCTTCTACCTGAGGTGCGAGTAGCGGTCGCGTGCGGCCATCGAGCGGGAGAACCGGCCGCTCGAGTTCGCTCGTATCCCCGTCATCGACGGCTACCGATAGGCGGGCCTCCGATATCATCGCTGGGTGATCGTGAGCGGCCGTGTCCGGGAGCGGGCCCGCCGATGATGGGAGCGCAGGGATGGGCGGGCAGAACCGAGTACTGGCGATCCTCCTCGGAGTGCTCGCGCTGCTGGTGCTGGTCGTCGGAGGGCTGTCGGCCGGCCTCCTGCTGACCGGGCGAGGTGAGCAGGGCGACACGACCTCGGGGACCGCGACGTCCGGGACGACGGACACCCGGCCGGCCTCGGGGCGGCTGCGGCTGGCGAGTAGCGACCCGATCACCCTCGATCCCCACATTGCCGGCGACGCGGCCTCGGCGGAGTACATCGTCGAGATCTACAGCGGCCTGATGACGATCGACCCGGACCTGAACATCGTGCCGGACCTCGCGGAGTCGTACGACGTGAGCCCGGACGGCAAGACCTACACGTTCCGCCTCCGCGACAACGCACTGTTTCACAGCGGCCGGCGGGTGAGCGCGAGCGACGTCAAGTGGTCGATTGAGCGGGCGTCCTCGCGAGGGCTGCAGTCCTCGGTGGGCCTGGCGTACCTCGGTGACATCGTGGGTGCGCGGGACAACTTCTTTGGGACGGCCAAGGGCGTGAGCGGCGTGGAGGTGGTGGACGAGCGCACCGTGCGGTTCACGCTGGACGCGCCGAAGCCGTACTTCCTCGCGAAGTTGACGTACCCCACGGCGTTTGTCGTGGACAAGGAGCAGGTGGAGTCGAACCCGCGGAACTGGACGCGGAAGCCCAACGGGACGGGGCCGTACAAGATCCGCGAGTGGCGCGTGAACGAGCGCCTGGTGCTGGATGCGAATGAGCGGTTCTACCTCGGTGCGCCGAAGGTCAAGGAAGTGCTCTATGAGCTCGCGGGTGGGGCGACGCTGACGCGGTTCGAGAACAACGAGCTCGACGTCTCGGGCGTGGGCCTGCAGGACATCGAGCGTGCGCGCGACCCGAGCAGCACGCTGGGCAAGCTCTACAAGTCGTTCCCGGAGTTTTCGATCTCGTACATCGCGTTCAACGTGACCTCGCCGCCGTTCGACGACGTGAACGTGCGCCGGGCGTTTGCGCTGGCGATCGACCGGAAGCGCATCTCCGAGGTGACGTTCAACAACATGCTGTCGCCGGCGACCGGCGTGTTGCCGCCGCAGCTTCCGGGGTTCACGCCCTCCGACAAGACGTACCAGTTCAACCCCGACGCCGCGAAGCAGGCGCTGGCCGCCTCGCGGTACGGTTCTGCGGACAAGCTGCCGCCGATCGTGATCACCGAGGTGGGCGCGGGCGCCGAGGGTCGGGTCGACACGCAGGCGTTCCTCGAGCAGTGGCGGACGATCCTCGGGGTGCGGGTGGAGATCCGGCAGACCGATGCCGCCTCGTTCTTTGCCGACCAGGACGCGGGGCGCCTCCAGATGTTCAACAGCGGGTGGATCATGGACTACCCGGACCCGGAGGACATCCTCGACCTCAAGTTCCACTCGGGCTCTGAGTTGAACGACCTCAACTACAAGAACGCCGAGGTGGACGACCTGTTGAACCGTGCTCGGGTGGAGCGCGATCCGCAGCGCCGGATCCAGCTGTACCAGGACGCCGAGAAGAAGATCGTGGAGGACGCCGTCTGGCTGCCGCTCTACTTCTCGAACGCGCACGTCGTCGTGAAGGCCGAGGTGAAGGGCTGGTTCGAGGCGCCGATGGTGATCCCGCGCCTGCGGTTCGTTGAGGTGACGCGGTAGGTGGGTGGCGCGATCGGTGCGGTAGCGGCCTCGGTGGACGGCGTGCAATGACGCGAGGCGCGGCGTGACGCAGTACGCGCTGCGGCGGCTGCTGTGGCTGCCCGTGACGCTGCTCGCCGTCTCGTTTCTCACGTTCACGATCGCGCGGTTCGGGCCCGGCGACCCCGTCCGAGTAGCGGCGGGCCAGCATGCGGACCCGAAAGTCCTCGAGCAGATCCGCGCGGACCGCGGCCTCGATCTGCCATTGCCGCAGCAGTACGTGCGCTGGCTGTCGAAGGCGATCCAGGGTGACTTCGGGGAGTCGTACCAGCAGCGCGGGTTCACGGTCTCGGAGCTGATCTTCCCGCGGATGTGGGTATCGGCGCAGCTGGGGCTGATCGTGATCGTGCTGCAGTTCGTCCTCGGCGTGCCGCTGGGGCTGGTGGCGGCGCGCTATGCCGGGAGCTGGATCGACCCGGTGATCATCTCGACGCTGCTGTTCGTGCAGTCGATCCCGATCCTCGTGGTGATCCCGCCGATCCTGTGGTTGTTCGCCCTCGAGTGGGGCGTGCTGCCGACCGGCGGCTGGGATGGCCTGATCGACATCCTGTGGATCCAGGGCGTGATCGCGATCCCGATCCCCGATCCGCACCTCTGGATCCCCGTGTCGGTGATGACGCTGCCCGGGCTGGCGGGGGTCGCGCGGCTGGTGCGCGTGTCCGCCCTCGACGTGCAGGTGGAGGACTACGTGCGGACGGCGCGCGCGAAAGGCCTCGCGGAGTCCGCCGTGCAGTTCCGGCACGTGTTCCCGAACTCGCTGCTGCCGATCGTGACCGTGATCGGGATGTCGCTGGTCGGGGTCCTCGAGGGGGCGTTCTTCGTCGAGACCATGCTCGGCATTCCCGGCATCGGGCGCTTTGCATTCGAGTCGGTGGGGAGCCGCGACTACGACTCGATCATGGCGCTGACCGTGGTGCTGGCGGGCGCGTTCGTCGTGTTCAACCTGCTGGCGGAGCTGCTGTACGCGCGGATCGACCCGCGCATTCGCCTCGGGGCGGGCACGCGCCGATGACCACGCAGACCACGCGCGCCGCCGAGCTGCCCGACCTGCCCGTCGCGTTCTCCTCGACGGAGGAGCGCGGCTGGTTCGCCGTGTTCTGGGATCGCTTCCGGAAGAAGCGCCTCGGCCTGATCGGCCTGGGCGTGGTCCTCGTGATCTACGCGGCGGGGCTGTTCGCGCCGTTCATCGCGCCGTACTCGTACCGTGACCAGGACCTCGATCGGTCGGTCGAGGGGCCGAGCGCCGACCACTGGCTGGGCACGGACCGCATCGGGCGGGACATCTTCACGCGCATCCTGTACTCGTCGCGGACCAACCTCGTGATCACGGCCGCGGTTGTGCTGAGCGGGTCGATCCTCATCGGGAACACGCTGGGGCTGTTGACCGGCTATGTGGGTGGACGCCTCGATGGGGCGATCATGCGCGTGGGGGACGTGTTCGCCTCGCTGCCCGGGTTGCTGATGCTGATTGTCGTGAACGCCTCGCTGTCACCGCGGGTGATCGAGGGGGTGCGCGCCTTCGAGGCGAACGTTGTGGACCTCGGGATGGTGTCGTCGGGGTTCGCGTCGTACATCACCGTGTTCGCGGCGCTGTCGCTGTTCTCGTGGGTGGGGACCGCGAGGCTGATCCGCGCGCAGGTGCTGCAGCTGCGGGAGCGCGACTACATCATGGCCGCGCAGGCGATCGGCGCGCCGACGGGCCGGATCATGTTCCAGCACCTGCTGCCGAACGTGGCGCACCTCATCATCCTGCAGGTCTCGACCGGCCTCGGGGCGATCGCGGGGTCCGAGATCTTCCTCAGCTGGTTCGGGGTGGGCGTGCAGCCGCCCGCGCCGAGCTTCGGGCAGCTGATCCAGGACGGCGGGGGAGCGCGGACGCTGCGCGAGAGCCCTCACCTGCTGCTGGCGCCCGGCGCCGTGGTCACGAGCCTGATGTTCGGCTTCGCGCTCCTCGGGGATGCCGTGACGGACGCGTTCCGCGGCCGCTAGCCGGAGCGGGCCGCGTCGAGGGGTAGCAGGCCGAGGCGCCGTGCGGGGCTGGCCGTCCGGGTGGGTGGGGCTGACCGAAGGGGTGGGGCATCTCCCGAGGTGGCTCCGAAGGCCGGTGATATACTTCGGCGTGTCCAACGTTCGTTCGGCGAGGCCGATCAGGCTTCTTGGGGCCTCCGAGCACGCGCGGGGGCACGCTCGGGAGTGGGTTCACATTGCCAGTTACGACTGAACGCCTGCCGAGGTCGCTTGTCGCCCTCCAGATTGAGGTGGAGCCGGACCGCGTCGAGGCGTCGCTGGAGAAGGCGGCGAAGCGGGTGGCTCGCCAGGTGCGGATTCCCGGCTTCCGGCCGGGGAAGGCGCCTCGGAACATCGTGGAGCGCACGGTAGGACGTCCGGCGCTGCTCCAGGAAGCGCTCGATGAGCTGCTTCCCGCGGTCTACAACGAGATCCTCGAGTCCGAGTCGATCGACGCGATCGACCAGCCGGAGTTCGACCTCGAGTCGATGGAGCCGCTGGTCGTCAAGGCGAAGGTGCCGGTGCGGCCGACGGTCGACATCACGGGGTACAAGGACCTGCGTGCGCCTCGGGCCGAGGCGACCGTGCAGGAGTCCGACATCGAGCGGGCGCTGACGAACCTGCGCCGCCGCTTCGCGACGCTCGAGCCGGTCGACCGCGCCGTGGAGTGGGGGGACACCGTCCGCGCGGACGTGACCGTCCAGGCCGAGGGGCAGGTGGAGCCGCACGTCGAGGAGGACGCCGAGTTCCGCCTCGAGGAGGGCACGGTCATCTCGTTGCCCGGGTTCCAGGAGGCGCTGCTGGGGCGCGAGCGCGGCGGACCGTACGAGTTCGACATCACGCTGCCCGAGGACTTCTCGGCGGAGGAGCTGCGCGGCAAGCAGGCGCATTACGTGGTCACGATCCACGAGGTGAAGCAGGAGATCCTGCCGGACCTCGATGAGGAGTTCGTGACGTCCCTCGACGAGGGGTTCGAGAGCGTCGAGCAGTTGCGTGAGCGCATCGAGGGGCAGGTGCGGCAGCAGGCCGACCAGGCCTCCCTGGCGCTCTATCACGACGAGATCGTGGACCTGCTGGTGGCGACCGCCGACCTCGATTACCCCGAGGTGCTGGTGACCCGCGAGGTCGACCGGATGATCGACGAGCAGTCGAACCACGCCTCGCACACGCAGGAGGGCCTCGACCAGTGGCTCGCCTCGATCGGGCACACCGAGGCGGAGCTGCGCGCCGAGCTGGAGCCGCAGGCGGACAACCACGTCCGTCGCGCCCTCGCCATTGGCGAGTTGATGCGCCAGGAGGACCTCGAGGTATCGGACGCGGACATCGACGCGCGCCTCGATGAGCTGGTGTCGAACATGATCGGTGTGGATGCGCCGGCGGAGAGCCGCGAGCGCATCAAGGAGCTGCTGAACACGGACGCCGGGCGTTCGCAGATGAAGAGCGACCTGGCGACGAAGGCCGCGCTCGCGCGGCTGGTGGAGATCTGCTCGCAGCCGGACGACGCGACGGCGGAGCGTGCGCGCGGGTCGCGCCGGCGCCGGCGGGGCGGGGACGCCTCGGAGGGTGACGGCGAGGCGGCGGATGAGGGCGCCGAGGGCGGTGCCGTGGAGGGGGCCGAGTAGGCACCTCGAACGTACGGGCGCCGGGGTTGCGCCCCGGATTCAATCCAGCAGGGACGAGCATTCAGTCGGGCAGCAGGAAAGCAGGCGCACGCGTGGATCTGAACGCTGGGGGCGGGGCCCCGAACCTGTGGGCGGCGAACATTGTGCCGATGGTCGTAGAGACGACGGCGCGCGGCGAGCGGGCGTACGACATCTTCTCGCTGCTGTTGAAGGAACGAATCGTGTTCCTGGGTACGCCCATCGACGACCACGTGGCGAACACCATCGTGGCCCAGTTGCTGTTCCTCGCGCGTGAGGACTCGCAGCGGGACATCCAGATGTACATCAACTCGCCCGGCGGGGTGATTCCGTCTGGCCTCGCGATCTACGACACGATGAACCTGATCGAGCCTGACGTGTCGACGATTGCGGTGGGTCAGACCGCCTCGATGGGTTCGGTGCTGCTCAGCTCGGGCGCGCGCGGCAAGCGGTACGCGCTGCCGAACGCGACGGTGCACATGCACCAGGCGCTGGGTGGTGCTCGTGGTCAGGCGTCGGACATCGAGATTGCGGCGCGCGAGATCCTGCGTGAGAACGAGATCATCAGGCAAATCCTCACGAAGAACACCGGCCAGCCGGTCGAAAAGATCACTCATGACTTCGACCGCGACTTCTACATGAGCGCGGACGAGGCGAAGGCGTACGGGATGGTGGACGAGATCCTCTCGCCGGCGTCGCCGGTGAGCATCGGGTCGAGGTAGCGAGCCGTATTCGAGTCTCCTATGGAGCCCGCGCAGGAAGCGCGGTAGGCTCCGCAGGGTTGCCTGGAAGGGCAGACGATGGCAGGGACCACCACCCGAAACCGCGGTGTGCAGTACCACTGCTCGTTCTGTGGGAAGAACCAGGACGCCGTCAAGCGCCTGATCGCGGGGCCGGGTGCGGTCTACATCTGCGATGAGTGCGTCGAGCTCTGCCAGGAGATCATCAACGAGGAGGCGCAGGGGGCTCGAGGGGCGCAGCGCGCGGAGAGCGCGATGGTGCGGACCCCTCAGGAGCTGGTGCGCCGCCTCGACGAGTACATCGTGGGGCAGGACCACACCAAGCGCGTGCTCTCGGTGGCGGTGTACAACCACTACAAGCGCATCGACGCGCCGCCGCAGGCCGACGTCGAGCTCGAGAAGTCGAACATCCTGCTGATCGGTCCGACGGGCACGGGGAAGACCGCGTTCGCGCGGACGCTGGCGCGCATCCTCGATGTGCCGTTCTCGATTGCGGATGCGACCGCGCTGACCGAGGCGGGGTACGTGGGTGAGGATGTCGAGAACATCCTGTTGCACCTGATCCAGGCGGCGGACTTCGACATTCAGAAGGCCGAGCGCGGCATCGTCTACATCGACGAGATCGACAAGATCGCGCGGAAGAGCGACAACCCCTCGATCACCCGTGACGTATCGGGTGAGGGCGTGCAGCAGGCGTTGCTCAAGATCATCGAGGGCGCCACGGCGAGCGTGCCGCCTCAGGGGGGCCGCAAGCACCCGCACCAGGACTTCATCCAGATCGATACGACGAACATCCTGTTCATTGTGGGCGGGGCGTTCGAGGGGCTGGACGAGATCGTGGCGAAGCGCGTGGGCGCCGGTCAGCGGCGCCTCGGGTTTGCGTCCACCTCGAAGGGGCAGATCGAGCGGGAGAAGGCGCAGATCCTCCGCGAGGTGACGCACGACGACCTGCTGACGTTCGGCCTCATCCCCGAGTTTGTCGGCCGCCTGCCGGTCGTGTCGACGCTCGACCCGCTGAACGTGGACATGATGACGCAGATCCTCCAGCGGCCGAAGAACGCCATTGCGCGGCAGTTCCAGCGCATGTTCTCCCTCGATGGGGTGGAGCTGGTCTTCACCGACGAGGCGATGGTGGCGATTGCGGACGAGGCGATCCGGATGAAGACCGGGGCTCGAGGGCTGCGGACCGTCGTCGAGGACCTGCTGCTGGACGTGATGTACGAGGTGCCGTCGCGCAAGGACGTGGCCAAGTGCATCATCAGCGAGGAGACCGTGCTGCATCGGAAGCGCCCGATGCTGGTCTCGCGCGCCGGGGTGGTGATCCCGGAGGGCGAGGTCGGCGGGGAGCCCGTGCAGATCACCGAGTCGGCGTAGCCCGCTCGTACCTCGTTGGTGGAGGCGCCGCCTCCGTGCGGTGCACGGGGCCGAGACGCCGCCGTGCTATCGTCGCAGCCATGACACCCCCTCGTTCAGCGCCACCCCTCGAGGTTCCCACGGGAGCCGCTGCGAAGCGCGTCCCGAAGCTGCGCCTGGACCAGGCGCTGGTCGAGCGCGGGCTGGCGCCGACGCGAGAGCGGGCGCGCGCACTCATCCTCGCGCGTGAGGTTGAGGTCGATGGGGACGTGGCCCTGCGGGCGGCTGCCCCGGTGAGCGCCGCCTCGGAGGTGCGGGTGCGCGGCGGGCAGCGCTTCGTGAGCCGCGGCGGCGAGAAGCTCGAGGGCGCGCTGCGCGGGACCGGCATCGACCCTCGAGGGCGGCGCTGCCTCGATGTGGGCGCGTCGACCGGTGGGTTCACCGACTGCCTCCTGCAGCACGGCGCCGCGCACGTCGTGGCAGTGGACGTGGGCTACGGCCAGCTTGCGAGCGAGCTGCGCGAGGACCCGCGCGTGACCGTCCTCGAGCGGACGAACGCGCGATCGCTGGAGCGCCTCGCGGAGCCGGTCGACCTCGTGACGATCGACGTATCGTTCATCTCGCTCACGACCGTGCTGCCCGCCGTCCTCGAGAGCGTGCGACCCGGTGGGGACGTGCTCGCGATGGTGAAGCCGCAGTTCGAGGCCGGTCGCGAGCAGGTCGGGCGAGGCGTGGTGACGGACCCGGTCGTGCACGCCTCGGCGGTGGGGGGCGTGGCCGCCTGGGCCGTGCGGCGCGGGCTGCGCGTCCGAGGCGTCGTGCGCTCGCCGTTGCTGGGGCCGAAGGGCAACCGCGAGTTCTTCCTGTGGCTGCGGACGCCGGAGGTGGCCCGGTGAGCGCCGCGCCTCGACAGGCCGCGCCTCAGCGCGTCGGGATCTGTTACCACCCCGCGCTCGCGGGCGCGCAGGACCTTGCCGAGCGCCTCGGCGGCGTGGTGCGTGCCGCGGGCGTCGACTCGTGGCTGTCGCCGATCGACTGGTCGCAGGTCGACGTGTTCCTCGGGGACCACATGCCGCAGACCGACGTGCTGGTGTGCGTCGGTGGCGACGGCACCGTGCTGCACGCGGCCGGCGTGGCGAAGGGGACGTCTGCGTCGCTCCTCGGTGTGCGCATGGGGCGCCTGGGGTTCCTCACGGAGTGCACCGAGGCCGAGGCCGTGCCTGCGCTGCAGCGGGTGCTGCGAGGCGAAGCGCACCTCGAGGAGCGCGCGCGGGTGCAGGCGCGCGTCAACGGCGGCGAGTCCGTGCACGCGCTCAACGACGTGATCATCGGGCGGCACACCCTCGGACGGACCATCTCCATCGGCGTGCTCGTGAACGGCGTCGTCCTCGCCGAGTATCGCGCGGACGCCGTGATCATCGCGACCGCGACCGGTTCGACGGGGTACGCGCTGTCGGTGGGCGGACCGATTTTGCACCCGTCCTCCGAGGACCTGGTGCTCGTGCCCGTGGCGCCCCACCTCACGAAGGCGAACCCCCTCGTGCTGCCGGGCGGGCAGACCCGCCTGACGCTCACCGTCGAGCGAGGCGAGGACTGCGTGCTCTCGGTGGACGGTGGGCCCGAGCAGATCGTGGGCGCCGGCGCGCAGGTCGAGGTGTCGCTGTCGCCGCTCAAGGCCCGCTTCGTGCGCCTCTCGGGGCCCGACCAGTTCTACGGCAACCTCGCGAGGCGCCTCGGGTGGTTGCGCGCCGACCACCAGCTCGGCGAGCTGGGACCGACCGGACGATGAGACGCCCAAGGGTGGCCGTTGGCGAGCGCGCCGTGCCTACCGCGCGTGATCTCGTGGCACGTGCGCGCCTCGAGCGGGTGGTGCGAGCCGCCACTCCGACGATCGTGCGAGTGCCGCCGACGCCCTTCGTCGCAGCAGTCCTCGGGGCGTGGCTGCTTGCGCAGTGGGGGCGGCTGCGCCTGCCGTTCGCGCGAGGCCTCGGCTGGCTGCTCATCGTGGCCGGGCTGGCCCTCGATGGGTGGGCGATCGTGACGCAGTACCGCGCGGGCACCTCGCCGCTGCCGGGTGGGAAGCACACCGTGCTCGTGACGTGGGGCCCGTACGCGTGGACGCGGAACCCGATCTACATCGCGCACACGCTGGTCGCGATCGGGGTGGGGCTGGCGTGGACGCGCAGCGCCTGGGCGCTCCTCGCGGCGGCCGGGGCGTGGTTCGTCACCGACCGCGTGACCGTGCCCGCCGAGGAGACGGCCCTCGAGGGGCTGTTCGGCGCGGAGTACGAGCGCTATCGCGGCCGCGTCGGCAGGTGGTGGGACCGCCCGCCGGGCCGCTCGTAGCTCGCGAGGCGGCGCGGGCGCAGTCTCGAGGCGGTATCCTTCCTCGATGAGCCCCACGCAGACCACGTCCGTCCACGTTGCGCGCGCGACCGTCCACGACGCCGACCAGATCGCGGCGCTGATCAACTTCTGGGCCGCGCAGGGCCAGATGCTGGCTCGGACGCTGGGCGAGACCTACGAGAACCTCCGTGACTTCTTCGTGGTGCGGGACGCCTCGGGGAGCGTGGTGGCCTGCGCCGCGTTGCACATCACGTGGGCCGACCTCGCCGAGGTGAGGTCGCTGGCCGTGCGCGAGGACCAGCAGTCGGGAGGTTTCGGGAGTGCGCTCGTGCAGGCCGCCGAGGCGGAGGGCAGGGCGCTGGGCCTCAAGCGGCTGTACGCGCTGACGTACCGGCCCGGCTTCTTCGAACGCCTCGGGTGGGCGCAGGCCGACGTCATGACGCTGCCGCGCAAGGTCTGGAACGAGTGCTATCGCTGTCCCAAGTTCCCGGGCTGCGAGGAGATTGCGCTGGTGAGGGACCTCGAAGGAGGGACCCCCCGTGCAGACACCGGGGACGCATGACCGACTCGGGTGAACACATTCCCGAGGTGGTGCGGTCGGAGACCGTGCACCGTGGCTACCCGTTCGACGTGACCGTGGACACGTTGCGCCTCGAGGACGGGCGCGAGGTGGTCCGTTCGATCGCGCGGCACCCCGGTGCGATCGCCCTCGTGGCGCTGGACGAGGACGGGCGCTGGCTGCTCGTGCGGCAGTACCGCCACGCCGCGGCGCGGTGGCTGCTCGAGATCCCGGCGGGCACCCTCGAGGTGGGCGAGGCGCCCGAGGTGACCGCGGCCCGCGAGCTGCGGGAGGAGACCGGCTTCGCCGCCGCGCACCTCGAGCGGCTGGGCGGGACGTGGATGGCGCCCGGCTTCTGCACCGAGTACATCACGTACTTCCTCGCGACGGGCCTGCGCGAGGACCCGCTGCCGCACGACGACGACGAGGCGTTCGCGCCGACCGCGCGGCTCACCGTCGTGGAGATGCACGCCGCGATCCGGGCGGGCGAGATCGAGGACGCGAAGACCCTCGTGGCGCTGCAGTTGATGGCGCTGCGGGACTCGCAGCCCGGGGGCGCCTAGCCCTCGCGGGCAGGCCTCGAGGCGTCGCCGGCGACAGGTAGCAACGCATTTGCCCGGCGCCCCGAGCTCATGAGCGGACCATCGGACTCCTCGCGGTTGGCGAGCGGGACGGCCAGGCGCAGGATGCCGGGCTGGAGGGCGACGACCACGACGAGGATGGCGAGCGCCGTGAGCGACATGATGTGCATCGCGTTCTGGCCGCCGAAGCGCTCGGCGAGGATGCCGGCGAGCAGCGCGCCGAAGGGGACGCTGCCACGGTTGAGCAGGTAGATGCTCATCACGCGGCCTCGGAGGCGCGCCGGTGCGCTCAGCTGGAGCAGCGTCTGGTTCTGCGTCTGGTAGGTCACGTTGAAGGTGCCGACGAGGAAGCCGAGGGCGCAGCTGAGCCAGAGCCAGTGCGACCAGGAGAAGGCGAAGACCCCGATGCTGAAGGCGCCGCACCCGAGGACGACGGGGAGGCCATAGGCGTACGACCGCCGCATCGAGGCGACCGTCAGCGCTCCGCTGAGCGCGCCGATCCCGATGCACGAGAGCAGCAGCCCCTGCGTGCCCGCGTCGCCACCGAGGACATCGCGCGCGATGACCGGCATCAGCGCCGTGTACGACATCGCGAAGGTGAGAGGGCCGAGGGCGATCAGCATCTGGGTGCGGATGCTGGGCTCTTTCGAGACGTAGGCGAAGCCCTCGCGGATGCTGGTGAGGAAGGGCTCGCGCACGCGGCCCGCGAGGTGTCGCTCGGGGACGCGCATCTGGAACGTCCAGATCGTCGCGATGGCGTACATGAGGGCCTGGAGGTAGTACGAGCCCTCGACGCCCGCGATGGCGATGAAGGCGCCGGCAGCGGCTGGTCCGAGCGCCCTCGAGGAGTTGAGCGCGGCGGAGTTCAGGGCGAGCGCGTTCATGAGCTTCTCGGGGCCCACGATGTCGCTGACGAGGGTCTGGCGCGCGGGCTGCTGGAAGGCCTGCACCGTGCCCGCGAGGAAGGCGCTGACGTAGACGTGCCACGGCTGTACGTAGCCGGTGAGGACCAGCGTGGCGAGGATCGCGTTCAGGACCGCGTTCGTGACCTGCGCCACGACGAGCTGGAGCTTGCGGCCCGAGCGGTCGGCGAGGGCTCCGGCGATGACGCCGAAGAAGAGGAGCGGGAGGCCTCGCATGGCCGTGGCGAGTCCGAGCTGAGCGGCCGACCCGGTGATCGAGTAGATGAGCCACCCTCGGGTGACCTGGTCCATCCACTGGCCCATCGAGGTGCTGACCTGGCCGAGCCAGAGGAGGCGGTAGTCGCGGATCGAGAGGGAGTCGAAGGTCCGGGGGAATGGCATACGTTCACGTTAACGTCACTGTTCCTCAGTGGCAAGCGCGGGCCTCGAGGGCCGTTCGCCACTCGATGCGCGCGCGGCCCGGTGGCAGTCCGGTAGTGGTTCGCCATCACCTCGGTGGGGAGGTGGGGCGCGGATGCGGAGGACGGGGAGGTGCTCGACCGCGACCGTGCTCGACGGGACGTGCGTCGACGTGCGGGACATGACCGTCGGGCTTGACCGGACAAGCTCGGCGCAGGAAAGTCCTCGCGGGGCGTCGCGTCCTCGTATCAAACATCGCGCGGACAGGCGGAGAGATGGCTCAGGCGGCCGGCACGACGCGTCGAGTACGCAACATGGAGGCGATTCAGCGGCGCTACGGGCAGACCCATCGGCAGGACAACTGGCAACAGGAGCCGCTGCTGATCATCCTGGGCCTGGGCGCCTTCGCGGTGTACACCACCATCTCGGCGCTGCTTGGTGACTACTGGCCATTCGAGGCGGGCATTGACCCTGCGACGGGCCACGCGACGTACCTGTCGCCCTACTTCGAGCCGTTGTTCCGCTTCGAGGGGCTGCCGAAGTGGTTCTCGCCCGCGATCTGGATCCTGTGGGCGCCGCTGTCATTCCGCACGACCTGCTACTACTATCGCCGCTCGTACTACCGGGCGTTCTTCCGTAGCCCTCCCGGCTGTGCCGTGGCGGAGCCGGCGCAGACCTACACGGGCGAGACCAACTTCCCGCTCGTGCTGCAGAACCTGCACCGGTACGCGATGTACGTCGCGATTGTCTTCCCGATCTTCCTGTTCTACGGAGCGTTCAAGTCGTTCTGGTTTGGCGGGCACATCGGCGGGGAGTTTGGCATCGGAGTGGGGTCGATCATCCTCACGATCAACGCGGTGCTGCTGACGCTGTACACGATTGGTTGCCACTCGTTCCGGCACTTCGTGGCGGGCGGCCTCAACCAGTTCACGGCGAGCCCGTTCCGGATGGTGCGCCGCCGATTGTGGGAGATCTTCACGATTGCGAACGAGAACCACCGCCGGTGGGCGTGGATCTCGATGATCTTCGTGGGGGTCGCGGATCTGTACGTGCACCTGGTGGCCGGTGGCATCATCACCGACCTCAACACGTGGTCGCAGTTCTAGCCGGCTGACCTCGGGGGCCTGGACGCGAACGAGACGAGACGGCCGCCCGGCGAGCAAGGCCGGGGCGCTGCCCGGAGGAGCGGATGGCTGAGTACGAATCGCACGACTACGACGTAGTCGTCATTGGTGCGGGTGGCGCGGGACTGCGGGCCGCCATCGAGGCGTCCGCGCGGGGCGCGAGGACGGCGCTGGTGTGCAAGTCCTTGCTGGGCAAGGCGCACACCGTGATGGCCGAGGGCGGCGTCGCGGCGGCCCTCGGGAATGTGTACCCCGAGGACAACTGGCAGGTGCACTTCCGCGACACGATGCGCGGCGGGAAGTTCCTCAACAACTGGCGCATGGCCCAGATCCACGCGCAGGAGGCGCCGGAGCGCGTGCTCGAGCTTGAGGAGTGGGGGGCGCTGTTCGACCGCACCCCGGATGGCCGCATCCTCCAGCGCGACTTTGGTGGGCACCGCTACGCGCGGCTGGCGCACGTCGGTGACCGGACCGGCCTCGAGATCATCCGTACGCTCCAGCAGCACGCCGTGCATCGTGGCATTGACGTGTTCATGGAGTGCACGATCACGAAGCTGACGAAGGACGGGAACCGCGTGAGCGGCGCCTTCGGCTACTGGCGCGAGAGCGGCAAGTTCATCCTGTTCAAGTCGAAGGCCGTGGTCCTCGCGACGGGCGGCATTGGCAAGATGTACTCGATCACCTCGAACTCCTGGGAGTACACGGGGGATGGCCAGTCGCTGGCGGCGAGGGCCGGCGCGGACCTCATCGACATGGAGTGCATCCAGTTCCACCCGACAGGCATGGTCTGGCCGCTATCGGTGCGCGGCATCCTCGTGACCGAGGGCGTGCGCGGCGACGGCGGGACGCTGCGCAACAGCACCGGCAAGCGCTTCATGTTCGACTACATCCCTCCGATGTTCGCGAAGGAGACCGCTGACACCGAGGAGGAGGCGGACCGCTGGTACACCGACAAGGTGAACGCGCGACGCACGCCGGACCTGCTGCCTCGTGACGAGGTGGCGCGCGCGATCCACTACGAGGTGAAGAACGGCCGCGGGAGCCCTCATGGTGGCGTGCTCCTCGACATTGCGACGCGCCGCGACGAGGACTACATCAAGCGGCGCCTCCCGAGCATGTACCACCAGTTCAAGCAGCTTGCCGACGTCGACATCACGAAGGAGCCGATGGAAGTCGGTCCGACGTGCCACTACATCATGGGTGGCGTGCGGGTTGAGGCGGACAGCGCGCAGACCACCGTGCCCGGCCTGTTCGCGGCCGGCGAGGCAGCGGCCGGCCTCCACGGGTCGAACCGCCTCGGGGGGAACTCGCTGTCGGACCTGCTGGTGTTCGGGAAGCGGGCTGGCGAGCACGCCGCGGCGTACGCGGCGGGCCTCGCGGCACAGCCGGCGGTGTCCGAGGAGGAGATCGACCTCGAGGCGCGCGAAGTCCTCGGTGGGTTCGACAGCCAGGGGACGGAGAACCCGTACACCATCCAGCGCGAGCTGCAGGACTCGATGCAGGCGCTCGTCGGGATCATCCGCGTGGAGGAGGACCTGCAGCAGGCCCTCGTGAAGATCGCGGAGCTCAAGGAGCGATCGCGGAACGTCGGTGTCGAGGGCAACCGCCAGTACAATCCCGGCTGGCACCTCGCGATCGACCTGCGCTCGATGCTGATGCTGGCCGAGGCGACGACGAAGAGCGCGCTGGAGCGCAAGGAGAGCCGCGGCGGCCACACCCGGGACGACTACCCGACGGCCGTGAAGGAGTGGGAATCGCGGAACGTCGTGTCGCGCCTGCAGGCCGACGGCTCGATGTCCGTGACTGTGGAGTCCAAGCCGGAGATGCCGCCCGAGCTGCAGCAGCTCTTCGAGGAGGGATAGTCGATGCCGACCGCTCACCTTCGAGTCTGGCGAGGCGAGGACGACGGCGACTACTACGAGTACGACGTCGAGTACGGCGAGGGCATGGTGGTCCTCGACGTGGTGCATCTGCTCCAGGCGCACCAGGCGCCGGACTTCGCGGTGCGGTGGAACTGCAAGGCCGGGAAGTGCGGGTCGTGTTCCGCCGAGGTGAACGGGCAGCCTCGGTTGATGTGCATGACGCGGATGAACACGTTCATCCCCGGCGAGACGATCACGATCGCGCCGCTGAAGACGTACCCGCTGATCCGCGACCTTGTCACCGACGTCTCGTACAACTACGAGATCGCGCAGACCATCCCGGAGCTGAAGCCGCGCCCTCGCGAGGCCGATGGCACGCATCGGATGGGGCAGGTTGACATCGATCGAGGGCAGGAGTTCCGGAAGTGCATCGAGTGCTTCCTGTGCATGGACGTCTGCCACGTGATTCGTGACCACGAGGAGAACAAGCGGGAGTTTGCCGGGCCGCGGTTCTTCATCTCGCTGGCGAACGTCGCGATGCACCCGCTGGACACGAACCCTCAGTCGGCGCTGCTCGACCCTGCGTTCGGCCTGTCGTACTGCAACATCACGAAGTGCTGCACGGAGGTGTGTCCCGAGGGGATCCACATCACGGACAATGGCATCATCCCGATGAAGGAGCGGTCCATCGATCGATGGGACCCGCTGCGCAAGATCTTCGGCGGCTCTCGCTAGCGAGGGCGGACGAGGGAGTCGAGGAGCTCGGCCGTGGGCATTGTCGAGCTGTTCGTGCGCATCGCGATCGGGGTGCTCGTCGGCGGGCTGCTCGGCGTGGGCCTGGCGTACTGGATGCCCGTCGAGGCGTGGCAGGTTGGTGCGGGGGCGGGCGCGCTCAGTGCCGTGTTCGGGACGTGGGCGATCAGCAGCCTGCGCAGTTCCTCCTCGAAGCCGGCGACGCTGGCGGCCGGTGAGCCTCCCGATAGCCCTCGTCAGCCGTCGATCTGACCTCGGACGGCCGCGCGTAGTGCGCGGCGTGCGCCGGCGGATCCCCGTGAGCTAGCGGATGACGTAGCCGACGCCGCGCACCGTCGTGACGACGTTCGGCGCGCCGGCCTGACTGAGCTTGACCCGGATGCGCGAGAGGTACGCCTGGACGAGGTTGCGCGCGCCGCGCTCCGCGCTGCCCCACGAGGCGAGCGCGACGTTATCGGCGGAGACCACCTCACCTCGATGTTCGAGCAGGTAGCGGAGGACTGCGAACTCGCGCGGCGTGAGATCGATGGCGAGGCCATGGACGCTGATCTCGTGGGCGTGCTGGCGCATCACGATGCCGCTCGGACCGATGAGCGTGGCGAGCAGATCGCTGTCGCGGGACGACCTCGAGAGGGCGGCGAGTGGCCTCCAGACGAGCTCGGCGCGCGCGGAGGGGTCGGCGCCGAGATCGGAGGGGATGCACACGCAGTCGGTGGCCCCGCACTCGAGCGCGCGGAGGGCGGCGGCGGCGTCGCTCGCCGGGACGATGGCGACGATTGGTGCGGTGGTGGCGCGTCGCACGCGCTCGAGGCAGCGGCAATCGCCGTCGGGTTCGTCGACGAGGATGACATCGGGGACCGCGAGGCGAATGCGCTCGTCGAGGTCCTCGGGTTCGTGGACCATGGTGACGGAGAAGGCGGCCTCGGTGAGGAGTGCGGCGAGGTCTGTGCGCAACTCGCGGCGCGCACTTGCAACGAGCACTCGGTATTGCAGCCGCCCGGCCACCGGGGCCGGTCGAGCGTCCAGGGTCATGTGCCCCCCCGGGCGTGCGGACGGAGCGACCTGTTGAACGTCCACGGCTGCATTCGCGACGACGTTCGGTCCCATTGCTACGTCGGGGAGGACGCTAACACCTCGCGCACGCAGGCAGAAGGGCCTCCTAGCAGGTAATCACCCGCCGAGGTCTCGCACGTGCTCGCCTCGGTCGGCGCGATGGTCTGTCGGCGTCCACTCGTCGCGGAGGATGCCGTAGACCACCTCGTCGGCGACGACGCCTCGCTCTTCGCGATGGCCTCGGAGGAGTGCCTCGCGGCGCATGCCGACCTGCTCCATCACGCGCCATGAACCGACGTTGCGTGCACTGGCCGTGGCGTAGACCCGGCGGACCGGCCACGCCTCGAAGCACCACGCGACGACGGCACGCGCGGCCTCCGAGGTGAGACCGCGCCTCCAGAGCGGCCTCGCGATCCCCCAGCCGATGAGGGCGCGCCCCATCGCCTCGAGCTCCGCATCGATGTTGCCGACGACCTGCCCCTGGTGCTCGATCGCCCAGAACGGGTGCGTGGCCGCGTCGAGCGAGACGTACTCAGCGAGGTCGGTGCGCGCGTGCGCGAGGGTGTAGGGGTGGGGGAGCGGGAGGTAGCGGCCCCACTCGGGATCGCTTCGGTAGGTGTGCAGCGCCTCGAGGTCCGCGGGCGCGAAGGGGCGGAGGACGAGACGCGGAGTGCGCAGGACAGGTGGTTGGTGCGCCTCTTTCACGGTAGTGGACTCCTCGGAACCCGCCCGACGCACCTCGGAGAGACGCGCGCCCTCGGACGTAACGAGGAGCGGCGCTGCGATGGGCGGCCGCTCCTCGAGGAACGCGCGACGGAAGTGCGAGGCGGCTACGGATGCGTCATGTCCTCCGGGCGGACGAACCGGTCGAAGTCCGCTTCCGAGACGTAACCGAGTCCGACCGCCGCCTCGCGGAGGGTGAGCCCCTCGTGGTGTGCTTTATGGGCGACTTCGGCGGACTTGTCGTAACCGATGTGGGGGCTGAGCGCCGTGACCAGCATCAGCGAGGACTGCATGAGCTCGTTGATGCGCTTCGTGTCCGCCTCGATGCCGACCACCATGTTGTCGGTGAAGGACACCGCCGCGTCGCCGAGGAGCCGGATGCTCTGCAGCGTGTTGTAGACGATCACCGGCTTGAAGACGTTCAGCTCGAAGTGGCCCGTGGCGCCGCCGATGTTGACCGCGACGTCGTTGCCCATCACCTGGGCGCAGACCATCGTGATCGCCTCGGCCTGGGTGGGGTTCACCTTGCCCGGCATGATCGAGGAGCCCGGCTCGTTCTCGGGGAGGCGGAGCTCCGCGAGGCCGGCTCGGGGTCCCGAGCCCAGCAGGCGGATGTCGCTCGCGATCTTCATCAGGCTGACCGCCACTGTCTTGAGCTGACCGGAGAGCTCGACCTGCGCATCGTGCGCCGCGAGGGACTCGAACTTGTTGGGCGCCGTGACGAAGGGCAGGCCCGTGATCCGCGCCATCTCCGCGGCGATGCGCGTGCCGAACTCCGGGTGGGCGTTGAGGCCCGTGCCCACCGCCGTGCCGCCGAGGGCGAGCTCGTAGAGCCTCGGGAGGGCGCTCTCGACTCGGGCGATGCCGTTGCGGACCTGCTGGACGTAGCCGGAGAACTCCTGCCCGAGGGTGAGCGGGGTCGCGTCCATCAGGTGCGTGCGCCCGATCTTGACGATGCTTGCGAACTCCGCCTGCTTCGCCTCCAGCGCCCCGAGGAGGTGGCGCAGGCCGGGGAGCAGGACGTGCGTGACCTGCTCGGCGGTGGCGACCGACATCGCGCCGGGGAACACGTCGTTCGAGGACTGCGACATGTTCACGTGGTCGTTGGGGTGGACCGGGTTCTTTGAGCCTCGAGTGCCGCCCATCAGCTCGATGGCGCGGTTCGAGATCACCTCGTTGACGTTCATGTTGGTCTGGGTGCCGGAGCCCGTCTGCCAGACCACGAGGGGGAAGTTACCGTCGAGCTTGCCGTCGATGACCTCCTGGGCGGCGGCGCGGATCGCGTTGGCGCGGTCGGCGTCCAGCTTGCCGAGGTCCTGGTTCACGGTGGCTGCGGCGTGCTTGACGATCGCCAGCCCTCGGATGATGGGGGCGGGCATGTGCTCGTCGCCGATCTTGAAGTTCTGGAACGAGCGCTGGGTCTGGGCGCCCCAGTAGGCGTCGACGGGGACATCGATGGGGCCGAACGAGTCGGTCTCGACTCGGGTGGCCGGTTGCTCGGCAGTGGTCATGGCGTGGTCCTTTCGTGGCGCTCGCCCTGCGCGGGCGGGCGATGTGTGGCTGCGATGCGAGCGGCGGTCGTCGGAGCTGAGGACTGCCCTCCGGGCAGGTTACCCGCCCACCCGCCCTTGCCTGTGGGGGCTGCGCCCCCCACGCCCCGCTAGCCGGTCGCGCGGTGCAACGTCATCCGTTCGTGGTGAGCCTGTCGAACCACTCGGCGCACCTCGGGATCCACGAATCGTGCTCCTTCAGACCGCGGGGCCCTTCGACAGGCTCAGGGCGAACGGATGACCGCGTGGCGCTCGCGCCTCGCGATCCACGAATCGTGCTCCTTCGGACTCTGCGCCCTTCGACCAGCTCAGGGCGAACGGATGACTGCGTGGCGTGCGCACCTCGAGATCCACGAATCGGCGCCTCCGGACGGCGGCCCTTCGACAGGCTCTTCGAGTTCGCTCAGGGGAGCCTCAGGGCGAACGGATGACGGCCCCTCCTGGGCGCTACTTCGGGGTGGCGGCGACCAGCTCGAGGACGGCGGTGCCTGCCTCGCGCATGCCGGCCAGTTCCGAGTCGGAGAGCGGGATCTCGTGGATCGCCTCGACGCCGCCGGCGCCGAGGGTGACCGGCGCACCGACGTAGGCGTCCTTGATCCCCCACTGGCCCTGGAGCAGGGTGCAGCAGGGGAGGATGCGCTTCTCGTCGAGCAGGATCGCGTCCACCATCTCGATGGTGGCGGCTGCCGGGGCGTTGAAGGCGCTGCCCGTCTTGAGCAGGTCCACGATCTCGGCGCCGCCGCGCTTGGTGCGGTTGACCACCGCCTCGAGGCGGTCTGCGGGCAGGAGGCTGGTCAGAGGCACGCCGCCCACCGAGGCGTTCGAGACGATCGGGACCATCGTCGCCTCGGTGTGGCCGCCGAGGACCCACGCCGCAACGTCGCGGACCGAGGCGCCCGTCTCCATCGAGATGAAGGTGCGGTAGCGGCCGGAGTCGAGCATCCCGCCCTGGCCGACGACCCGTGCGACGGGCACGCCCGCCGCCTCGAGGGCCACGTGGCACATCGCGTCCATGGGGTTGGCGAAGATGACGAAGACCGCGTTGGGCGAGGCCTTGACCGCGTTGCCGATGACGGAGCGGACGATGCCGGCGTTGGTGCCGAGCAGATCCTCGCGGGTCATGCCCGGCTTGCGCGGGACGCCCGAGGTGACCACCACGACATCGGAGCCGGCCGTGTCGGCCCAGTCGTTGGTGCCGGTGATCTTCGAGGAGAAGCCGACCCACGGGGCGCCCTCGGCGATGTCGAGGGCTTTGCCCTGGGGCAGGCCATCGACGATGTCGCAGAGGACGACATCGGCATAGCCGCGCGCGGCCATGATCTGTGCCATCGTGCCGCCGGTCATACCGGCGCCGACGAACGTGACTTTCTTACGCAGGGCCGTACTCCTTCAACGCTCGTCCCCTGCCTACGCAGTTGAACGAGCCCGTGTGACGCATGGGGCCGCTCGACGAGCCGGTCCGTCCTCGAGCGGGGCGAGCCTCCGAGCTCCGCGGGCCGGGCCGTCCGTGCCCGGCCTGACTCGACCTGACCTGACTATGCCTTTGCCATCGCGGCCTGGACGCCCTCGTCGAGCTTCTCGAGGAAGCCCATGGTGGTGAGGAAGGGCGCGTCGGGCGCGATCAGGATCGCGAGGTCCTTGGTCATGTGGCCGGCCTCGACGGTGTCGACGCAGACGCGCTCGACCGTGTCGGCGAAGGCCTTGAGGTCGGCGTTGTCGTCGAGCTTGGCGCGGTGGGCGAGGCCTCGGGTCCAGGCGAAGATGGAGGCGATCGGGTTGGTCGAGGTGGCCTCGCCGCGCTGGTGCTGGCGGTAGTGCCTCGTGACCGTGCCGTGTGCCGCCTCGGCCTCGACCGTCTGGCCATCGGGCGTGACGAGGACGGAGGTCATCAGGCCGAGGGAGCCGTAGCCCTGCGCGACGATGTCGGACTGGACGTCGCCGTCGTAGTTCTTGCAGGCCCAGACGAAGCCACCGCTGGACTTGAGGGCCTGCGCGACCTGGTCATCGATGAGGCGGTGCTCGTACCAGATCTTCTTGGCGTCGAAGGCGGCTTTGAACTCGGCGTCGAAGACCTCCTGGAAGATCTCCATGAAGCGGCCGTCGTACTGCTTGAGGATCGTGTTCTTCGTCGACATGTAGAGCGGCCAGCCGCGGGTGAGGGCGTAGTTCATGCAGGACTGGGCGAAGCCGCGAATCGAGTCGTCGAGGTTGTACATGCCCATGGCGACGCCCGCGTCCGGGAACTTCATCACCTCGTAGGAGACGGGTTCACCGCCTGCGGCGGGGGTGAAGGTCATCGTGAGGGTGCCGGGGCCGGGGACCTTGAAGTCGGTGGCGCGGTACTGGTCGCCGTAGGCGTGGCGGCCGATGACGATCGGCTGGGTCCAGCCCGGGACGAGCCTCGGGACGTTGGAGCAGATGATCGGCTCGCGGAAGACGGTGCCGCCGAGGATGTTGCGGATGGTGCCGTTGGGCGACTTCCACATCTCCTTGAGGTTGAACTCGGTGACGCGGGCTTCGTCGGGGGTGATGGTGGCGCACTTTACGCCGACGCCGTACTGCTTGATCGCGTTGGCGGAGTCGACGGTGACCTGGTCGTTGGTCTGATCGCGGTACTCGATGCCGAGGTCGTAGTACTTCAGGTCGATGTCGAGGTAGGGGAGGATGAGCTTGTCCTTGATGAAGCCCCACATGATGCGGGCCATCTCGTCGCCATCGAGCTCGACGACGGGGTTTGCGACCTTGATCTTTGCCATCGGTACCTCATGGAGCAGCGCGCGGCCGGCCCTTTGATCGGCCTCGGCGGATCGAGGCGTGCTCGAAGCGCCGAGGGTGCCGCCCGCTCCACCTCGCGACTGCGCGTGCCACCACGGAGGGTGGGCGTGCGCCCGTTGGGCCCGGGGGTGAGGGTGTGTGGCGGCCCGGCGGATTATACGAGGGAAATGGGGGGAGGGTCAGGGGCGCGGGGGCGGCGTGGCGGACCCGTCTGAGGCTCGTGTTAGCATGCCGCCGCGTTCACCGCGGGAGGGGGGACACGATGAAAGTTGTCGTGGACTTTGATCGGTGCGAGAGCTCTGGGAAGTGCTGCGAGCTGGCGCCGGACTACTTCGCGCTCGACAGGGACAACTACCTCGTGATCAGGGTGGCGGAGCCGGGCGAGGAGGCGCGCGCGCTCCTCGAGGCGTGCGTGGGGGCGTGTCCGACGCAGGCGATCCGCCTCGAGGCCAGCTAGTTCCGCGGCGGGCTCGCCGCACACCCGACGTTGCGACGGTAGAGTGCCCCTCGATCAGCCGAGGGGAGAGCCATCGATGGTGGAGCCGACGCAGCGGTTCGTGGAGTCGCAGCGGGTCCAGATCAGCGTGTGGGACTGGGGCAACGAGGGCGCGCCACCCCTCGTGCTGGTGCACGGTGGGGGCGACAACGCGCGATCGTGGCAGCGCGTCGCGGACACCCTCAGCAGCGAGTACCACGTCGTGGCGCCCGACCTGCGCGGCCATGGCGGGTCCGCGTGGGTGCCCGGCGGCACGTACGGCCTCCCCGACAACGCCCTCGACGTAGTGCGCGTCATCGAGTGGGTGGGGTCACCGGCGAGGGTGCTCGCGCACTCCTACGGGGGCAGCGTGTCCCTCCTCGCGAATGGCACGTACCCCGAGCACTTCCGGGCCCTCATGGTCCTCGAGGGCACGCATTCGCTGAACCCGCGCGACGACGAGCCGATGGGCCCCGGCTGGCTGCGGCGCTGGGGCGATCGGGTGCGCTCCTTCGAGGGGATGACGCCTCGGGTGTACCCCTCGCTGGACGACGCGCGGGAGCGGCTCAAGGCCGCCAATCCTCGGCTGCCCGCCGACTTCCTCCCCTCCATGGCCGAGTACGCCTCGAAGCCCGTCGAGGGTGGGTACGTGTGGCGGCATGACTACTGGATCAACGGGCGCACCTCGATGGAGGTGCGGCGCGCCGAGCTGCCTCGGTTCTGGGCCAACATCGAGTGCCCCGTGCTGCTGGTGTTCGCGGACCGGGACCACACGAACTCGGGGCAGGTGCCCGACGCGGAGCAGCACTTTGCGAGGGCGGCAAGCGTGCGCACCGTGTTCATTCCCGACTCGGGGCACTGGATCCACCATGACCAGCTGGAGCGCACGGTGAGCGAGGCGCGCTCGTTCTTCGCCAGCGTGTGATGCCCTCGGATCCTCGATTTGGGCCATCGGATGACAGCGGTGTGGTTCGCCAGGCTCACCACGAACGGGGGATGGCGATGGACCGTGGGAGGCGGGGAGTGGGGGGAGGCGGACGGGTCGCCGTCCACCGTTCGCCCTGAGCCTGGCGAAGGGCACACGCTGTCAGACGCACGTCCTATGGGTAGGCTCTGATGCCGTTCTTCGTGTACATGCTGCGATGCGCCGACGACTCGTACTACGTGGGGCACACCGACGACCTTGAGCGGCGCGTGGCCAGCCACGAGGAAGGGGCGGTCGCCGGCTACACCCGAGCGCGTCGCCCCGTAACGCTCGTCTGGTCGGATGAGACGACCACCCGACTCGAGGCGCTCGAAGTCGAGCGGCAGATCAAGGGCTGGAGTCGCAGGAAGAAGGAGCTGCTGGCCTCGCGAGGTTGGGCCTCGCTGCGCTCGACGAGCGGGAGGCGATCGTGACTGAGGTAGTCCGCCACGGACGGATCGACGAGGGGGTGCCGGGCGAGCTGCCCGAGGAGCTCGTGACCGTGATCGCCTCGGGGGCGGGGGTGCGGATCGAGCGGATCGTGTCCCGAGGGCACGTGACGCCTCCGGGCGAGTGGTACGACCAGGCCGAGGACGAGTTCGTGCTGCTGGTGCAGGGCGCGGCACGCCTCGAGTTTGAGGCGTTCGACCTCGAGTTGCGGGCGGGCGACTGGGTCGACCTCCCGGCGCACGTGCGCCATCGAGTGGCCTGGACCGCGCCTCGTGAGGACACCGTGTGGCTGGCCGTGTTTCGAACTGCCTCGACGGGTTGAGGTGCCGAAGGTCCCACGCCCGCCGCGATTACGCGTACAATCCGCGGGCGATTCGACCGCACGGAGCGGCGGAGAGGGGATGCCAGTGGACTGGGCTGACAACGCCGAACAGGCAGCGTTCCGGACCGAGGTCAAGCAGCTGCTGGAGCAGGGGCTACCGGACCTCTACAAGCGGCTCGCCAAGGGTGAGGGTGGTGGCGAAGAGGGCCAGGCCGGCGACTGGGTCGCGGACCGCAAGGCTCCCGAGGCCGACCGCCGCGAGGCGGCCAAGGCCTGGGGTGACGCCCTCGCGGCGCGCGGCTGGTTCGCGCCGCAGTGGCCGAAGGAGTACGGCGGCGGTGGACTGTCGCCGATGGAGCAGTTCATCCTCCGGCAGGAGATGGCCCTCGCGGGTGCGCCGACGGTCGGCGGGTCCGGGGTGAGCCTGCTGGGGCCCACGCTGATCGTGCACGCCTCGGACGAGCAGAAGCAGAAGTACCTGCCGGACATCCTGTCCGGCACGAAGGTGTACGCGCAGGGGTACTCGGAGCCGGGTTCTGGCTCGGACCTGGCGTCGCTGCAGACGCGCGCCGTCAAGGACGGTGACGAGTACGTCATCAACGGGCAGAAGATCTGGACCTCGGGGGCGCACCACGCGGACGCGCTGTTCGCGCTGACGAGGACGGACCCGGACGCGCCGAAGCACCGCGGCATCACCTTCCTCGTGATTGACGACATCAAGACACCGGGCCTCACCATCCGCCCGCTGATCAACATGGCGTGGAAGCACGGCTTCAACGAGACGTTCTTCGAGGACGTGCGCGTGCCGGTGGCGAACGTGATTGGCGAGGAGAACCGCGGCTGGTACGTCGGCGCGACACTCCTCGACTTCGAGCGCTCGAACATCTCGGGTGCCGTGGCGCAGAAGCGCACGATCAACTCGCTGCTCGGGTACACCAAGTCCGAGGACGGCCAGTCGAAGTCGAAGCTACAGGGGCGCGGCGGCGAGTCGAAGGTCCTCCGCAACGAGCTGGCGGACCGCTACATCGAGACCGGCGTGGGCGAGAACTTCTCGTTCCGCATCATCTCGATGCAGAACCGTGGACTCATCCCGAACTACGAGGCCTCGACGGCCAAGATGTTCATCTCGGAGTCCGGCCAGCGCCTCCAGCGGACCGGGACCAAGCTGTTCGGCTTGTACTCGAACATCTGGGAGCCCTCGGACCCGCGAGCGCCGGCGAAGGCGACCTTCACGCAGGGCTACGTGACGAGCGTGCCGGCGACGATCGCGGCCGGGTCTTCCGAGATCCAGCGCAACATCATCGCGACGCGTGGGCTGGGCCTGCCTCGCGGCTAGCCTCCTCCTCGGACCAGGTTGAGGGAGAGCCGTCCGCGAGGGCGGCTTTCTCGTTCCTCGTGTGTGCGTCACCGATGCGCATGTTCAGCGCTCGAGGGTGGCGAGGCGCTGCGGGAGTTCCTCGATGGACGTGACCACGAGGTCGAACGCGCCGGGATCGGCGACGCCGACCAGCGCCGTGCGCGCTCCGAGTGCGCGGGCGAGGTCGAGCTGATGGGCGTTGTCATCGACCACCAGCGCTTCCTCGGGACGGACGCGCGCGGCGGTGAACGCGCGCCGGTAGAACTCGAGCGTGTGCTTCGCGGCTCGTGCGCGGTCCGGTCCGAAGCGCACCTCGAAGTGCTGGAGCACGCCCAGCCGCCCGAGGAGCGCGTCGACCCGCCACGAGCAGTTGCCCGAGGCCGTGTGCAACTCGTAGCCCTCGCGGAGCGCCTCGATGACCGGGCGAGCGCCCTCGAAGGTGGCGGTCGTGTGTGCACAGACATGGACCTCGGCCGCGCGCCAGAGGGTCAGCGCGCAGCTCCTCGAGGGTGAGGGCCTGCCGAGGTCCTCGCAGAGAGCGCGCACCCACGCGACGCCGAGATCCATCTCGGCGGGCAGCGGGTCCTCGAGGGGTTGGACGTGCGCGGCGAGGAGCGGACCGTAGACGCGGCGGTTCGCGAGCGCCCACCGTGCCGGAGCGCCGCCGATCCGCCTCGCAAAGAAGTCGCCGACGAGGCGCTCCCACTCCGCGACCACGCGCACAGGGTCGAGCAGCACGCCATCGAGGTCGAGGAAGATGGCTCGAACGGCGCACATCCTCGGGCGAGCGCCGCTAGCCGGTCGTGTACGGAATCACCGAGGCGGTGCCGTCCGCCGCGAGGAGCACGAGGACCCGGTCGGCCGTGCTCGCCTCGAGCTGCGCGACGAGCGCCTCGAGGGCCGCCTCATCGAGGGCTGCCGCGGGGGGAGCCGTGGCGAGATCGGTGCGCTGCCACCAGCGAACGCGCGTGTGCAGGCGCTGCTCGATGCGCCGCGCCGCGGCCTCGACGTCCCGCCCCCCGAGGAGGACGACGTCGCGCACGCGGACCGGCGCGCTGGGGGGCGCCTCGGGGGCCGCGCGCTGGTCTGCGCGGAGCACCTGCCAGTAGTAGAAGGCGGCGCCGGCGGCTGAGACCAGGACGGCGATGTACCAGCGCGTGTCGTGCAGCGTGCGGGCCGAGAGATCGCCGCCGAGGAGCCCCTGGAACAGCTCGAAGAGGATGGCGGAGAGCGAGATGAGCGCCGCGATGCCTGAGGCGCCGAACACCGCGTAGAGGAACACGCGCCTCGAGAGGGCGCCGCGCTCCACCTCGCCGCCTGCCGCCGCGTGGATCTCGACGTGGCGCCAGTAGCGGAGCCAGAGCGGCACGCCGACGATCAGCAGCGTGGCGCCCGTGACGAGCTGGTTCTGCCACCAGCCCGGCGAGGCGGTGAACTGCCCCTCGTCGCCCGCGAGCAGGTCGACCGTGGTCGCGAGCACCCTCGCGAGGCCCGAGATCGCCGTGACGAGGCCGGCGGCCGCTGCGAGGTAGCGGTACACGCGCTCGGTCTCGCTGGGTGAGGCGGCGAGCTCGCGCGTGTGCTCGGCGAGGACCGCGCGGTGGTAGCCCCAGAGCAGCAGGCCGACGATGAGGCCCGCGGTCGCCTCGGGCATGGACACGAAGTGGAGGGCTGCCGTGGCCGACCTCGGGGCGCCGAGGAACCACTGCAGCGTGAGGTAGAGCATGACGCTCGCGGCCACGATCGCCGTCGTGATCCCCGAGAGCAGGCCGCCGAGGAAGACGTACACGCGCCAGATCGTCGAGGCGTGGTCAGTGCGGGCGCGCCACCAGTGGAAGGCCCACGTCACGGCTCCGGCGATGACCAGCGTGGCCGCCTCGCGGAGGTCGCGTGAGAGCACGGAGAACTCGCCGCTATCGAGCGTCGTCCCGAACCACGTGTCGTACGCGTCCGCGAGCACCGCATCGAGCAGGCTGTGGAGCCCCACGGCGAGCACGGAGAGGCCCAGGAACGCCGCGGCGAACCGATAGAGGCGCCCCATCGAGCGCGTTCCGGCGGACAGTGCCGCCTCGCGGGACTGGATCTGGTCGTGGACGTACCAGACGGCGCCCGCAACGAGGAGAAACGCGGGCGCGTTGCCATCGAAGCGGTCGAGGCGGAGCAGCCAGCGCAGGACCTCGATGCCCGCGACCAGCATCGCGACGGCCGCCGTGCCGCGGACCGCGCCGAAGTAGAGGTGCCTCGCGAGGCTGCGCTGCTCCACGGGATGGCGCCTGATGGTGGATTGCGCGAGCCGCCAGAGGAGCAGCCAGGCGACGCTGCCGACGAGGGTGAGCGAGAGCCCCGTGGCCAGCTCGGTGTCGCTTTCCGCGATCACGATGCCGCCCGTGATCGCCTCGAGGAGCCCGCCGATGAGCAGGCCGATGCCGGTCGGACCGATGAGTGCAGCGACGAAGGAGAGCCCGTAGAGGACCAGGCGCCGGACCGTCCCGATGCCGGGGTCGGCGTCCACGTCGTCGTCGTCACGGGAGATGCGGACGACCCCGGCGATGATCGCCGCGATGACGATGACCGGAAGGAGACCGACGAGCAGCGAGACGATCATCGTGCGCGCCCTCCTCGAGGGGTCCGGGGCGCCCTCGAGGGCATCACAATGCACGTCACGGTGTGCCCCGTCACGGGGTGCCTGCCTTCGGCGAGGCCGCCGGCGTGGCGGTCGCGGTCGGCGTCGCGGCGAGCGGCGTCGCGGTCGGCGTCACCGTGACGACCACCGTCGGGACGATCCTCGGAGGGCAGTAGATCGGCCACGTCGGCTGATCGACGAACCACTCGTTGTTGAAGCGCACGAGGTCGAACGTCTCGTCATGGTCGAACGAGCCGGAGTCGAAGGGCTGAGCGCCGCCCGTGCTTTCCGTGACGCGGACACGGACCTCGGCGCGGTCGGTGCTGATCCTGGTGTCGCGCAGCGTGACGCGCAGATCGCGCTCGGTGGGGTAGCGGAGGGCGTTGCGGATGTCGGCCAGCTCGCAGCGTTGCTGGGCGTCGGGGGAGAGGAGCGCGCGGAGGGCGTTCGCGTCCTGCTGCTCGACCGCACGCACGTAGCGCTGCACGGTCCCCTCCGGGGAGCCGGCGGGGAACTCCGTCTCCGCGCCTCGATTCAGGCCCACGGCGATGCTCGCGCCCACGATGAGCACGAGGGCGATCGCGGCGGCGGCGAGCCATCGATTCGAACTCATGGCGCCTCCCGCGCGGCGACGCAGAACGGAGTGCGGGAGCTGCTCGCGGCAACTCCTGCCCGTCGCCGTATCATCGCGCAACCGGCCGGCGGGCGGGGCGTAAGAAGTCCGCAAGCGGAGGAGGCATCCGGTGGAAGACCCCGTGAGTGTCGCCCGCGACATGGCGCCTCGGATCCGCGAGCTGGCACCGCGCATCGAGCGCGAGCGACGGCTGCCCCAGGAGCTCGTGGATGACCTCGTGCGCGCGGGCCTGATGCACCTCGTGGTGCCGAGGTCACTCGGCGGGCAGGAGTGCGACCCCGTGTCGGCGGCGCAGGCCGTCGAGGAGCTGGCGCGCGCCGATGGCTCCACGGGCTGGTGCGCCATGCTCGCGGCGCAGTCCGGTGCGTTCTCCGGCCTCGTTGACCAGGACGTGGCGCGCGAGGTCTGGGGCAACGGCGGCATCGTCGCCGGGGCGGCGCGGCCCATCGGGCGCGCCGAGTGGTCGGCGTCACCTCGAGGGTACGTGCTGACGGGACGGTGGCCGTTCGCGAGCGGGAGCACGCACGCGACGTGGTTCACGGCGGAGGCGCCGGTGTACGACGGCGACACGAAACGCCTCGATGCGGCGGGCAACGAGGTCTCGTTCGCCTACATCGTGCCCCGCGCGGATGTCACGGTGCACGACACGTGGGACACCACCGGGCTGCGGGGGACGGCGAGCCACGACTACAGCATCGATGGCGCGTTTGTGCCGGAGCGCCGCGCGTTCCACATGATGGGACCGCCGCGGCACCCCTGGGTCCTCTACCGGGCGCCCGCCCTCGTCTTCATCAACCACGGGAGCCATGCCCTCGGCGTGGCGCGCGCAGCCCTCGCGGGGGCGCGCGAGGTGGCGACGACCAAGCGCGGCTGGGGCGGCGTGCCGCTGTCCTCGATGACGCGCGTGCAGGCGACCGTGGCCGAGGCCGTCGTGCTGGTGGAGTCGGCGCGCACGTACCTCTATGGCGTGGGGGCCGAGCTGTGGCAGCGGCTCCTCGATGGCGCGACCGACGAGGAGGTGGCCCCGCTGCGCGCGCGTGTGCGCCTCGCTGCGAGCCATGCGGCGACGTGCAGCGTGCGTGCGACCGACCTCGTACACGGTGCGATGGGCGCCACCTCGATCTTCACGAGCAATCCGATCGAGCGGCAGTTCCGGGACATCCACACCGCTGCGGCGCACGTGATGATCGGTCCGCTCACGTACGAGGCAGCGGGACGCGTGGAACTCGGACTCCCGCCGGAGTTCCCGTTCTTCTGAGTCTTCTGCGTCTCCTGGGTATTCTGAGGCACATGCCAGCGGCGGGTCAGACCGCGCGCGCCTCCGAGGGCTCCTCGGGGGTGGCGCGGCGGACCCGGACCTGGTCCACGGCGAGCCCGTCCATGCGCAGCACCTCGACGTCCCAGCCGTTGAGGACGAAGCGGTCGCCCGGCTCTGGGATGCGCCCGAGCTGGTCCATGACGAGCCCACCCACCGTGGCGTACTCGCCCTCGGGAAGCTCCACGCCCACATCGACGAGGTCGTGGATGGGGTAGCCGCCGTCGAGGAGCATTGCGCCCGAGGGCTCGCGCACGACCGAGATCAGGTTGCGGTCGAACTCATCGAAGATCTCGCCGACCAGTTCCTCGACGAGGTCCTCCGTGGTCACGATGCCCTCGACGCCGCCGTGTTCGCTGGCGACGACCGCCATGCGCTGCCGCTCCCGCTGCATCTGCCGCAGCGCCTCGATGACGCGCGCGGACTCGGGGAGTGTGGCGACGGGGCGGATGAACTCCCGCAGGGGCCTGTCGCTGTCGAGCAGGTCGAGCACGTGGACGACGCCCGTGACGCCGTCGAGGCCCGCCTCGCCCTCGTAGACGGGTGCGCGGGTGTGCCCGGATGCGACGAAGCGTCCGATGGCGTCGGACGCGGGCATCGAGGCGGGGAACGCCACCACATCGACGCGTGGGACGAGGATCTCGCGCAGCGTGCGTTCGCCGCCTTCGATGGCGCCCTCGATGATCCGTTGCTGCGCGGGTGAGAACCACACGCGCGAGGTGATGAGGTCCTCGAGCTCTTCCTGCGTGATCACGTCGCGCCGCGCCGTGGGGTCGCCACCCGCGAGCCTGACGAGCAGGTCGGTGGCCTTCGAGAGGAGCCAGACGGCGGGACGGGCGAACAGCGCGACACCCGCGAGGGGAATGGCCGCGGCGAGGGCCCACGGCTCCGCGCGTTGCATCGCGAGGCGCTTGGGCGACAGCTCGCCCACGACGAGCGTCACGAATGTGAGCACTAGCGTCACGAGCAGGATCGCGACGGGCTCCGCCGCCCGTCCGAGCGCGGCCAGGTAGGGGACGACCTCCTCGGACAGGCTCACGGCGGCCGTCGCGGATGCGAGGAATCCCGCGAGCGTGATCCCGATCTGGATCGTCGCGAGGAACTGCGTGGGCTGCTCGGCGAGGCGGGCGACGATGCGCCCGGGCAGGCCGCGTTCGCGCATGCGCTGGAGCTGGCCCTCGCGCAGGGTGAGGATCGCGATCTCACTCCCGGCGAAGGCCGCGTTCACGAGCACCAGCACGAGCACCAGGCCAAGCTGGCTCAGCGTGCCGCTCATCGTGGGCCCCGGGGGAGGCGCCGATCCGCGGAGGCGGGCGTACTTGGAGGCTCGTCAGGACTCAGGGAGTCGTCCATGGTCCCCGCATCATAGGCGAGACAGCGCCCCGAGGACTGCCGCGTCGCACCTCGCAGCGTCGCAGTGTCGTCGACGGGTTACCTCGGAGGCTGGGCCAGCTGCCAGCGATCGAGTCCGCGGAAGCGGCTGGCGGCGTCGAATTGGAGGCCCGTGTCGAGCCCACGGAGACCGATGGGGTGCACGTACTCGCGGACGGGGTAGTGGAGGATGACCGAGGGCGCCTCGGCGGCGAATCGCACCTCGAACTGCCGGTACAGCTCCGCGCGCTCGACCTGGTCGAGGGTTGCCCGGGCGCGCTCGAGCAGTGCGTCGGTGGTCGGGTCATGGAGACCGGCGAAGTTTCGGCCGCCGCCCGTGATCTGCGAGGTGTGCCAGGCACCGTAGGGATCGGGGTCGGGGCCGGCGTCCCAGCCGAAGATTGCGAGCTGGAACTCACGAGGCTGGAGGCGCTGCTGCACGAACTGCTGTCCGGGCACCGTCGTGACGTCGACCTCGACGCCCGCGGCGCGCAGCTGGTTCGCCACCGCCTCGGCGAGGCGTGCGCGCGTGGCCTCGGCGTTGGTCTGGAGGGTGAGCGAGAGCCGCTCCCCGTTGCGCTCGCGGATCCCGCCCTGTCCGCGCAGCCAGCCGGCACTGGCGAAGAGCTCATCGATGCCCGCGCTGCCGCTGGTGGACACCGTCGTGCGATTCGAGGCAGCCCACGAGCCGGGCACGATCGGCGACGCGCCCTCGGTGCCGCGTCCGCCGAAGACATCACCGAGGAGGGCCGCGCGGTCGATGGCCGCGGCGAGGGCCACGCGCGTGCGTGTCTCATCGAGGGGGGGCCGCTGGTTGTTGAAGTAGAGGACCGTGTAGCCGGCGAGCGGCAGCCGGGACGTGGCGAGGTCGGTGCGCGCCGAGGCAGCTCGAGACGCTGAGCCCTCGAAGGTGGGGAGCACCGCGGCGCTCACCTCGCCCTGCTCGAGGGCCATGGCGAGCGCTGCCTCGTCTCGGTAGAAGCGGAGCTGGAGGGAGTGGATCGCGGGCGTGCCGCGGTGGAAGTTGGCGTTCGCCTCGAGGAGTGCGTGGGAGCGCGTGAGTTCGCGCAGCCGGTACGGTCCGGAGCCGACCGGGTGCTGGTTGAACTCGATGTCGGGCCAGTCCGCCGGCGCCACGTCGGCCAGGAGGTGACGAGGCAGGATCGGGAGGTCGACCGTGGTGAGGAACGTGGCCGTCGGAGCCTGGAGGGTGAACGCGACCGTGCGTTCATCGACCACCTCCGTGCCGATGCCGTTCCACTCCGCGGCCAGCGCGGGCAGGCCTCGGAAGCCCGGTTCCTGGACGCGGCCGACCGTGAAGGCGACGTCCTCGGCGGTGAGGGCGGCGCCGTCGTGCCAGAAGAGCGCCGAGCGCAGGCGGAACGTGTAGCGCAGCCCGTCGGGCGTCACGCTCCAGGACTCGGCGAGGTCGGGCTCGGGCGTACCGTCGCCGCGAGGGCGCGTCAGGCCGCTGAAGACCAGCGCCACGAGATCGGCGTCCGGCGAGTCCGGCGTGGCGAGGAGCGGGTTGACCCGCTCGGGCTGCCCGAGCACCCCCTCGATGTACGCCCGACCGGTGTCAGCGTTGGGGGCGCGACCGTAGAGGAACCAGCCACTGGCCACGGAGGTGGTCGCGACGAGCAGCCACGCGAGGGCGAAGAGCCTGCGAGCGGCGGCGGGTGAGGGGTGACGCAAGCGCATCCTGCGCCTGCCTCGATTCGGCTAACCCGCGGCCACGGCCCAGGCTGCGAGTGAGATGAAGACGGCCGAGAGCGCGATGGTGATGTTGTGCAGGGTGCGCTGGACTCCTCGCTTGGTGCGGAAGCCGGCGTCCTGCCCGCCGAGGGCGGCACCGAACCCGGTGCCCTTCGCCTGGAGGGCGACGACGAAGATCAGCATGGTGGATACGAGGATGAGCGCGAGGCTCAGGAAGTCACGTAGTTGCATCGTGTTCCGAGGCTACGTCGAGCGGGCCCGGCGAGCAAGCGCGCGCACCATCTCGATGGATGAGGGCTAGTCGGCGGGCTCGTCGCTGGACGCGTCCGCGCCCTCCTCGGCGGCCTCGGGCTCTTCGCCCTCGAGGATGTCGGCTTCAGCCTCGGGGCGGAGTCGCGTGCGACCGATGCGGGCGATCATCGTGTCGGGGTCGGTGAGCACGCGCACGGAGGCGGGGAGCTTCAGGCTGCCGACGGTGATGACGGACTCCGGGCGGCGGAGCGACTCGATGGAGACCTCGATGGACTCCGGGATGTCGGCAGGCAGTGCCTCGACCTGGATCGAATCGGCGCCCGTCAGGAGGATGCCCTGGTAGACGTGCACCGCGGGCGCCTCGCCGGTGAGGCGGATCGGGACCGCGCCCTGGATCGGGCGGGTGAGGTCGACCTGGTAGAAGTCGAGGTGGAGCACCTGCCGGTTCACGGGGTGGCGCTGGAAGGAGCGGACCACGACGGGCCGAGGGCTGCCTTCGCCCTCCACCTGGAGTTGCACGAGCGTGTCCGTGCCGTGCGCGACGAGGAGCTCGCGCGCGGTGCGCACGGGGAGCTGCACGGCGACCGACTCGAGGTGCCGCCCGAAGATGTTGGCGGGGAGCAACCCTTCGCGGCGCAGTGTGGCGACGCGCTTCCCGACGACCGTGCGGGGTGCGACAGCGTACGTGTCCATATCGGCCATGGCAGGACTCCGAAGTTCCGGGGCGTGCATGCGCGACGACTGCCGGGGTAGCCCTCGGCCGGTGAAGGGCACGCGGATCCGTGGTCTGAGCACAGAGACTCGAGGGACGAGGGTACGGGGGCCCGAGGGCGGGGTCAACGGATTCGCCATGCCGACCACCGCCTCGAGGGACCGCGCGGCGATTGACGGGAGTAGCGGGTGTCCGATATACACCAGATGGTTAATTAAAGACTCGGTGAAGTGAAAGGAGGGCAGAGTGCGCGTCACTCCATTCCTCTGGTTCGAGCGCGATGCCGAGGAAGCGGCCAACTACTACGTCAGCGTCCTCCCCGACTCCCGGATCACGAGCGTGTCCCGCTTCGGCGAGGGCGGCCCCGGCCCGGCGGGCTCGGCGATGACCGTCTCGTTCGAGCTCTGTGGGCAGCCGGTCACCGCGCTCAACGGCGGGCCCTCGCACCGCCTCAGCGAGGCGTTCTCGTTCCTCGTCAACTGCGAGTCACAGGCGGAGGTCGACCGACTCTGGGACGCCCTGCTGGCCGACGGCGGCACGCACAGTCAATGCGGCTGGCTGACGGATCGGTTCGGCCTGACGTGGCAGATCATCCCGGACCGGATGCTCGAGTTGATGGCCGATCCGGACGCGGAGCGAGCCGGCCGCGTCGTCCAGGCCATGCTCGGGATGGTGAAGATCGACGTGAGCGCCCTCGAGCGGGCGTACGCAGGCTGAGAGGAGCGCGACGATGATTCGACCGAACCTCTGGTTCGACAGCCAGGCCGAGGAGGCCGCGCAGTTCTACACCGGCATCTTCAGGAACTCGCGCATCCTCGGGAGGACGCATTACAGCGAGGTCGGGCGGGAGTTCCACGGCAGGGAGCCGGGGAGCGTCATGACCGTCACGTTCGAGTTGAACGGGCAGCCCTTTCTCGCGCTGAACGGAGGGCCCGTGTTCACGTTCAGCGAGGCGATCTCCTTCGAGATCCCGTGCGAGGACCAGGCCGAGCTCGACCACTACTGGGACCGGCTCTCCGAGGGCGGCGACCCCGCGGCGCAGCAGTGCGGCTGGCTCAAGGACAGGTTCGGGGTCTCGTGGCAGGTCGTGCCTCGGCAGTGGGAGGCGATGCTCAATGACCCGGACCCCGAGAAGGTCGCGCGGGTCACAGCCGCGATGTTCTCGATGAAGAAGCTGGACGTCGCTGCCCTCGAGCGCGCGTTCAACGGCTAGCGAGGTGGTCACGCGCACCGAACGAGGCGCGAGCCACCGCTCGGAGCGGCGGTCCGACCGCCTGAGCGGGACGTTCGCAGCCCTCGCCGATCCCACGCGGCGCGCGATGCTCGCGCGGCTTGCCGAGGGCGAGGCGACCGTCAGCGAGCTCGCGGCGCCGTTCGCGATGAGCCCGCCCGCGATCACGAAGCACCTCAAGGTGCTGGAGAAGGCCGGGCTCATCGAGCGCACGCGCCAGGCGCAGTGGCGGCCGTGCCGCCTGAAGCCGGAGCCCCTGCGCGAGGTCTCGGAGTGGCTGGAGCACTACCGGGCGCGCTGGGAGGAGAGCTTCAGCCGCCTCGACGCGTACCTCGTGGAGCTGCAGACGCAGCGCGAGGCACCAGAGGCACACGGGACACCGGAGACACACGACATGCCAGAGACGCGCACGCCGGGAGCACGAGGAGATACCGATGACATCGACGGGTAGCGGGCGGCTGGAAGTGACGCTGCCGTCAGACCTCGAGATCCGCATGACGCGGGTCTTCGATGCGCCGCGGGCGCTGGTCTTCGAGGTGTTCACGCGGCCCGAGCACGTGGCTCGCTGGTGGGGCTGGCGCACCTCGGAGCCCGTGGTGTTCGAGGCGGATGTGCGGCCGGGTGGCGCGTGGCGCTACGTCGCGCGCGACGCCTACGAGGGGGAGATGGTGGAGGTCGGCTTCCACGGTGAGTACCTCGAAGTCGAGGCGCCCGCGCGCGTCGTCTACACGGAGATCTTCGAGGGCCTCGAGGGGAACGAGTTCCCGGGCGATCCGGGCCTCAACACCGTCACCTTCGAGGAGCACGACGGGCGCACGACGGTCGTCAGTACGTCGCGCTACCCCTCGAAGGAGGTGCGCGACCTCGTGATCGAGAGCGGCATGGAGACCGGCGCTGCCGAGAGCTACGACCGCCTCGAGGAGCTGGCGATCGCCCTCGCGGCCGCGCGCTGACGACTCCGGGGGCCGGTGCATCGAGGAGGACCTCACGATGACGACGACCAACAGCGCGGGCCTCGGGCCTGCGACCGTGACGCTGATCGGGGACCGCGAGCTCGTGATCGAGCGGACGTTCAACGCGCCTCGGGCGCTGGTGTTCGAGGCCGTCACGCAGCCCGTGCACGTGCGTCGGTGGTACGGCCTGCGTGACCACGAGCTGGTCACGTGCGACATCGACCTGCGTGTCGGCGGACGGTGGCGCTACGTGCTGCGTGACGCCGCGGGCCAGGAGTTCGCGTTCTCCGGGGAGTACCGCGAGATCGTGTCGCCCGAGCGCGTGGTCCAGACCGAGGGCTTCGAGGGGATGCCGGGCACCGACTACCTCGCGACGATGACCCTGGCCGAGGTGGATGGGCGGACGACCCTGCGCACCCACCTCGTGTACCAGCTTCCCGAGCACCGCACCGGCCACATCGAGTCTGGCATGGAGTGGGGCCTGAACCAGACGTTCGACCGCCTCGAGGAGCTGCTGGGCCACCTCGGGCGCGCGTAGGCCACGAGGCAACCCGCTACCCTCCGCGGATGGCAGCCATCCTCGGCGTTGACGTGGGGGGGACGTTCACGGACTTTCTCCTCCGGGACGGCGCGACCCTGCGCCTGCACAAGCGGCTGTCGACGCCGGACGACCCGTCGCGCGCCATCCTCGAGGGCATCGACGAGCTGCTCGGCGCGGACGCGGGACGCGTCGAGCTGGTGGTGCACGGATCGACCGTCGCCACCAACGCTGTCCTCGAGCGGCGAGGCGCGCGCACCGCGCTCGTGGTGACCGAGGGCGTGCGCGACCTTCTCGTGATCGGGCGGCAGACACGGGCGGACATCTACGACCTCGAGCCCGTGACCCCCGAACCCCTCGTGGAGCCGGGGCTGACGTTCGAGCTGCACGGCCGGCTGCGGCCGGACGGGAGCGTCGAGGTGGCGCCCGACCACTCGGAGGTGCGGGCGCTCGTGCAGCGCGCCGAGGCGGCTGGCGCCGAATCCCTGGCCGTCTCGCTCCTCTACGCCTACGCGAACCCCGCCTTCGAGGACCTGTTCGACCAGGTGGCCACGCGGAGCGACCTGTTCGTGTCGCTGGGGTCGCGCGTCTCGCCGGAGTACCGCGAGGTGGAGCGCGCCTCGACGGCCGTGCTCAACGCCTACGTCGGGCCCGTCATGTCGAGCTACCTCGGACGGCTGGAGGACGGCCTCCGCGAGCGGGGTATCGCGCAGCTGCGCGTCGTGCGGTCGGACGGCGGTGCGGCCGAGGTGCGGCACGCAGCTGCGCTTCCCGTCGCGACGCTGCTCTCCGGGCCCTCCGCCGGTGTGGCCGGCGCCTTCGAGGTGGCGCGGCGGGCCGGCTTCGAGCGCATCGTCACCTTCGACATGGGCGGCACCTCGACGGATGTGGCGCTGTGCGACGGCGGCGTCCCGACGCGTGCGCAGCTGGTCATCGATGGCCTGACCGCGCGCGCGCCGGTCGTCGATGTGCACACCGTGGGGGCGGGAGGTGGCTCGATTGCGCGCATCGACTCGGGGGGCGCGCTGCGCGTGGGCCCCCGGTCGGCGGGCGCGGAGCCGGGGCCGGCCGCGTACGGGAAGGGCCGCGAGTTCACCGTCACCGACGCCCACGTGATCCTCGGGAGGCTGGGGGGCGCCGGGCTCCTCGGGGGTGCGCTGCGCCTCGACGAGCGGCGCGCGAGGCAGGCCGCGTCCGCCCTCGTGCACGCGTTTGGTGGCGACGCGCAACGGGCCGCGCAGGCCGTGCTCGATGTGGCGAACGCGAGCATGGAGCGCGCGCTGCGCGTGGTCTCCGTCGAACGGGGCTTCGACCCGCGGGAGTTCACGCTCGTCGCGTTCGGCGGGGCGGGCCCGCTGCACGCCTGCGCGCTCGCCGAGGCGCTCGAGATCCCGAGCGTGCTCGTGCCACGGTGGCCGGGCGTGCTCTGTGCCGTGGGGGCCGCTGGCGCCGACCTCACCTCGACGCGCACACGGTCCGTGCTCCGTCCGATCGACGGCGAGCCCGCTGACATCGAGGCCGCGATCGCGGCCGCCGAAGGGCTCGCGCGGGGAGACCTCGAGGGTGCGACCGGTGACACGGAAGTGGTGCGGGCGCTGGACCTGCGGTACGCCGGGCAGTCGTACGAGCTGACGATTCCCCTCGAGGAAGGCCCCGCGGGCGTCCTCGAGCGTGCGCGCGCGGCGTTCGATGCCCAGCACATGGCGCGCTTCTCGCACGCTGAGCCGGGCGCGCCCGTCGAGGTGGTGAACGCGCGCGTCACGGCGCGCGTGCGCGGCGGTCGCGAGGAGGGGGAGCGGGCGCCCTCGGGGAGCGGCGCGGTCCCCGCGACGGAGACCCGCGTGTGGATCGAGGGAGGCTGGCGCGAGGTGCCCGTGTTCGCGCGGGACACCCTCGGCGCCGGTGACCGCATCGAGGGGCCCGCGGTGGTGACCCAGCTCGACAGCACCACGCTGATCGCGCCCGGCTGGCGCGGCGACGTCGATGCGTGGGGCAACCTCGTGCTGGCGCGCGCGCGATGAACGGCCCGAGCGACCTCAGCCCGGCGGACCTCACCCCGGCGGACCTGGCGGTCGCGCAGGCCGTGCTTGCCTCGGTGGCCGAGGAGATGGGCGAGGCGCTGGGGCGCACTGCGTACTCCCCGAACATCAAGGAGCGGCGGGACTTCTCGTGCGCCGTGTTTGACGCGAGCGGGCAGATGGTGAGCCAGGCCGCGCACATCCCGGTGCACCTCGGGGCGATGCCGACCGCCGTGCGCGCGGTGATGGCGCTGGCGCCCTTCGCGCCCGGCGACGTGCTCGCCGTGAACGACCCCTACCTCGGGGGCACGCACCTGCCCGACGTGACCACCGTTGCGCCCGTGTTCGCGTCGGCGGATCCGGAGCCGATCGGGTTCGTGGCCACAAGGGCGCACCACGCCGACATCGGTGGCATCGCCCCCGGATCGATGCCGATCGCGCGCGAGCTGCTGCAGGAGGGCCTCGTCATCCCCCCGATCCGCCTCGTGCGTGCGGGTGCCCTCGAGGAGTCCGCGCTGGCGCTGATCGTCCGCAACTCGCGGGCGCCCGAGGAGCGGCGCGGCGACTTCCGTGCGCAACTCGCCGCGACCTCGCTGGGTGCGAGCCGCCTGGAGGCGGTCGCGACGCGCTTCGGTGTGGAGGGGCTGCGCGCCCGCTTCGAGGCGCTGCTCGCGCACGGCGAGCGCGTGATCCGCGCCGTCATTGCAGGCATTCCCGACGGCCGCTACGAGTTCGCCGACCGCCTCGAGGTGGGGCCGGGCGGCCTCGTGATCCGGCTCGCCCTCGAGATTGCGGGCGAGGAGGCGCATTTCGACTTCACGGGGACGGACGCGGAGACCGAGGAGGCCTCGGTGAACGCCGTCGCGGCCGTCACGAGGTCGGCCTGCTACTACGTCGTGCGTTGCCTCGCGGGCCCCGATGCGCCCTCGAACGAGGGTTGTTACCGCCCGATTCGCTTCACGCTGCCAGAGCGAACCGTCGTCAACGCCGGGCCGCCTCGAGCGGTGTCGGCGGGCAACGTCGAGACCTCCCAGCGCATCACCGATGTCGCGCTCGGCGCCCTCGCGCAGGCGTTGCCGGCGCGCATCCCCGCCGCCTCCAGCGGCACGATGAACAACCTCACGATTGGTGGGTACGACCGCGCGCGAGGCCGCGCGTACGCCTACTACGAGACCATCGCGGGAGGGGCGGGCGGCGGCCCGCAGCGCGAGGGGCGCTCGGGGGTGCACACGCACATGACGAACACCATGAACACCCCGCTCGAGGCGTTACCCCTCGCGTACCCGTTCACCGTCGAGCGGTACGAGCTGCGGCCCGGCACGGGCGGCGCGGGCGCGCATCGAGGTGGGGACGGCCTGGTCCGCGAGTACCGCTTCCACGACGAGGCCACGGTCACCATCGTGAGCGAGCGACGCGTGTTCGCACCGTGGGGTGTCGCGGGCGGCGAGCCGGGCGCCCTCGGGCGGAACACGCTCATCCGTGCCGACGGCACCACGAGCGACCTCGGGCCGCGCGCCGAGGTCCGCGTGGGGCCGGGCGACCGTGTGCGCATCGAGACGCCGGGTGGCGGCGGCTGGGGTCGAGAGGAGGGGTAGATGGGCGCGCTCGTCCGGGTTCTCGGGGTGCTGTTGTGCGGCGTTGTCGGCTTCGTGGCGGGTGGGTTCGTGGCGCGCTTCTTCCTGATCTCGGACACGACCGGGTTTGCGGGGGCGGCGACGGTGTTCTGGGCCGCCCTCGTGGGGACGGTCATCGGGCTGGTGGCCGGGTACCTCGCGCTGCGCCGTTAGCGGGTGAACCCCGAGGCAACAGCCGCGCGCGAGGTGGCTACACTGGGTGAGAGCCCGGTGAGCCGGGCGCCTCGCGAGGTAGTGATGGCCAACGACAAGGACCGCCTGGAGCGCGAGATCGAGGAGATCCTCGGGAAGATCGAGGAGTTCCCCTCGGCGAGCGAGCGGCGTGCGCGGCAGCGGCGGCGGACGGTGAACCGCGTGAGCTCGAACGTGGCCAGCTGGCCTCAGCGCCAGCTTGCGCGGCTGTCCCAGATCGACATGTCGCAGGTCATGCTGCTGTCGTTCCTGCTCATCCTCGGGTCGTTCTTCCTGCGATCGTTCAGCCCGCTGATCATGCAGTGGGTGCTGTACCTCGGTGTGGTCCTGTTCATCGCGGCGTTCGCGATGATCATCATGGGCCGCCGAGGTGGGGGGAGCGTGCCTCAGTACTGGCGCGGCAAGCCGATCCAGTACAAGCAGCCCTCGATGGGTGACCTGGCGCGACGCTGGTTCGGCGGGAATCGCCGCCAGCGGTAGGTTTCGGCGCTACGCTGAGAGGACCCACCGCGCGCCGAAAGAGGCGCCCCCTGTCTCGTTGCCTCCGACCGCTCCTGTCGCCCGCGCCCTGGTTCGCGCTCGTGACGGCCGCCCTCGTGCTGGGGGCGTGTGCCGATGCGGAGCGCGCTGCCCCGGCCTCGACGACCTCGACGGGCGCGACTGCCACCGCGACGGCGGCTGGTGCGCGCGGGACGCCCGCCGTCTCGTCGCCGCCTGAGGCAGCGCGCGCGCTCGAGCACGTCCGTGCCCTGTCCTCGGGGATTGGCGTGCGCGAGGCGGGTACGCCGGGCGAGCGGCGCGCCGCCGAGTACATCCGCGACCAGCTGTCGAGCTTCGGCTACCGCGCCACCATCGAGGCGTTCCAGGTGGAGGTGCCACGCGACGAGTCGACCGTGGTGGGAGCGGGCAACCCGATCGCGGCCCTCGCCATGGTGGGTGCCCCCGACGGCGACGCCAGTGGACGCCTCGTGTTCGTCGGGGTGGGGCGGCCGGAGGACCTCGCGACGCGGGACCTGCGAGGCGCGATCGTGCTGGTGAACCGCGGGCAGATCCCCTTCCGAGACAAGGCGCTGGCGGCACAGCAGGCGGGCGCGGTCGCCGTGGTGGTGGCCAACAACCAGCCGGGGCGCTTCCGCGGCACCATCGCGGCGGGGAGCCCCGAGGTGCGCATCCCCGTCGTGGGCGTCACCTCGGAGGAGGCGGAGCGGTTGGACGCCCTCGTGGCTGCCGGGGGCAGCATCGCGGTGCGCGCGCTCCGCACAGGCGAGCCATTCGAGTCGTACAACGTGGCGGCCGTGCCCGCCGACGGCAGCGCCTGCAGCGGCTACGTCGGTGCGCACCTCGATTCCGTGGCGCGGGCGCCGGGGGCCAACGACAACGCCTCGGGGACGGCCGGCATGCTGGAGCTCGCGCGCAGCCAGCGACTGGCCGGGGTGTGCTACCTCGCGTTCGGGGCTGAGGAGCTGGGCCTGTTCGGCTCGAAGGCGTTCGTGCGTGACCACGCGGTCCGTGACGCGCGCTTCATGCTCAACCTCGACATGCTCGGCAAGCTGAACGGGCCCGAGGTGGTGGCGCTCGCCTCCGACCGCGACTCGCGGGAGCTGGCGGAGCGCGCCTCGCGGGTGGCGAGTCGTACCGGGACGAGCATCCCGGCCGGGACGTTCCCGCCGTTCACCAGCTCGGACCACGCCTCGTTCAGCGAGGGCGGCGTGCCCGCGGTCACGCTGCACAGCGGCGACGATCCCGAGATGCACACCCCGGAGGACGACCTCGCGGACATCGACGTGCAGTCGCTCGACGTGATGCTGCGGGCAGCCGCGGCGGTCCTGCAGGACCTCGCGGCCGGGTGACGCCGATCGCCGTGCCCCTCGCACGCTCCGTCGCGTAGTCCATCACGAGGGGCCTCGCTAGGATCGATGTGACCTCGTGCGGTGCGCTGCAAGGATGCAGGCGTGATGGAGCGAGCGGGCGCGCCCGAGGGGGCCGGCCGGACCACTCGACGGCAGTTCGCGTTCCTCGGGGCGAGCGTGGCCCTGCTCGTGGCGTGCTCCACGCAGTCCGAGGTGCAGGTCGCGCCCTCGAGCGTGCCGACCGCGACGCCGTACGCGGCGCTGCCGGCCGCCACGATTGTCGCCAAGGCCCCCCCGCCGACGCCTCCGCCCGTGTTCACGCCGCCCGCGTCGCCCACACCGGAGATCGAGCGCGTCACGTACCAGCTCGCGGCCGGCGACAACCCGAGCTCGGTGGCCGCGAAGTTCAGCGTGACCCTCGCGGAGCTGCTCAAGGCGAACAACATCACGAACCCCTCGTCGTTGCAGATCGGGCAGGTCCTCGTCATTCCCGTGACGCCGACGCCGGGCGTCACGGCGGCGGGCCCGGCGCCGACGGAAAGCGCGACGGCTCGTGCGACCGGCACCTCAACGCCCGTGGCGCCTCGAGCGAGCGACACGCAGACCTACACCGTGAAGAGCGGAGACAACGCGAGCACCATCGCGGGCAGCTTCGGCACGACGGTGGCCGAGCTCGCGCGGCTGAACGGCACCTCCGAGGCGGCCCTGCGCAACCTCCAGATTGGCCAGCAGCTCCAGGTGCCCGCCGCGGCGACCTCGACACCCACCGCCGTCGCGACGGCGACCGGGACGCCCTCGGCAAGCGCGACCGCGACGCCGACTGCGGGAACGCCCTCGGCGAGCGCCACCCCGAGCGTGCCCGCCGGCAGCGACGTGTACTTCGTGAAGGCCGGGGACACCGCGATCGACATCGCGAGTGTGTTCCGCATCTCCGTGGCGCGCCTCGCGGCGGCGAACAACGTCACCGAGGCGGACCTGCGCAATCTGCAGATCGGCCAGCGGCTGATCATCCCGGGACCGTAGCCGCAGGGCGACGGATCGCTACCGATTACGCTCGTGGCCGCGCTGGCGTGGCTCCCGAAGGTCCCCCATACTTCGTAAATCTCGAGTCCTGGCGCGCGCCCTCGAGGGCTGCGAGCGTCCGGAACGCGTGTACCAGCACCACGGCAGCAGTGGCGGAGAAACCGATGTCACACGAGGCAGACCTCGAACGGATGAACGCGCTCCGGGAGCGCGCGCGGCTGGGCGGCGGGCAGGCCCGCATCGATGCGCAGCACGAGCGTGGCAAGATGACCGCCCGCGAGCGCATCGCGGCCCTCGTGGACCCGGGCACGTTCCAGGAGGTGGATGCCCTCGCCGTCCGCGAGGTCGACCTCGTCGAGGGCGGCAGCGCCGACATCGTCTACGGGGACGCCGTGGTCACGGGCTGGGGCAAGGTCGATGGCCGCCTCATCTTTGTCTTCGCGCAGGACTTCACGGTGAACGGTGGGTCCCTCGGCGAGGTGATGGGCGACAAGATCGCGAAGGCGATGGACCTCGCGCTCAAGGCCGGTGCGCCGGTCATCGGGCTCAACGACAGCGGCGGCGCGCGCATCCAGGAGGGCGTGGTCTCGCTCGCGAAGTACGGCGACATCTTCCTGCGGAACGTGCGCGCCTCGGGGGTGATCCCTCAGATCAGCGTGATCATGGGGCCCTGCGCCGGTGGCGCCGTCTATTCGCCGGCGATCACCGACTTCATCTTCATGGTGCAGGGCACCAGCCAGATGTTCATCACGGGCCCCGACGTGATCCAGAGCGTGACCGGTGAGACGACCACCTTCGAGGAGCTGGGCGGCGCGATGTCGCACGCCGCGAAGTCGGGCGTGTCCCACTTCGCGGTCGACAGCGAGGACAGTGCCATCGAGGAGGTGCGGCGGCTCGTGTCGTTCATCCCCGGCAACAACCTCGAGGGCGCGCCGTACCAGGACACGGGCGACCCCATCACCCGCTCGCTCGACGACATCCTCAGCGTGGTGCCGGCCGACGACACGCAGCCGTACGACGTCCGCGACGTCATCGAGCGGCTGGTCGACAACGGTGACTTCATGGAGGTGCACGAGCACTTCGCGCAGAACATCGTGGTGGGGTTTGCGCGGATCGGCGGGCACAGCATCGGGATCGTCGCCAACCAGCCGATGTACCTCGGCGGTGTGCTCGACATCGACTCCTCGCGGAAGGGCGCGCGGTTCGTGCGCTTCTGCGATGCGTTCAACATCCCGATCGTGACGCTCGTCGATGTGCCGGGCTACCTCCCCGGGGTGTCGCAGGAGTACGGCGGCATCATCGTCCACGGGGCCAAGCTCGTGTACGCGTTCGCTGAGGCGACCGTGCCGAAGGTCACGGTGGTGATGCGCAAGGGCTTCGGTGGTGCGTACGACGCGATGGGCTCGAAGCACCTCGGCGCGGACATGAACTTCGCGTGGCCCGGCGTGGCGATCGCCGTCATGGGCGGCGGGCAGGCCGTGAACATCATCGGGCGGCGCGAGATCCAGGCGGCGGATGACCCCGAGGCGAAGCGCGCCGAGATCATCGCCGACTACAAGGAGCGCTACGAGCACCCCTACATCGCGGCTGCTCGCGGCTACGTGGACGACGTGATCGACCCTCGCGAGACGCGCACGCGCGTGGCGATGGCCCTCGAGATGCTGCAGAACAAGGCCGAGACGCTCCCCCCAAAAAAGCATGGCAACATCCCGCTGTAGGCGGACGCCGAGCGGTCGCACGACCGCTCGAGGCCGTGCGGCTCACGACTCGGTGAGGTGCAGGCCGCCGATCGCGACGACGAGCAACGCCATGAAGCCGAGGCGGGGCAGCGTCGCGGGGTCGCCGTGGAGCACCATGCCGACCAGCGAGGCGCCCACCGCGCCGATGCCGACCCACACCGCGTAGGCCGTGCCGAGCGGGATCGCGTCGGCCGCTCGTGCGAGGAGGAACATGCTCCCGGCGAGGGCGATCGCGAACGCAGTGGTAGGCAGGGGGCGCGTGAGGCCGGCGGTGGCGGGCAGCAGCGCGGCCCACACCACCTCGAGGAGGCCGGCGACGACCAGCAGGAACCAGGACACGGCTCAACTCCCTGAGCCCGTCGTCCTGCATGCCGGTACGGGGCACCCTCGTCGGCACCGGTCGCTGGGACCGGCCCCTCGAGTGTAACCGAACCTGCCTTGGGGGAGGCCGACCGCCCGCAGCCTGCGTGTGTGCTTCGCCAGGCTCAGCGCGAACGGAGGTTGGCGTGGCGGAGGGCGACCGAGGTGCCGACCGCCCGCGGCCTGCGTGTGCGCTTCGCCAGGCTCAGCGCGAACGGAGGTTGGCGCGGCGGAGGGCAACCGAGGTGCCGCCCGCTCGCGGGCTGCTCGGGCGCCCGGGCGCTACGCCTCGGGGCGGCGGGTGGACTGCCAGGCGATCTCGCGCCAGGCGCCGTCGCGACGCGCCCAGACATCGGTGAAGCGGATCGGGAGCATCGTGTCGCCATCGGGGCGGGCGAACGTGATGTCCGCCGTTCCGGTGATGATGGCCGTGTCGCCCTCGACGCGGACGAGCAGGTGCGCGAGGTCGAACGACTTGTAGGCGCCCGTCGCCAGGACCGCGCCGACGTTCTCCGCGCGGGACTCGAGCTTCGCGCTCGTGTGGACGTAGGTCAGGTCCTCGGCCATCAGCCGCTCGAGGGCGGCCTGATCCTTCGCGATGGTCGCGTCGAACCGCGCGCGCTGGGCCGCGAGCACCTCCTGCTGGACCTGGGTGAGTGTCTCGGTCGCCATGGGGGTGCCCTCCTCGCTGCGCGGGCACTGTACAGCCTCGAGGCGGGCCGTACACCGTTTGTGCTTGCGCGTTCCGGTCTCCACAGCGGCACGCAGGACGTTGTACATTGCCGCATCATCGCGAACGCCATCGGACCGCTGGCGTTCCTCGATCCGTGGGCCGTGCTCGGAGGGCGAATGGGCAAGCCGACGATCTACGCCTCGATGAACGAGGCCGTGGCCGATTTCAAGGACGACTCGATGCTGATGATCCCGGGGTTCGGGCCGGGGTCGCCGCACAACCTGATGACCGCGCTCTACTACCAGGGCGCGACGGGCCTCACGACCGTCTCGAACGGCGTGGGATTCCCCTCGGCGGACCCGCGGATGCGAGGGCTGGGGGACCTGGTCATGGAGGGGCGGGTGAAGAAGGTGATTGCCGCCTTCACCGCCTCGACGCGGCCCTCGAGGGCGGGCACCGCCGAGGAGCTGATCCGATCGGGCGCCCTCCAGGCCGAGGTGACGCCGCAGGGCACCCTCGCCGAGCGCATCCGTGCGGGAGGTGCGGGCATCCCCGCCTTCTTCACGCCGGCCGGCGTCGGCACGCTGGTTGCCGAGGGCAAAGAGCACCGCGACTTCGACGGGCGCACGTACCTCATGGAGACCGCGCTCTTCGCTGACTACGCCTTCGTGCGGGCGCACCGAGCGGACACCGCGGGCAACCTCATCTTTCGGCTCTCGGCGCGGAACTTCAACCCGATCATGGCGATGGCTGCGCGGACGACGATCGTCGAGGTTGAGGAGCCGATCGTGGCCGCGGGCGAGCTCGACCCGGACCACATCCACCTGCCGGGGATCTACGTGCAGCGCCTCGTGCAGATCCCGCCTGACGGCATCTTCTCGGTGAACCGGCAGGCGATGGTGGGCCTGCAGCAGGCCCGGGCGGCCTCGCCTCCCGGCGGCGACCTGCCTCGCTAGCCCGCGCGCAGACCTCGAGGAGCGACCAGATGTCTGATGAGAAGCAGCCGCTGACCCGAGACCAGATGGGTGCCGTGCTCGCCCAGCGGATCGGCAAGGGCTGGATCGTGAACCTGGGGATCGGCATCCCCGTGCTCGCCTCGAACTTCTTCACCGACGAGCAGGAGATCACGCTGACCTCGGAGAACGGCGTGATCGGGTACGGCGGCCTCGCGCCTGAGGGCATGGAGGACCCGGACCTCGTGAACGCGGGCGTCCAGTTCACCACGCTGCACCCCGGCGGCACGATCGTGCACCACGCCGACTCGTTTGCGCTCATTCGCAGCGGGCGCGTCGATGTGACCTGCCTCGGCGCCTACGAGGTGGCGAAGGACGGATCGTTCGCGAACTGGAAGACCGTGAACGACGGCATGGGGAACATGGGCGGCATCGGCGGCGCGATGGACCTCGCGGCGTGCGCGCAGCGGATCTACATCGCGATGGAGCACACGACGCGCGACGGCCAGCCGAGGCTGGTCGAGCAGTGCTCGTTGCCCGTGACGGCGCCGTCCGGAGTGGACCTCGTGGTCACCGAGCTCGGCGTGTTCACGGTGCAGGACGGCCGCTTCGTCCTCGAGGAGCACGCGCCGGGCTACACCTTCGAGGAGATCGCGGCGGTGACGGGCGCCCCGCTCGTCGCGAGCCCCGACCTCCGTCGGGTGAGCGTCTAACGAGGAACCGCGCGCAAACCCCGAGGAACCCCTCGGGGCCTGTCCCTAGGCTGAGGAGGTGCGTGCGCGCCTCGTCCTGCTCCTCCTCGTTGTGTTCGGGCTCTCGCTCGCGCTCGTCGCGTGCGCGGAGCCTCGCGCGCGGCTCCGTCGTGACGTGGCACCCTCGACGCGGAGCGCGCCCGCAACGCCCGCCCCGGCCGTGAGCGCCACCTCGAGCGCTGCGACCGCCACACCCATTCCGGAGGGCCGGGCATGGGCGCTCGTCGCGCACCAGCGCCGCGACGTGATCGCGCTCAGGCTCGAGGAGGCGCGCGGCATCCTCGAGGGCCGCGTGCGCGACTGGAGCGAGGTCGGCGGCGCGCCGGGCGCCATCGCCGTGTACCTGCCCGCCGAGGACGAGCGCGACCTCGAGCGCACGCTGGGCAGCGTTGTCGGCCAGCGCCTGCCCGCCGCCGCACTCCTCGAGACCGTGGCGCGCGACCCCGGCGCGCTCGGCGTCGTGCGTGCCGACCAGATCGCGCCCGGCGTGCTCCCCCTGGTCGTCGAGGGGTACGACCCGCTGCGCAACCCCGCCTCGGCGTCCCCGATCCGGCTCGAGGGCCACCTGCCGCCGTACGACCCCGTGCTGCTCGTCGCCCTCGGCGAGGTGATCCCCGCGCGCTGCGTGCATGCCACCCTCGAGGCACTGGGCGGGGGCGAGCCCTACGGCGGCGTGCGCGTACTGCTCGAGGGCGCCGACATCGCCGTCACCTCGCTCGACGCCTCGTTGAGCGCGGCCGCGCCGCCGACGCCCTGCGTCCAGACCTTCGTGCTGCAGGGCACGCCTCGGGCGGCGGGGGCGATGGCGGAGGCAGGCATCGATGTGGTGTTCGCCAACGGCAACCACATCATGGACTGCTGGACGGCGTGCCCTCGGACGCAGGCGCTGCGCGACACGCTCGCCGCGCTGCGCGGGGCAGGCCTCGCGACGGCCGGGGCGGGCGAGACGGAGATCGAGGCACGCCGCCCCGCCATCCTCGAGACGGCCGACGGCACTCGATTCGCGTTCGTCGCCTACGACGGCGTGTCGCCCGGGAACTGGGCCGGCGCGAGCTACCCCGGAACCGCGCCGCTGCGTCGTGAGGCGGTGATCGAGGACGTGCGCGCCGCGCGCGCACTCGCCGATGTCGTCGTCGTCGGCCTCAGCATGGGCGAGGAGTACTCGTACGACCCGACGCCGAACCAGCGGGACCTTGCCCGCGCCGCCATCGAGGCGGGGGCGACGCTCGTCCTCGGGAACCACCCCCACGTGCCCCAGACCATCGAGCTGCGCGCCGGCACAGAGGCGCGGGACGCCCTCGCGGGGTACGGCCTGGGCAACTTCCTGTTCGACCAGACGTGGTCCGCCGAGACCATGCAGTCGCTGCTCCTCGAGGTGGGGTTCGCCGAGGGACGGCTGATCGGGTACCGCCTGCGGCCCGTCGTGAATCGAGGGGCCGTGGCGTTCCCCACGCGCCCCGAGGTGCTTGCCGCGCACGACCCCCTCGGCCGCGCCATCCTCGAGCGGGCGTGGGCCGCGCAGGACCGCCTGCCGCGCTAGCTGCCTGGCGTGTAGCCGAGGACCGCCGGCGAGTAGGTCGTCCCGACGTGGCCCGCCTCGATCAGCGCTTGGTACTCGGCCGCCGAGTAGCCCATGAGCTCGCGATAGACGTACTCGTTGTCCTGCCCGAGGCGCGCCGGGCCTCGGCGGATGTGGTTGGGCGTGAGCGCCTGCTTCCAGAAGAGCCCCGGGTACCACTGCAGCCCCGTCGAGGCCTGGTCCACGTACTCGAAGAAGCCGCGTGCGTGGAGGTGGGGCGACTGGAACCGCTCGGCGGCGGTGAGGAGCGGGCCCGCGGTGACGCCTCGGGACTGGAGCTGGTGGAACAGCCAGAACTTGTCGTACTGCCTCGTGAGGGCGCCCACCGCGGCGTCGAGGGCATCGAGGTGCGCGAGCCGTGCCTCGCAGGTCGCGAACCGCTCATCCGAGGCGAGCGCGGGGTTGCCCAGTACCTCGCAGAGCGCGCGGAACTGCTCGTCGGTGGCCACGTCGATGGCCACCCACTGCTCACGCCCGTCCCGCGAGGGGTGCGTGGGGTAGGCCTGGTGTGGCGCGTGCGTCCGATGGCGATTGCCCTGCGGTCCCGGGTCGTGGCCGTTCATCGTCCAGTCGAGGATGGCCTCGCCGAGGAGGGGCAGGAAGTTCTCGGCCTGCGACAGCTCGATGAGCTGGCCCTCGCCCGTCCGGACACGGTGCCGCAGCGCCATCGAGACTGCGAACGCGCCCTGGATGCCCGCGACGGCGTCGCCCGTGAACACGTCGCCGCTTTCGTCGGGAGTGCCCTCCGGGTAGCCGCGCACGTAGTGGTGGCCGATCATCCCCTCGATGTGCGTGCCGAGGGCGCGGTAGTTCTTGTAGGGGCCGGAGAGCCCGAACGCCGGCATGCGCAGCATGATCAGCTTCGGGTTGTGCGGCAGTAGCTCCTCGTAGGTGATGTGCGCCTTCTCGATGGTCTCCGGCACGTTGTTCTCGATGAGGACATCGGCGTTGGCGACGAGGCGGTAGAACGCCTCGCGGCCCTCGGGCGTGGTGATGTCGGCGGTCATCGAGCGCTTGTTGCGCGCGTGCAGGTTGAACCCCGAGTTGCGGTTCCAGGGGTCGAGGCCCGGGTCGTAGTCGGGGAACGAGCCTCCGGCCGCGAGGCCCATCGCGCCGGTGGCCTCCTGCTGAGCTTTCGTCGTCGAGCGCTCCGCCCCGCGCGTCGAGGGCTGGATGCGCGTGATCGGCTCGACGCGGATGACCTCGGCGCCCCAGTCCGCGAGGAGCTGCGTGCAGTACGGGCCCGCCCACACGACCGTGACATCGACGACACGCACCCCCTCGAGGGGGAGGCGGTGGGGTCCGGCGGGTGCGGCATCTCGCGAGTCGCGCGAGGGCAGCGGCGCCTTCGCCTCGGCGAGCACCTCTGCCGTGTGCTCCCCGAGGAGCGGCGCACGTCGAGCGGGCGGGCGGGGCGTCACCGACATGATGAAGGGCCGCCCCGGGTACTCGACGGGGCCGGTGTGCGGGTGGTCGATCGTCTCCCACGCGCCGCGGCCTCGATAGTGGGGGTCCTCGACGAGGTCCTTTGGTGTGTTGATCGCACCTGCGAGGGCGTGCGCCTGCACCTGCGCCTCGCGCACCGCGTCGGCCTTGGTGCGCTCCATCAGCCAGCCGAGGTAGGTCGCCTCGATCTCCTCGACGAGCGCGCGGTCAACGAGGTTGGCGGGCACCGTGAGGCGTGGGTCCGCGGCGAGGTCGTCGCGCCCGATCATGCGCAGGAAGGCGGGGAGGCGACGGCCGCCCGCCGCGTTGATGTTGAGCCAGCCATCGAGGCAGGGCCGGGCGCCCGTCGCGAGCGTACTGCCGGCGGCGTAGCGCTGCGGCTCGATGCCGTTGTAGGAGTGATTGGCGAGGTAGGGCGCGGCGCGGTCACGCGACCCCGCCTGCGTGTCGTAGATGGAGATGTCGATGTGGTCACCGGCGCCGGTCGCCTCCTGGCGGAGGAACGCCATCGCCGTCGCGAGCGCCGTGACGGCGCCCGCCTGGTAGTCCGCGAGTGGACTCGCGCCGCCGAGCTTGAGCGGCTCGCGGTGCTCGGAGCCCGTCCAGAGCATCGGGCCCGCCATGCCCTGCGCCACGATGTCGGAGAGACCGTAGCCCTGGAAGGGGCTGGACTGCCCCCACGGCGTGACCGAGACGAGGACGAGGCCAGGCCGTACCGCCTCGAGGTGGGCGTGGTTCAGGACAAGGGTTGCGGGGTGGCCGGGCGTGAAGTCCTCGACGAGCACATCGTGCTGCGCCGCCAGCCCGAGGACCGCTGCCAGCGCCTCGTCCGTGGCGAGGTCGAGCACGGCGGAGCGCTTGTTGGTGTTGAGGTGCAGGAAGCGAATCGAGCCCTCGGGGTGCGGGACGTCGTGGAAGAACGGCGGTTCACGCCTCGAGGGGTCGCCGTCGGGCGGTTCGATCTTGGTGACCGAGGCGCCGAAGTCGGCGAGCAGCTTGGTCGCGTAGGGCCCCGCCACCCCCGTGGTGAGGTCGAGCACGCGCATTCCCTCGAGCGGACCGGCCATCGAGCGCCCCTCTCCGAGCGGGCGCCATCATAGCGGCACGATTACGAGCGACGACGCGGATCGAGGCCGGGCGGCGTCAGGCCGCGCTGTCAGCCTGCGCTGTCAGATCGTGCTGGCCGTGCTCTCGGCACTCGAGGGTGCGATGGCCTCGATGCGTGGTCCCCGGGGCACGGGCGTGGGATCGAGCTCGAAGTCGGACTCGAAGTCCGCCTCCAGCTCCTCGATGGCCGTGCGCAGCTCGGTGCCGGTGCGCGGGATCTGGCTCGTGAACTGGGAGGCGCTGAGGACGTTGTAGACCATCGAGAGGACCCAGAGCGCCGCCCAGACCTTCGCCGCCGTGCTCGTGGAGAGCGGAGCGGAGCTCGGAGGGTAGACCACGCCACCGCCCGGCACGCGCACGACGTAGGTGTCGGCGAACTTGTCGTGCCAGGTCTGGCGCTTCGAGTCCCAGGCGGCCCAGAGGTAGCCGATGAACAGGATCGTGCTCACGGTCTTGCCGACGTTCCTCGCGGCGCCGTGGA
>JADLFF010000108.1 GCA_020845735.1 Dehalococcoidia bacterium
CAGGGCGTCGAGTGGTTCGCGAGCGGCCATGACCTCCGCGACCCCGACATCTCGCCGCTGTACGGCGACCTCACCTCGATGCCGCCGGCGCTCTTCACGATCGGCACGCGCGACTCGCTCCTCGAGGACACGCTGTTCATGCACGCCCGCTGGCTCGCCGCGGGCAATGACGCCGAGCTCGTCGTGTACCCGGGAGGCGTCCACGGCTTCGACGGCCAGCCGCTCACCATCGCGGCCGAGTCCCGCGCATGCCGGCAGGCGTTCGTCCGTGACCGCCTCGGCGGGCCTCGAGGCGAGGTACCTCGAGGCGAGGTGCCGGCTGCGCGCTAGATCGGGCGCGTGCCTCGGCAGCCTCGCGGGTCTCGCGCTGCTCCTCGGTGGATGCGGGCTGCTGAGCTACGAGCCGCCGCGCGCGGGCCTCGATCCGCGGCCGTCCGCCTCGATGTCGCCACGGCCGGCTACTCCCGCGGCGCCCTCCCCCGGTCCGAGCACGACACCTCGCGCCCAGGTCCCTCAGCCCGAGGCAGACGCGCAACTCCTCAGCGCGGCCGCCCGAGGCGACGTCGAGGGGGTGCGCGCTGCGCTGGCCGCGGGCGCGCACGTCAACGCCCGAGGTGCGGGCGGCCGCTCACCCCTCGTGCTGGCGGCCGCAGGCCACCACGCCGAGGTCGCCAGGGTGCTCGTCGAGGCCGGTGGCGACGTGAACCAGCAGGACGACCGCCGCGACAGCGCGTTCCTGCTCGCGGGCGCCGAGGGCGACACCGCGACGCTGCGCCTCGTGGCACCGAGCGCGGACCCGGCCATCCTCAACCGGTTCGGGGGCACCGCCCTGATCCCGGCAGCAGAGCGCGGACACGTCGAGGCGGTGCGCTTCCTCCTCGAGGCCACACGGACCGACGTGAACCACGTGAACGACCTCGGCTGGACCGCACTCCTCGAGGCGATCGTGCTGTCCTCGGGCGGTCCGCCGCACCAGGAGATCGTGCGCCTGCTGCTCGCCCACGGCGCCAACCCCGGCATCGCAGACCGCGAGGGCGTCACGCCGCTCGGTCACGCCCGCTCACGCGGCTACACGGAGATCGCGCGCACCCTCGAGGCGGCGGGCGCCCGCTAGCCCTCGAGGAGCTCCGTGGGGTAGTTGCTCAGCACGCCGGTCGCACGCAGCGCCTCGATCTCCTCGTCGGTCTTGCCGAGGATGGTCCGCAGCACGTAGTCGCTGTGCTGCCCGAGGTTCGGCGCGGCCCAGCGCACGCCGCCCGGCGTCCGGCTGTAGTGCCACGACACCCCCGCGATGAGATGCCGCCCCACCGAGGGCTGGTCGACCTCGGGCCAGAAGCCGCGCGCGCGGAGGTGCGGGTCCTCGACGACGCGGCGCATGTTCGCGACGCTGCCCGCGGCGACGCCGGCCGCCTGGAGCTCGCGCATCGCCTCGTCCGGGGTGCGCTGGAGCGTCCACTCGGTGATCAGCGCGTCGATCGCGTCGTGGTGCGCGCGTCGCCCCTCGACGGTGGCGTACGCGGGGTCCGAGGCGAGCTCGGGATGGCCGATGGTCGTCGCGAGGCCGCCCCACTCCTCGAGCGTGTCGACCGCGAGGCCGACCCAGGCGTCGTGCCCCGCAGGCCCGAGGGCTGCCTCGTCCGGGGCGCAGCGGTAGGCGCCGCTCGGGGCCATGTACGCGTCGCGGTTGCCGATGCGGTCGGCGATGGCGCCGCTCAGCTCGTACTTCACCACCTCGTCGCCGAGCCACATGATCGCCGCCTCGCGCTGGGAGAGGTCGACGAACGAGCCTCGGCCGGTGCGCCGTCGATGCATCAGCGCGGTCATGATGTAGCCCGCGGAGTGGATGCCCGCGATCGGGTCGCCATAGTTGATGCCGGTCTTCATCGGGATGTCGTTGGCATAGCCGGTGCGGGCGACGATGCCGCCCAGCTGCTCGATGGCCACGCCGTAGCCCACGTAGTTGCCCTCGGGGCCGCCGTTTCCGCTCGGCGGCATCGAGACGAGGATGACATCGGGGTTCACCGCCTGCAGCGCCTCGAGGGTGTAGCCCATGCGGTTGAAGACGCCGCCCCCGAAGTTCTCGAGGACCACGTCGGCCTGCGCCGCCAGCTCGAGGAAGACCTCGCGGCCCGCAGGCTCGAGGATGTCCATGCAGAGGCTGAGCTTGTTGCGGTTGAGCTTGTTGTAGTACCCCGCGCGGTTCCACGGCTCGGCGCCGGGGTCGTTGTCGGGGTAGGCGCCGACGCCCGGCACGGGCCGCGCGAGGCCGCGCACGGAGTCCATGTGGCGCGCCGCCTCGACCTTCACGATCGTCGCGCCCATGTCCCCGAGGAGCTTCGTGGCGTAGGGCCCCGCCCACACCATCGAACAGTCGAGGATGAGCACGTCCTCGAGCGGGCCCTTGCGCGCGTACGGGTCGGCCCCGGTGGCCCGAGAAGCCTCAGACGGCTCAGTCGCCATGTCTCACCCTCCAGCTCGTGCCGCACAGAGCCGGGTCCCAGCCCAGCTCGCGGCGTGCCTGCTCGATGCTCACGTAGCCGTCGTCCTCGGCCACGTTGTAGATGCCGGGCGCGCCCCGCTCGACGGCGAGCGCCGCCGCCCACGCGGCCGCCTCGACGTGCACAGGGGCGGACGAGGGCGGCTCGTCGACGCCGGTCGCGGGGCCGTAGAACCGCCCGTAGCGCAGCACGAGCCCGGCCAGGCCCTCGGCACGCAGCGCGCCATCCTCGAGGCTGCGCACGGCCTCGATGGTGGCCGTCCCGGGCGGGTCCTCGCGCAACGGGTCGCGCTCCGCGTGCGGGAGGGGTCCCTCGGCGTAGAGCCAGCAGATGCTCTGCGCGATCAGCCTCGAGGCGCCGGCCGCGACGGCGGCAGCCACGAGGTGGCGCGTGCCCTCGACGCGGATGCGCGAGTTGGCCTCGAGGGTGCCCGGGGCCGGGCCGCCGGGAGCGCGCAACCCCGCGAGGTCGGTGAGCTGGTGGATCACCACCTCGGGGCGCGCTGCGAGCACGGCACGGCGCAGGGCCTCGGCGTCGTACACGTCGACGACGGCGGCCCGCGCGCCCGCGCCCTCGAGGGCAGCGGCACGCTCGGGCGAGCGGGTCGTGCCGGTCACCTCGTGGCCCGCATCGACGAGCAGCGGGCAGAGGACGCGGCCGACGGCGCCCCAGCCGCCGGCGACGAACACTCGCATCAGCTCGCCTCGATGGGAAGGGAGGCCAGCACCTCGGCGGTGTGCTCGCCGAGGAGCGGCGCGCGCCCGAGCGACCAGAGGCCGTCGGTGAACTTCGCGGCCACGGTGGGGTAGCGCAGGCTGCCCGCGACGGGGTGGTCGATGCGCTCGAAGAACCCGCGGTACTCGAGCTGCTCGACCTCGAACAGGTCGGGCGGCGTGGCCGCATACCCGAACGGCAGGCCGAGGGCCTGTGCCCGGTGGTAGATGTCTTCCTTCTCGTGCGTCACCAGCCACGGCAGCATCAGCGCGTCGATCTCGTCGCGGAGTTCGGTCTGCGCGCCCGGCGCGAGGTAGCGGTCGCTGCGCAGCTCCTCGGACTCCATCAGCACGCCGATGTTCACCCAGCGGCGCGCCGGTCCCGAGACGACGCCCACCCAGCCGTCCGCGGCGGGGTAGAGGCCCCACGCGGCGCGCGCACCGTTGCCGGCCCTCGGCGGGATGGTGTGGCCGTAGATCCACTGCATGTCGAAATGCTCGAGGAGGGACGCGATGCACTCGAACATCGAGATGTCGATCTGCTGGCCCAGCCCCGAGGTGCCGCGCTCCCACAGGCCGATCATCGCCGCCACGAACGCCTTGTGCCCGGTCAGGTACTGCCCGAGGTAGCCGCCGTTCTTCAGCGGCTCGCGGTGGTCCTCGCCGGTGATCGACATCAACCCCGAGAGCGCGTACGTGGTGATCTCCCACGCGAGGTAGTTCGAGTACGGCCCGTTCTGCCCGAACCAGGTCACGGACAGGTAGAGGAGGTCGGGCTTCCGCCTCGCGACGGAGTCAAAGTCGAGGCCGAGCCGCGCGAGCTGGCCCGGGCGAGTGGACTCCACGAGGACGTCCGCGGTGTCGATGAGCTTCCACAGCGCCTCGCGGCCCTCGTCCGTCTCGAGGTCGAGCACGACCGAGCGCTTGCCCTGGTTCACGTAGAGGTGGAAGGGCCCGGTCTCGAGGTCGTCCGCGCCTCGAGCGGCACCCCACCGGCGGATGGGATCGCCGCCCGGCCGCTCGACCTTGATCACCTCGGCGCCAAAGCCGGCGAGCAGGCGCGTGCAGTACGGCCCGGCGATGTACTCGCTCAGGTCCAGCACTCGGACTCCGGTCAGGGGACCTTCCATCGCGCCTCGGCCTTTCGCCTGGTCTCGCGGTCTTGCGCCTGCATGCGCCTCGGGAGGCCGAATTGTAGAGAGGACGGTTCACGGTGCGGTAGCGTCTCCACCGCCGAGTGCGGCCGCGGTCGGCCGTACGATTACGCTCGTCCGCGCCTCGAGGCCAACCACGGAGGAACGATGGCCGTCGACCGCACCCTGGTCGCGCACCTCACCGAGGAGCTCGCACCCCTCGGGAGCGTGGCGGGCCGCGCGATGTTCGGCGGCTACGGCTTCTGGCACGACGGCCGGATGTTCGCCCTCCTAGACAGCGCGTCGACGCTCTACTTCAAGGTGAACGACGCCAACCGCGCGGCCTACGAGGCGGCAGGCAGCACGCCGTTCGCTCCATCGATGCCACAGCGCCGCACTCCGATGACGATGCCCTACTACACGGTGCCCCTCGATCTCCTCGACGACGGCGAGCAGCTCCGCGAGTGGGCACGTGCCGCCATCGAGGTGGCGCACGCCTCGCCGCCCCCGCGCCCCCGAGGCCGCACGCGGCGCGGCTGACAGTGCGATGCGGCTCCGTGCTCACGCTTCGTGAGCCTCATCCGCATCGTGTTGCGTTAGAATCCCGCGCGGCGAACCTGAGCACACTTCGGGCGGCCGACGGATCGGGAGCAATCCCGGGGAGGATCTGATGGCGAAACATCTCGAGGGCAAGAGCGCCGTCGTCACCGGTGCCGGTCGCGGCATCGGTCGAGGCATCGCGCTCGCGCTGGCCGACCAGGGCGCGAAGGTCATCGTCGCCGACTTCGGTGGCTCGGTCGAGGGCTCGGGCAGCGACAAGGGCGTCGCGGACCAGGTCGTCGACGAGATCAGGGCCGCGGGCGGCATCGCGGAGGCCGACTACTGCGACGTCGCGGACCACGTGCAGGCCGAGAACCTGATCCGACACTCGCTCGACTCGTTCGGCGGGCTCGACATCCTGATCAACGTCGCGGGCAACCTGCGCGAGCGGATGATCTTCAACATGTCCGAGGAGGAATGGGACTCGGTGATCCGTGTCCACCTCAAGGGCACGTACAACACCACCCACTTCGCGAGCATCCACTGGCGCACCGAGCGCAAAGGCGGCTACCGCCTCATCAACTTCTCCTCGGGAGCCGGGATCAACGGCTCCCCCGGCCAGCCGAACTACGCCGCCGCCAAGGCCGGCCTGATCGGCTTCACCAAGTCGTGCGCCAACGCCCTCGCGAGGTACGGCGTCACCGCCAACGCGATCGCGCCCGGCGCCGCCACGCGCATGACCGACCGCAACCTCGGGAACCAGCAGGCCACCCGCGAGGGCGACCCGGCCAGCGAGCGCTCCGAGGGCACGCCTCGCGACCCGCTGAACGTCGCGCCGGTCCTCGTCTACCTCTGCTCCGACGAGGGCGCCAACGTCTCGGGGCGCGTCATCGGGGCCAGCGGCTACCAGATCACCCTCTACCGCGACATGGACATGGAGCGCCAGATCTTCTCGGACGGCCCGTGGGACGTCGATGAGCTGTGGACGCGGGCCAAGGAGCAGCTCACGCCGCACCTCACGCTGCCCAACTTCAACGCGCCATCGGTCGCGGGCGCCTAGCCCTCATCGAGGAAGGAACAGACTGATGCCACAGAAGTACCTCGATGGGAAGACCGCCATCGTGACCGGCGCGGGACGCGGCATCGGCCGAGGCATCGCGCTCCTCATGGGCGAGCTCGGCGCGAACGTCGTGGTCGCCGACTTCGGTGCCTCGGTGGAGGGCGTCGGCCGCGAGGCCGGACCCGCCGACGAGGTGGTCGAGCTGATCAGGGCGGGCGGCGGCAACGCCGTCGCGAACTACGCCGATGTCTCGGACCACCAGCAGGCTGAGGACCTGGTGCGCCAGGCACTCGACCAGTACGGCAAGCTCGACATCCTCGTGAACGTCGCGGGCATCCTCCGCGAGCGCATGATCTTCAACATGTCCGAGCAGGAGTGGGACGACGTCATCCGTGTCCACCTCAAGGGCACGTACAACACCTCCCACTTCGCGAGCATCCACTGGCGCACCGAGCGCAAGGGCGGCCGCCTGATCAGCTTCTCCTCGGGAGCCGCCTTTGGCTCCGCGGGCCAGCCGAACTACGCCGCGGCCAAGGCCGGCCTGATCGGCTTCGCGAAGTCGTGCGCGAACGCCCTCGGCAGGTACGGGGTCACCTCGAACGCGATCCTGCCGGGCGCCGCCACCCGCATGACGGACCGCGGTCTCCGCAACCAGCAGGCCACCCGCGAGGGCGACCCGGAGAGCGAGCGCGTCGAGGGCACGACGCGCGACCCGGCCAACGTCGCGCCGTTCGTCTCGTGGCTGTGCTCCGACGACGCGGCCCACGTGACCGGTCGCTCCTTCGGCGTACGCGGCTTCGAGGTCGTCCTCTACCACGACTACGTGCCGGAACGGCAGATCTGGTGGAACTCGACGTGGCCCATCGACAAGCTCTTCGAGGTCGCCCCGACCTCGCTCTTCGCCGGGCTCCAGGGCCCGAGCGGTGACCGGCCGGCGGGTGCGCCGGTCGTCACCGGCGCATAGTCCGGTATCGATGCGGAGAGGCGAGCGGTGACTCGCCTCTCCGCCACGACTCGGGCCGTTCGGCCGGGCGTCCTCGCGACGAACGAACGCTATGCTGGCCGCTCCTCAGTTGAAGGAGCGCGCGATGACGGCCATGACCGCCACCCCCGGCGCGGCGAGCATGGAGCGCCGGGTGATCACCTCGGCGGCGCTGGCGCACGGCATGACGCACACCCTCGAGCTGACGTTCGCGGCGCTGCTGCTGCGCATCGGCTCGGAGTTCGGCGCGTCACTCGCCACTCTCGGAGGGGTGGCCTTCGCGGGCACGCTGACCTTCGGCATGGCCGCGCTGCCTGCCGGCTACCTGTCGGACCGCTTCGGGCCACGCGCCGTGATCGCAGGGGCGATGTTCGCCGCCTCCGCCTGCGCCCTCCTCGTGGCGTTCGCCCCGAGTCTGCCCGTGCTTGCCGTGGCGCTCGCCATCCTCGGAGGAGCGATCGGCCTCTATCACCCGCCCGGCACGGCCATGGTCTCGACGGTCTTCGAGCGCCGAGGGCGCGCGTTCGCGATCCATGGCATCGCGGGGAACCTCGGCATCTCCGCAGCGCCGCTGATCGCCTCAGCGGTCGCGGTGCTCGTCAACTGGCGCGCGGCGTACGTGCTGCTCGCGCTGCTCGCCCTCGGCGTGGCCCTCATGACACGCCTCGTGGCCCCCGACCGCTTCGAGGCCGCGCGACGCGCGCGCGAGGCCGCCAGCGCGGCGCAGGCCACCGCCCGAGGCGGAGCGAAGCGGCGCAGCACGCCGCCCGCGGTGCGCAGCTGGACGGCCCCGCCCCTGCTCCTCGTGTACGCGGCCACCATCGGGACGGGGTTCGTCTATCGAGGCGCGCTCACCTTCCTCCCCACCCACCTCGAGGAGCACCTCGGGCTGTCGTTCCTCGGCTGGACGCCGCAGGCCATCGCCGGTGCGATGTCCTCGCTGGTCCTCTTTGCCGCGGTCTTCGGCCAGATCGCCGGCGGCATGATGAGCGACCGCATGTCCCTCGAGCGGGCGGCGGTGCCGATCGTCGTGCTGCTCGTGCCCGCCCTCGTGCTGGTCAGCCTCTCGAGCGGGGTCGTGCTGGTGCTCGCAGCCGCGATGTTCGGCCTCGTGAACTTCGCCCAGCAGCCGGTCTTCAACGGCCTCGTCGCGGACTACGCACCGACGGGTTCGGCGGGCCGCGCCTTCGGGATCTCGTTCTTCCTGAGCTTCGGGCTGGGCTCCTCGGCAGCATGGCTCGCCGGTGTGGTCGCGGAGCGCTGGGGGACCAGCGGTACCTTCGCGATGCTCGCGGGCATCGCGGTCGCGCTGTCGGTGGTGGCGGTCGCCCTCGTGCTCAGCGCGTCGCGGCGGAGCGTCGAGGCGCCCTCGATGGTGAGCGTCGCCGCGGGCGACTAGCGCACGCTACTCGGCGGTCTGGCGGCTGACGGAGCCCATGATGGCGTCAAAGTTGCGATTCGCCCGCGCCCGCGCCGCCGATTCCCCGGTGAGGACGCGCGCGACGTCGGTCACGTCGCGCGCGCTGACCACGATCTGCGAGCCACTGTCGAGGTCCGACCAGCCCCAGCGCACAACCCCCTCGGCGTCCGGTTCGGAGATGTAGTCCCAGCGCAGGTGCATGTCGGCGGGGACCTGGATGTACCAGCTCGTGGTGCCGATGCGGAACTCGCCGGGCCCCTGGACGACCGCACCGAGCGCGAAGAAGCCGGCGAACGGCGGGTCGGCGGGAGGCGCCGCCGCCGTGCGCGTCGGGGTGCGCGTGGCGGTAGGCGAGGGGGACGGCGTGGGTGTCGAGGAGGGCGTGGGCGACGGAGTCGGGCTGCCCTCGACCGGCCGGGCGTCGAGGGCAGCGCTTCCCTCGACGAGCTGGTCGGCCACCGACGCCGCGGTCCCCGACGGCGCCACGGCCGCACTCGACTGCGCCGATCCCGCGATCGGTCCGCTGAGGCAGCCCGTCGCGGCCAGGCTCGCGCCGACCGCGGCCAGCGCGACGGCCCGCCTCAGGCGGTCTCGAGCGGGGTGTCTTC
>JADLFF010000109.1 GCA_020845735.1 Dehalococcoidia bacterium
AGCGGGGTCGGTGGTGGGAGCGCCGGAGAGGTCGAGCAGCCAGCCCTCGGGGAGGTTCGCCTCGAGACCGCGGGCGAGGCGGACCGTGCCCGCCGCGACGGCCGACGTGGCCATGTCGAGGACGAACGGGGCATCGCGGTCGGCGGTGGGGACACCGATGGCCAGCGGGTTCGTCGAAAGGCGCGGCGCGACGCCTCCATGGGCTGCGACGAGCGGGGACCCGCTCGACATGACAAGGCCGATCATCCCTGCATCGACGGCCTGCTCCACGTAGGCGCCGAGGCGGCCGACGTGCGCGACTCGGCGGCCGGCGACCACCCCGACGCCGGTCGTGCGGGCCTTCTCGAGCGCGAGGCGCATCGCGCGACGGGCCGTGACCTGTCCGAAGTTCCATCCGCCATCGATGAGGGCCGTGGCCTCGCCGTCCTGCTCAACGGCGAAAGGTGCACCCGCCTCGATGATGCCCGTACGCATCGACTGGAGGTACTCGGCGGCGCGGACCACCCCGTGCGAGTCATGCCCGGTCAGGTTCGCCTCGACAAGGTGAGCGGCGACGATCGGCGCATCGGCGTCCGAGGCGCCGCCCGCGACGAGGACGCGCTCGACGAAGTCGAGGAGCTCTGGCGGCGAGACGTCCGGCATGGCTACGTGAGTGCCCTCGCGACGCCCGAGCGCTGGCGGGCCGCCGCGAGGTCGGCGCTGGCCTGGCGCGCCATGAAGGCGCGGTCCGCGCCGAGCATCACCATCTGGAAGCCCGCCTCGAGCCAGCGCGTGGTGAACTCGACGCTGGCGGTGTGCATGCCCGAGGCGATGCCGTGGCGCCGTGTCGCCTCGAGGATCTGCATGACCGTGGCGGCGTGGCGCTCGTCGTGGTTGTCGCCGGTCGGCTCGATGCCGAGCGCGTAGGCGAGGTCGGACGGTCCGATGTAGGCGCAGTCGACGCCCGGGGTCGACATGATCTCATCGAGGTTCTGGAGCGCCTCGACCGTCTCGATCATGACGATGCAGGCCACCTCCTCGTTGGCGTGACGCTGGTAGTCGGCGCCGGCGTACATCGTGGCGCGCGCGGGGCCCGAGGAGCGGTCGCCCACCGGCGGATAGCGCATGGCTCGGACGGCGCGCTCGGCATCGGCGCGGTTGTTCACGAGGGGGACGATCACACCGTACGCGCCGGCATCGAGGGCGCGCCCGATATCGGCGAAGTCGTTGCTGGGGACGCGCACGAAGGGGACCGTGTCCGTCGTCGAGATGGCCTGCAGCATGTGGAAGCAGTCCATGTAGTCGACCACGCCGTGCTGCATGTCGATGCAGAGCCAGTCGAAGCCCTGGTGCGCCATGACCTCGGCGGTGAAGGCGGAGTTGATGGTGAGCCAGCCGCCGATGGTCTGACGGCCCTCGCGCCAGGCGCGGAGGACGGGGTTGGGGCGCATCGGACGGTCCTTCCTGCGGGAGAGTCGTGTGCGGCGCGCGACTCGCGCTTGATTGTTCTTGATTGAGCGGCTCGCCGCAGACTCGGCGGTTGATTGACTTGATTGACCTGGTGTGACGGTCCGTGCTGTTTGTCCTGCCCGTCCTGCTGGCCGGTGGCACCTCGTTCGGGAGCGCGCGTCCCACGCGAACTGGCCTCGACCTCCGGGGGGACGACGAGCGGTGGGAGCGTAGCGCAGCGTCGCGCGATCTCCAGTGCCAGAGTGGCCCTCGGAACGCGGTGCGGCGGGAGTATCCTCGACGGACCTCCCCTACGACAGGAGCTGGCGATGGCCTGGTATGACGTGATCTCGACGCCCGTGGGCGATGTCTTCGTGGGCGGTTCGGCGCGCGGGGTGCACCGCATCGAGTTCGTGCGCGACCACCGGAACGGGGCGCCCGGTCACTACGACGTGGCGCACTGGACGGCACGCGTCGAGGGGGACGCGGGTCAGCCGGCGGCGCACGACGCCGAGGCAGCCCGGGGCGCCATCGAGGAGTTGCGCGAGTACTTCGCGGGCGCGCGGGACGTGTTCACGTTCGCCCTCACGCCTGTGGGGAGCGACTGGCAGCGGGCGGTCTGGCGGGAGCTGGAGACGATCCCGTACGGGACGACCACCACGTACGGCGCGATCGCGCGAAAGCTCGGGCGCCCGAACGCCTCGCGGGCCGTGGGGGCGAGCGTGGGGCGCAACCCGATCGCGATCGTCGTGCCCTGCCACCGGGTCGTCGGTGGGGACGGGACGCTCACGGGGTACGCGGGTGGCCTCGACCGGAAGCGGTGGCTGCTGGACCACGAGTGGTCGACGGCAGCTCGAGGCGGCGCGCGGGCCTCGGCGGTGCTTGTGGCGGCGGGCTAGAGCAGCGGAACGAGGTCGCGCCTGCGGCGCGGCTGCCCGCCCACCCACCCCTTTCCTGGCGAGGGGCTTCGCCCCTCGCGCTCCCCAGCGGTCCTCGATTCGCGCGTCTCGAGGGACGGCTGGCCCTTCGACAGGCTCAGGGCGAACGGAGGAGGGCGGCGGGCTCGTCTGGCCTCGGACGGCGGCGGGGCCTCGATTCGCGCCGTCGGTGCACGGCGGGCCCTTCGACAGGCTCAGGGCGAACGGGTCAAGGCGGTCCTCGATTCGCACTTACCGAGGACGGCGGAGTGGTTCGCCAGGCTCACCACGAACGGATCAAGGCGGGGGGGCCTCGATTCGTACCTGCCGACATCCGCGGGCCCTTCGACAGGCTCAGAGCGAACCGGGCTGCATGGACGGCGGCGGGGCAACAGGGCCGCCGTTATCCGTTCGTGGTGAGCCTGGCGAACCACCTCGCCGTCCTCGGTAAGTGCGAATCGAGTTTCTCTGCGGTCCGAACTGCACCTCGGGTCGCGGGAACACCCCGATGGGGGGCCTCGATTCGCGCCGTTGGTGCACAGCTGGCCCTTCGACGGGCTCAGGGCGAACGGATGAGGGCGATCCTCGATTCGCACTTCCCGAGGACGGCGAGGTGGTTCGCCACGCTCACCACGAACGGATAACGGCGGCGGGCTCGTCCGGCCTCGGACGGCGGGGGAGGGGAGGCGAGTGATACGGAGGTTGACTCGGGGCAGGGGGCGAGACACTAGCCCGGTGGCGCCCTCGCGTGCGAGGATCGCGACGTGATCCGAGATGACCTCGCCATCCTCGTGGAGCAAGCACTCGCAGCTGCGCAGGCTGCGGGCGACCTGCCGGAGTTTGCGGCGCCCGATGTCCAACTCGAGCACCCGCAGCGGCCGGAGCACGGGGACTACTCGGCGAACCTGCCGCTGCGCATCCAGGGGCTGGCGCGGATGAAGGCGATCGAGGTCGCCGAAGCGCTGCGCAAGCACGTGCCGGCACACGCCGCCGTCGCGGAGGTGCGCGTGGCGCCTCCGGGGTTCCTCAACTTCTACCTCGATGGTGAGTGGCTGGCCTCGCAGGCCGCGACGATCGCTGCCGAGGGGACCGCGTTCGGCTCCACCGAGGCGGGTCGCGGCAAGAAGCTGCAGCTCGAGTACGTCTCGGCAAACCCGACTGGCCCGTGCCACGTCGGCAACGGCCGAGGCGCTGCGATTGGGTCGTCGCTGGCGCTGGTATTCAAGGCGCACGGTTATGACGTCGAGCAGGAGTACTACGTCAACGACGCCGGGACGCAGGTGGCGATCTTCGGTCGCACGCTGTATGCGCGCTACCAGCAGCTGTTCGGCCGCGACGTGACGGTGCCGGAGAACGGGTACCCGGGCCAGTACGTGATCGACCTGGCGGAGGACCTCAAGGCCGAGTTTGGCGATGCGTACCTGCGGCCGGAGGGCGAAGAGCCCGACCCTGCCCTCGGGGAGCTGGGCATCCAGCGGATGGTCGAGCGGATCCGCACCGACCTCGGGCTGATCGGGGTCCACTACGACCGGTGGTTCTCGGAGCGATCGTTGCAGGTCGAGGGCGGGCCGTACGACCGTGCGTTCGGACGGCTACGCGACGGCGGTTACGTCGTGGAGCGCGAGGGCGCGGTGTGGTTCGCGACGAGCCAGCTTGGCGAGTCGAAGGACAACGTGCTGATCCGGTCGGACGGCCAGCCGACCTACTTCGCGACCGACATTGCGTACCACTACAACAAGTTCATCGAGCGCGGCTTCGACCGCGTGATCGACATCTGGGGGGCGGACCACCAGGGGCATGTGTCGCGGGTGAAGGCCTCGGTGCAGGCGGTGGGCGGCGACCCGGAGAAGCTCGACGTGCTGCTCTACCAGCTCGTGACGCTGAAGCGCGGCGGCGAGATCGTGCCGCTCTCGAAGCGCGCGGGCGACATCGTGACCCTGCGCGAGGTCGTGGAGGAGGTGGGCGCCGACGCGACGCGCTACTTCTTCCTCGCGACGTCCGCCGGGTCGACCGTTGACTTCGACCTCGAGCTGGCGAAGACGCAGTCGGATGAGAACCCCGTGTATTACGTGCAGTACGCCCACGCCCGGATCGCCGGCGTGATCGCGAGGGCGACCGAGCAGGGACTGTCCTCGGCGGGGGCGAACGCCTCGCTGCTCACGCACGAGGCGGAGCTGACCCTGATTCGACGCCTCCTCGAGCTCCCGGAGACCGAGGAGAAGGTGCTTGCCGACCTCGCGCCGCACCACCTGCCGCACTACGCGCAGGGACTCGCCTCGGCGTTCCACGTGTTCTACACGCAGTGCCGCGTGATCACGGACGACGCCGAGCTGACGAAGGCGCGACTGCTGCTCCTCGAGGCGGCGCGGGCGGTGCTGGCGCGGGCGCTCGGGTTGATGGGCGTCTCGGCGCCTGAGCAGATGTAGCCGTGGTTACGTCGAGCACCGCGCCGGACCCTCGGCATGTGCGCGCGCGGCCACTCTGGTCGGGCTGAGCGCGTCACCCCTCATTCCTGGCACGTGGGGCATACTCGGGCGGTGCTCGATTCGTGCCTGTCGAGGACGGCGGTGTGGTTCGCCAGGCTCACCACGAACGGATAACGGCGCACCTCGGACGGATGTCGGCGTACCTCGAGCGGAACGAGCATACTCGGGCGGGTGCTCGATTCGTGGCTGACGAGGACGGCGGTGTGGTTCGACAGGCTCACCACGAACGGATGAGGGCGCACCGCGAACGGATGACGGCGAGCCTCCTCGCGAACGGATGACGGGGACCAGGGGACTCCGAGAGGACGACCTCCATGGCTGATGAACGCAAGCGCATCCTGACCGGGGTGCGGCCGACGGGCGCGCTGCACCTCGGGCACTACGCGGGGGCGCTGGAGAACTGGATCCGGCTGCAGCGCGAGTACGAGTGCTACTTCCTGATCGCGGACTACCAGGTCTCGGACTACGCGAACGACATCGAGCGGGTGCGCCGTTCTGTCTTCGATGTGGCGTTGGACTGGCTGGCGGTCGGGCTGGACCCTGAGGACAGCCATTACGTCATCGAGAGCCAGGTGCCCGAGCACGCGGAGCTCACGTTATGGCTCTCCTGGTGGATCGGCCTCGGGAGGCTGGAGCGCAACCCGACGCTGAAGGCGGAGATGGCGGACGTCGAGGCGAAGCTGGACGCGGTGCCCGTCGCGTTCTTCAACTACCCGGTGATGCAGGTGGCGAACATCCTCATGCCGCGGGCGCACCTCGTGCCCGTGGGGGAGGACCAGGCGCCGCACATCGAGCTGACGCGCGAGGTGGCGCGGCGGTTCAACCGGATGTTCGGGACCACCTCGAGCGGTGAGCGCGAGATCTTTCCGGTGCCCGAGGCGCTGATCGGGCGTGTGCCGCGCCTCGTGGGGCTGGACGGCAACGCCAAGATGTCGAAGTCGCTGGGGAACACCATCGACCTGCGGGACACCTCGGAGGAGGTGACGCGCAAGGTGATGTCGATGTACACGGACCCGACGCGGCTGCGGGCGACCGACCCTGGGCACGTCGAGGGCAACCCGCTGTTCATATACCACGACGCGTTCAACCCGAACGCGGACCAGGTCAACGACTTCAAGGAGCGCTACGTCCTCGGCAAGGTGGGGGATGTCGAGGTGAAGCGGGCGCTGGCGCAGGCGATCAACGACCTGCTCGAGCCGTTCCGCGAGCGGCGGGCGCACTACCTCGCGAGGCCCGAGCTGGTGCGTGAGGCGCTGGCGGCGGGGACGGCGGCGGGCAAGCGCACCGCCGAGGAGACCATGGCCCTCGTGCGCGACGCGATCGGCCTCGATTACCTGGCGGACCGCAGCCGGTGGTGGCCGCCCTCGAGCTGACGCGCCTCGGGCGCGGCTGCCAGCGACCCAACTTGCGCCATGCGAGGGGCTTTGCCCCTCGCGCTCCCCTCGCACTCCCCTCGGAGCGGGCGCCTCGGAGCGGGCGTCTCGGGGTTCCTCGGACGGCGGGGTGGTTCGCCAGGCTCACCACGAACGGATGATGGCGGCGGGATCCTCGATTCGTGCCTCGAGGGACGGCGTGCCCTTCGACAGGCTCAGGGCGAACGGATGACTGCGCACCGCCAACGGGATCATGGCGCAGCGCGAACGGGATGACGACGGGGCCCCTCGGACGGCGTGTGGTTTGCCAGGCTCAGGGCGAACGGATGAGGGCGCAGCGCGAACGGGATCATGGCGTTGCGCGAACGGATGAGGGCGCGGCCTCGGAGGGTGGGGGTGGGGGGCCTCGGAGGGCCGAACGGGCCACCTTGCGGTGGCCCGTTCTCGTGGTGCGTGACGCCTCGGTGTTAGCGGGCGTCGAGGGGGGCGAACACGCGCTGGTCTTCGCCGGTGTAGATCTGGGTGGGGCGGAAGATGCGGTTGCCGGAGGCCCACTGCTCCTTGAGGTGCACGACCCATCCCGCGGTGCGGGAGGCGGCGAAGATGAGCGTGAAGAAGTCGATGGGGATGTCGAGGGCGGCGAAGACGCAGCCGGAGAAGAGGTCGACGTTGGGGAAGAGGCCTCGCGAGCCCATCTTCTCGGTAGCGACGGCCTCGACGGTGAGTGCGATCTGGTAGAGGTCCTTCTCGCGCTGGTGGACGATGACCTGGCTCGCGAGCCGCTGGATGACGATCGCCCTCGGGTCTTTGACGTGGTACACGCGATGGCCGAAGCCGGGGATCTTGTAGCGGTCGTTGAGGAGGCGCTCGATCTCCGTCTGGGCCTTGGCCGGGTCGCCGATGGACTGGAAGAGGCGCAGTGAGTGCTCGTTGGCGCCGCCGTGCGCGGGGCCGGAGAGCGCGCCGATCGCGGAGGAGATGACCGACTCGGGCTCTGCCTTGGTGGAGGTGACGACGCGCGCCGTGAAGGTGCCGGCGTTCCCGGCCGAGTGGTCGGCCTGGAGGATGAGGAGGTAGTTCAGGACCTCCTCGTGGAGGGCGGACGGCTCTTCGCCGGTGATCATGCGGAGCATCATGTGCGCGTGGGACTCGCCAGGTCGTGGGCCCTCGTAGGGGCGGCCGGCGACGGCCTGGGCGATCACGCCGACGAGGTGGCCGACCTTCGCAATGAGGGCCATGCCGCGGTCGTAGGCGTCGTCGACGTGCGGTTCGAAGTCGTTGACGGTGGGACCGAGCACGGCGGTGGCCGCCTGGAGGGCGAACATCGGGTGGGTGAGGGAGGCGGCGCTGCGCGCGAACTCGATCTGCCGGGGGGTGAGCGCGCGGGCGGCCTCGAGCTGCTGTCGGACCTCGGCGAGGCGGGCTTTGCCGGGGAGGTCTCCGTCGTAGAGGAGAGCGACGATCTCTTCGAACGTGGTGCCGTGCTGGGTCAGGTCTTCAATGGAGTAGCCGCGATACGTGAGTCGTCCGGCTTGCCCGTCGACGCGGGAGATGGATGACTCAGCGATCGGCACGCCCTCTAGGCCTGGGCTAAAGGAAGGCGTGTCGGTTGTCATCAAATTACACCCTCTCAAACTCGCGGCATCCGGACACTGCCGCCCCGCGAGTGCTGCGTGAGGAATTTGTTGGGCTTCTTACCCCCGCTCCCGATCGAAACCGACCGAGTTCCGATCAGACCGCGGCGCCATTATAGCCACGGCTCGTCAAATGCCAGCCGCGGGAAAGCCCGTGGCTGAGCGGCGGTGATGTTATGTGCTTGACGCGTCACCGACCTGCGTCGCAATGAAGTTCTCGAGGATGCTGAAGACGTCGTCGGCGGCCTCGTTGAGGCCGTGGCCGGCGCCCTCGAGGATGACGAGGTGCTTTGGCTCCTTCGCGCGTGAGTGGATGTCGTCGGAGGCGGCGCGGTCGAGGACATCGTCGTTCGCGCCGTGGATGAGCAGGAGCGGGCGGTTCAGCTTGTCGACGTCCTGGGTGCCGTAGCGCTGGGAGGACATCGCGACCACCGAGGTGACGAGCCCGCCGAGCTCGCCGGCCTTGATCGCGACCGCGCCGCCGAACGAGTGACCGACCATGACCGCGGACTGCGCGCCGAGGCCCTTGAGGAAGGAACACGCGGCGAGCGCATCGAGGACGCACTCCTCGAACTCCCCGGGCTTGCGGTAGACGACGCGGAGCGAGGTCACCCCGCGATCGAGGAGGGACTGGCTGAGGCGGACGTAGACCTTGTCGGCGGGCCCCTCGACGCCGCCGCCGGCGCCGCCCATGAAGATCACACACCCCGTCTTGCCCTCGCGGGGCTGGAGGTACATCTCGATGGCGCCGCGGGTGGTGTCGAGCTCGACGAGCATCTCGCCGGGCTGCGTGCCCGGGCGGGCGCTCGCGCGGCGAATGGAGAGCTCGAGGTCGGCGTTGGGGTCGAGCGGTGGGGGTGGTGGGGGCGGGTCGGAGAACGGGCTGCCGAAGCCGCGATCGCCGAAGATGGGGTCGTCCTCGGGAGGCCCTGGGGGCGGGGTGGTCACTTCGTCCCGACTTCCGCTCTGCGCTTCGTGAGGAAGCGCTCCAGGCGATTCATCGCCTCTTCGAGATCAGCATACGCCGACGCGTAGCAGATGCGGACGAAGCCCTTGCCGCTCTCGCCGAAGGAGGCGCCGGGGATGACGGCCACGCGCTCCTCGACGAGGAGGCGCTCGCAGAACTCGAGGTCGTCGAGACCCGTCGAGCTGATGTCTGGGAAGATGTAGAAGGCGCCCTTCGGCTCGACGACGGGCAGGCCCATGCCGCGGAGGCGGCTGAAGACCAGCTTCCGGCGGCGGTCGTACTCGGCGACCATGCCGCGCACGTCCTCCTCGCCGCTCTGGAGCGCCTCGAGGGCCGCGTACTGGGCGGCGCTGGGGGCGGACATCATCACGTACTGGTGGACCTTCATCATCTCCTCGAGGACCACGGGGGGCGCGGCGGTGAAGCCGAGCCGCCAGCCCGTCATCGCGTAGGCCTTCGAGAAGCCGCCGAGGAGGATGGTGCGCTCTCGCATACCCGGGATGGCCGAGAAGCAGACGTGGTCGTGGCCGTAGACCAGGCGGTCGTACGTCTCATCGGAGATGACCCAGAGGTCGTGGCGGCGGACGACGTCGGCGACCTGCTCGAGGGCACGCCGGGACATCACGGCGCCCGTCGGGTTCGAGGGGTAGGCGAGCAGGACCGCCTTGGTTGCGGGCGTGATGTGCTGCTCGAGCTGTTCGGCGGTGACCATGAACTGGTCCTCGGCGGTGGTGGGCACCGCGACGTAGCGGCCGCCCGCGAGGAGGATCACCGGCTGGAAGGCCACGTACGCGGGCTCCGGGACCAGGACCTCGTCACCGGGGTCGATGAGCGCGCGGCACGCGAGGTCGAGCGCCTCGGAGACACCGGTGGTGAGCAGGATCTCGCTCTTCGGTGAGTACGAGACGCCGTAGCGGCGCTCGAGCTGCTGGCTGAGGAGCTCGCGGACCTCGAGGAGACCGTAGTTGCTCGTGTAGCCCGTGCGTCCCTCGACCATCGCGTCCATCGCCGCGCGGGTGACCTGCGGCGGCGTGGCGAAGTCGGGCTGGCCGACGCCGAGGGAGATGACGCCCTCCATGGAGTCGAGCATCTCGAAGAAGCGGCGGATGCCGGACGACGGCAGCGAGGAGACGACCGCGGACGTCTCACCTCGACGGGCCACGTGGCCCTCGGCGTTGGGGATGGCGCGGGGCTGGAACGCGCGTTGCGCCATCAGGACACCCCCTCGAGGGCACTCGGCGCCTGGAGGTGCCAGTCGGTGAGTGCGCCGTAGGCGTCGGCGGCGCGGATCAGGGTGCCCTCGGCGAAGGGCCGGGCCATCAGCTGGAGGCCGACGGGCAGGCCCTGGGCGAAGCCGCAGGGGATGCTCATCGCGGGGATGCCGGCGATGTTTGCGGGGATCGTGAAGAGGTCGTTGAGGTACATCGCGAGCGGGTCCGCCGTCTTCTCTCCGAGCCTGAACGCGACACCTGGGGCGGTGGGCGTGAGGACTACGTCGTAGCGCTCGAAGGCCGCCGCGAACTCGCGTCGGATCAGTGTGCGTACCTTCTGCGCCTTCAGATAGTACGCATCGTAATAGCCAGCGGACAGCGCGTACGTCCCGATCATGATGCGGCGTTTTACCTCATCACCGAAGCCCTCGTCGCGGGTGCGGGCCATCTCGAGGGTGGCCGTCGGGCCATCATGATTGGAATGCCCGTACTTCACCCCATCGTAGCGGGCGAGGTTGGCGGACGCCTCGGAGGGGGCGATGAGGTAGTAGACCGGGAGGGCGGCCGTGGCCGTGGGCAACTCGATGCCGCGCGTGACCGAGGCGCCGTTGGCGGCGAACACCTCGATGGCAGCCTCGACCGCCTCGCGGACGCCGTCCTCGAGGCCCTCTGCGAAGAGCGCGTCCGGCACCCCGACGCGCAGGCCCTCGAGGCCGCGGCCCAGCCCCTCCGTGTAGTCGGGCACCGGGAGGGGCGAGGTGGTCGAGTCACAGGGGTCGTGTCCGGCGATGGCAGCGAGGAAGTTCGCGATGTCCTCGGCGTCCCGTGCGAAGGGCCCCACCTGCTCGAGGGACGAGGCGAAGGCGATGACGCCGAAGCGGCTGACGCGGCCGTAGGTCGGCTTGAGGCCAAGGATGCCGGTCAGCGAGGCCGGCTGCCGAATCGAGCCGCCCGTGTCGGTGCCCGTCGCGAGCGGGACACCCCTCGCGGCGACCGTGGCTGCGGAGCCGCCCGAGGAGCCGCCCGGGACGCGCTCGAGGTCCCACGGGTTCCGCGTGGGACCGAACGCCGAGTGCTCGGTCGAGGAGCCCATCGCGAACTCATCGAGGTTGGCCTTGCCGACGAAGACCGAGCCCGCCTCGCGGAGGCGGGCGACGACCGTGCAGTCCACGATGGGTACGAAGTGCTCGAGCATCTGCGACGAGGCTGTCGTCGGCACGCCCTTGGTCGAGAGCAGGTCCTTGATCGCGATGGGGATGCCGGTGAGGGGCGCCGCGTCGCCCGAGGCGAGACGGGCGTCGGCGGCTGCGGCCTGGGTGAGGGCGTCCTCGCGGGTGAGGCGCACGTAGGCGTTGAGGTGCGGCTCCTGGGCCTCGAGGCGGTCCATGGTCGCCTCGGCGAGCGCGCGGGCCGTGTACTCGCCGGCCCGGAGGTGTCGCGCATGCTCGTGCGCCGTAACGTCGAGGTTGATTGGCATGAGGTGCCTGTCGTTGCTGCGATGTCCCGATGGGGACGGTCCTGGCTGGACGGGGGAGCGGGTGATCGAGGCCGTTCGCCTAGTCGAGCACCGCGCGGACTCGGAGGTAGGGGCCGTCGCGACGAGGTGCATTGAGGAGCACCTCGTCGGTGGTAGCGGAGGGGCGTGGTTCGTCGGGGCGCTCGACGTTGACGAGCTCGAGCGTCTGAGCCGTGGGCGGCACGTCGGTGGTGTCGATCTGGGTCAGCGTTTCGAAGTGTTCGAGGATGGAGGAGAGCTGCTCGCGGAAGCGCTCGACCTCGGCATCGCTGAGGGCGACGCGGGCGAGGTTCGCGATATGTCGTACCTCATCGGTGGTCAGGGCCACGGTTCGCCTCCGGGGCGCGAGGCGTCACGGCACCTCGAACGCCACGCCTCATCATACGTGCGGGGCGGGGCGCGTAACAGCGACGCCGTGTCGCTGCTTCACCGTCAGCGTGGGAGGGGTACAGTGGATGGTGCCTCGTGTCGGAGGCGGTGCGCCGTTGCGCGCCGCCCGCACCTGCGCAGGGAGGCCGCCCATCGCCCGCCTCGATCGTCCGACGGCAGAGATCGGGAGGGTGGCGCCCCCCCTCGAGCAGCCGCGAGGGGCCGAGGAACCCGAGGCGGCGCGCCTCGGGAATCCCAGCTTCGTGTGGCGCGGCGGGCAGGACCGGCGGCTGGCGATCATCGAGCGGCACGTACGGCTCGATGGGAGGCGCGTGCTGGACCTCGGGTGTGGGGTGGGGGAGTACGTCCGTGCGTTCACGCGTCGAGGCGCGCATGCCCTCGGATGTGATGTCGAGGTGCCGCGGCTGCGCGAGGCGCGGACCCGCGGGGCCACGAATGTACTCGCGGCAGCGGGGGAGTCGCTGCCCTTTCGCACCGGCTCACTCGACCTGGTGGTGCTCAACGAGGTGATCGAGCACGTGGCGAACGACCGGCAGACCATGCGCGAGGTGGGGCGGGTGCTCGCTCCGGGCGGCGTGTGCATCATCTTTGCGCCGAACCGCGGGTTCCCCTTCGAGACGCACGGGGTGTACGTCGCGTACGGCGGGCGGCGGCGGTACATCTTCGGGAACATACCCCTCGTGAACTGGCTGCCGAGCGCGTGGCGCGACCGGCTGGTTCCGCACGCCCGCGTCTACACTCGGGCGTCGCTTGATCGGGCGGTGGGGGACAGCGGACTAGAGGTGAGCTCGCGGGACTACGTCTTCCCCGGGTTCGACAACATCGCGGGCCGCCTCGGAGCAGCGGGGCGCCTCCTGAGGCGAGTGATGCACATGATCGAGGACAGCCCGGCGCGCCGGTTCGGGATTTCGCACGTCTACGTGCTGCGCAAGCCCGGGGTGATGGCGTGAGCGCCGTGTATCGCGCGTCGCGGCGCCGCCGGCGCGTCGAGGGGGACGTGAAGGCCTCGGTGAGCGGACGGCGGCGGGTGATCGGCGCCGTGGCCGGCCTGTTCCTCGCGATCATCGTGCTGGGGCTCGTGGCCGCGGCGGGCATCGGCCTGTACACGGCTGCTCGCTACCGCGACTTTGTGTCCGGCGTGCAGCCTCCCGAGGAGCTGCTCGCGAGCCTGCCGCGCGGCGGGGCTCGGATCTACGACCGCGACGGGAACCTCCTCTACGAGTTCGTGGACCAGTATGGCGGCCTCCGGCGCCCGGTCCCGCTGAGCGAGATCTCGCCGTGGCTCATCGATGCGACCGTGGCCACCGAGGACGCGTCGTTCTGGGAGAACAGCGGGCTGAACGTGCGCGGCCTCGCGCGTGCGGGCTGGGAGAACTTCTCGCCGTTCGGAGGCGATGTGTTCCAGGGGTCGGGTGGCTCCTCGATCACGCAGCAGCTGGCGAAGACCGTGTACATCCCGCCCGAGGAGCGGCTGCAGCGCTCGGTGGAGCGCAAGCTCAAGGAAGCAGCGATCGCCCTCGAGCTGACGACCCGCTACCCCAAGGAGCAGGTGCTCGAGTGGTACCTCAACTCGATCTCGTACGGCGGCGTGTACGTGGGGATCGAGGCGGCGTCGCAGGGGTACTTCGGCAAGCCCGCGGCTGACCTGACGCTCGCCGAGGCCTCGTTGCTGGCGGGCGTGCCTCAGCAGCCCGTGCGCTATGACCCGCTGCGCAACCCGCAGTCGGCGAAGGCGCGGCAGGCCGAGGTGCTGGACCTGATGGTACGTCACAACCGCCTGACCGCCGAGGAGGCGCAGCGCGCACGGAGCGAGCCGCTGACGCTGCGCCAGGCGCGGTTCGACATCGAGGCGCCGCACTTCGTGCTCGGGCCTGTGGCGACCGAGCTCGCGGAGCGCTTCGGCGCGGACGCGCTGTATCGCCAGGGCCTCGAGGTCACGACGACCCTCGACATGGGGTTGCAGAAGATCGCGACGGACTCCCTCGAGAAGTGGATTCGCGAGTACGAGGCGCCGTCGCGCGGCCACAACGGTGCGTTCTACGCGCTGGACCCGAAGACGGCCCAGGTGCTGGTGTACGTGGGGAGTCGCGACTACTTCAACGACGACATCCAGGGCCGCAACGACAACATCATGGCGATCAACTCGCCGGGTTCGACGCTGAAGCCGTTCACGTACATGACGGCGTTCCAGAAAGGCTGGAGCACGGGGACCGGCGTCTTCGACGTGCCGACGAAGATCAAGGACGCCTCGACGGGGGAGGACTTCACGCCCGTCAACCCGATCAACTCGTACGCCGGGATCATCCCTGCGGACAAGGCACTGGGGAACTCGCTGAACGTCACCGCCCTCAGGACGATCATCTATGCGGGCGTGCCGCAGACGCTGGCGCAGTTGCGGGCGATCGGGTTCACGACGCTGAACAGCGAGGGTGGATACGGCCCCGCGCTCACCCTCGGTGGGGTGGACGTGACGCTGCAGGACCTGACGTACGCGTACTCGGTGCTTGCGGCGGGTGGGGCGATGCGCGGGCAGGAAGCCCTCGTGAAGCACCTCCCGGGTGAGCGGCAGCTCGACCCGGTGAACCTGCTGAAGGTGACGAACTCCGAGGGCAAGGTCCTCTACGAGTACAAGGAGCCGGTGGAGCGGCGCATCGTGAGCGAGGGCGCGGCCTACCTCGTGACGTCCATCATTTCCGATGGCAACAACCAGTGCATCACCTTCGGTGCGTGCGGGGCCATCCAGCTGCCCGACCGGCCGTCGGCGCAGAAGACGGGGACCAGCGAGCCGTACGCGAACAGCAAGGACATTGGTGAGACGTGGGCCGTGGGCTACACGCCGCACCTCGTAGCGGGGGTGTGGTTCGGGAACTCCGACAACGCGCGGATGGTGAACATCCTGTCGACTTCAGTCTCGTGGCGCGCGTGGCGCGACTTCATGACGGAGGCCTCGAAGGCGGAGGCCTTTCCGGCGACCGCGTTCCAGCGTCCGGCCGGCGTCGTCGAGCGAGAGCTCTGTTTCCCCTCGGGCAAGCTGCCGGGGCCGAACTGCCCGAAGGAAGGCCGCTATCGAGGCCTGTTCGCGGCGGAGGTGCTGGGACCGAACCCGGATCGCCCGCCGGACGCGCTGTACGACACGTGGTGGCAGAAGGTCGGCATCGACATGCGGACGGGGCTCCTCGCGGCGCCGGGGACGCCAGCGCAGTTCATCCGCGAGGACGTGCGCCTGGTGCTTCCCAAGGAGGAGACGGCGGGCTGGAACGCCTTCGAGTGGGCGAGCAAGGTGGGCCTGGCGGGCAAGATCGCGTCGACGGAACTTGCCGTGGGTGCGGCGAACCTCGTGCAGATCACGTCGCCGAGTCCGAACCAGCGGGTCACGGGCAGCGTGAGCGTCCTCGGCCGCGTCGCGACGCCCGATTTCAAGACGTACCGCCTCGAGTATGGCGTGGGGCAGAACCCCTCGAGCTGGCTGGGGATCGTGCAGTCGCAGACGCCGGTCTCGAGCGGTGAGCTGTCGCGGTGGGACACGACCAATGTGCCGGACGGCGAGTACACCCTGCGCGTGCAGGTGGAGGATGCGAAGCTTGGTCCGCTGTTCTACATGGTGCCGGTCATCGTGGCGAACCGCGGTGCTTCGAGCGTGACGCCGACGCCTACCGTTGCGGGAGGCGCGGTGGCGCGCATCGCCTCGCCGGTGCCGGGCGTGACGATTGGTGGCGTCGTGCAGGTCGAGGGGACCGCGAGCGGGCCTCGATTCCAGCGGGCCACCGTGGAGCTCGGGCGGGGCATCTCGCCGAGCTCGTGGGAGACGATCCAGACGCTGACGCAGCCGGTCTCGAACGGATCGCTGGCCACGTGGAACACGCAGTCGGTGCCTGACGGGATCTACATCATCAAGCTCACGATGTACGACTCGGGTGGGGTGAGCACTGCGGCCACGACCGTGGTGACGGTGAAGAACGGGAACTAGCGAGGCACTGAGGAGGTCAGCGCGGCGCGCCCCCGGGCTCGATGCCGCGCTGCCTCAGGGCTGCCTCGACCGCGGCGCGGGACGTCGTGCGGCCGGCCGTGGCGAGGAAGTCCGGGAGCGACTCGGAGGCCGCGCGCAGCTGACGGAGCTGCACGCCGAGCGGGTCGATGCTGTCGCCGCGCGCGGCGTAGGTGCCGTACCACGCGAAGAACGCCTGGTTGATGCGGCGGACCTCGAAGCCGCGCTGGACGAGCGCCTGGCGGGCCGACTCCATGTGCCGCTCCGCGTCGTCGATGCGGCCCTCCGCGAGGAGCGTGTCGACCTCGCGACGCAGGTCGCGGAGGAGCGCGTCGCGATCGGCGCGGCTGCGCTGGGCATCGATGGCCGTGGCCGCCTCGGAGGGGGCGGGGTCGCCGAACTGATCGAGCACCAGCCGGGCGAGCTCGGCGCCCGCGATGTCGGCGGCCGTCTCGTTGATCGCGAGCGACTCGCGGCTCACGAGGGACGCCCAGCCCAGGCGCGTGAAGGCGAAGTAGTGGTGCACCCACTCGTGCGCGGCGACCTGCACCGTGCCGGCGTAGGTGCTGCCCGCCGTGACGATCGCGGGATACGTCGAGATGCCGCCGAGGGGGACCACGATCGCGCGCTGATCGGGGTCTTCGGCCTCGACCTCACGCTCCAGCCGTTCTGCCTCGGCGGTCCCGAGGTCATCGAGCGGCATGGTCCGGGCGAGGCGGATGCGGTCGCGAGGGGACACGGCCAGCATGCGCGGCGGCTCGGTGAGCTCGATCGCGACGGGGGGCCACACGGAGCGCCCGAGGACGGCGCGGAAGCCCGCGCGCTGGAGGACCGCGTCGAGGCGGCCCTCGATCAGGGACTCAACGGGGCGCTCGAGCGATCGCGCCGCGGGCACCTCGCGATCCGGCAGTGCGAAGTACTCGCGCACGGCCTCGTCACCGTGTGGGTCGTCGCGGAGCGGCGCGCCGAGGTGGTAGAGCCATTTGCCGGGGAAGGACGCCAGCTCCCACGTGACGCCATCGAATCCCCGCGCGTCCGCGAGCCACGGGCGGGCGCCGAGCAGGCCGACCCAGAGCGCGAACGTGCCGATGAACGTCGCGGCGCCGAGGAGCAGGCGCACGCCTCGAGGGACGGCGCGGGAGACTGGTCGCGACCTCATGCCATCACCGTATCGCGAGGAACTCGGGCGGACCTGTGAGTGCGCAACGAGGCACGACAGCAGAGAATGAGAGGGTGAACCCGTCATCCCTCCACAGCGCGCGCACGAGGGCAGCCGTGAGTGCGCTGTACGACTCGCTGGCGCTGGCCGCGTGGAGCGCGCTCGGATGCATCGCCGGGGGCGCCTGGCTCTTCGTGCGGTCGGCGGGAGGCGCGGTCGACCTCGATGTGCGCGACGCGCAGATCGGGGCCGCGATCGTCCTCGCGATGCCGCCGGCGTGGTTCGCCTGGTACGCGAGCGGCGCGTGGTCGGGTCGCACGTGGGGACAGACGCGCGCCGGCCTGTTCGTCGAGGGTACGGGGGCACGTCGGATGCTCCGGTTTGCGGCGCATCCCCTGGCAGCGCCGCTCTGGGCATGGCTGACGCTGGCACTGCTGGCCGCCGGCCAGTTCCTCGCGGCGATGGCCACGACCGTCGTGCTGGGCGCCGTCGTCCTCGGTGCGATCGCCTCGCTCCTCGGGTGGGTGTTCCGGCCGGAGGCGCCGGCGGTGCACGACCGCATCGCGCGCACGCACGTGCTGGTGAGCGAGACGCCCTCGTGAGGGCCGCTCCGGAGCGACAGCAGCGCGACCCTCGCCTCGACCCGACGAGCCCCGAGCGGGTCGCGTTGCGCGCGATGCTGCGCTACGACCCGGACGACGAGAACGTGCCCGCGCGCCCGGCTCAACCGGAGCGCCCCGCGGCCCGCACGATGCTGGTGCTCGCCCTCGGACTGATCGAGGCAGGCGCCGTCACCACGGCGGTCCTCGCGGGGTCGCTGTTCCAGGTCAGCGCGCCCGCGATCGCCCTGCCCGCGCAGGAGCGGCTGGTCGCCGCGTTCACTGAGATCGACTCGCTGGTCGCCGTGCGCCGCGCGGACCTCGAGGGGCAGGTCGAGCGGGGGGTGGAGGTCGTGGAGATCGCGGACTTCCCCGTGCCGGCCGCCGTGCCTCGAGGGGAGACCGTGGACGCGGACGGCACGCTCGACGAAGCACGCCTGAGCACCGCGATGCTGTCGCGCGCGGCCGCCGAGCGGTACGCGGAGCCCTCCGACGACCTCGCGGGCGCCTCGGCGGACTCCGTGTTCGCCGGCCTCAGCCGCACGCTGACAGCGGACACCCTGGCGAGCGCCCGCTCCGTGCTCATCGGAGCGGGGACGGTGGCGATCGTGCTGGGCCTGCTGCTGGCGGCCATTGGCGGACGTCGCGGCTGGGTCGCCCTCGGTGTGGCGATTGCGATGGGGGGGCTGATCGCCTCGGGGGCCGCGTGGGGGCTCGGGTGGATCGTGGCGGAGGCCGGCAGCGGGGGCGCACTGCGCGCGGCCGAGCTAGCGATCGCCGAGATCCTCCTCGGCGTTCCGATGCGCAACGGCCTCATCGCCGGCGCGGCGGGACTGGTGATCGCCCTCGGTGGGCTGATCGCGCCTCGCCGGTCCGCGCACTAGCCGTACCGGGAGCGCGCTCGGCGCGAGAGGAGAGGGCCCCCGCCGGGTGAACGGGAGCCCTCGAGTTGGGAGAACTCGATCCTGGAGGGGATCAGGGTCGAGCGACATTCCAGTTGCCGCCCACGCCCTCGCCCTTGACGTCGCCGGGAGCGGTGTCGGGCTGGTAGCGGTAGAGGGGCAGGCCGTTGTAGGCGATCATCTTCGAGCCGTCATCGCGGGTGATGATCTTGACCGTGCCGGTCACGTCGGCGGACTTCGTCGGATCGCCTGAGGTGGGTGCGAGTGCGGGCGGCCAGATGCCGGCGCAGTTGCCGTTGCAGGCGCTCTTGTCGCCGTTCGGCGGGTCGTTCTTGAACGTGTAGAGCGTCATCCCATTGTTGTCGACGATGACCTTGCCGAGCGAGGTGTCGGCGACACGGAGTGCGGTCGTCGGGGTGGTGGCGCCGGGCGTCGAGGCAGCCTTCGCGGAGGCGGTTGGCGTCGCGGCTGACTTGGTCGTCGCGGCGGGGGTGGCCGCAGTGGTGGCGGCGGCCTTGGTCGTCGCGGCCGTCGTCGCCGCCGAGGTAGCGGTCGCCTTGGTCTCAGTCCCTCCGGAGCATGCTGCTCCGAGCAGGGCGACCGACGCCAGAGCCATGCCAGCTGCGAGCCATGTCCGGCTCCGAACCAACCCACGAACGTGCATCTGAGACCTCCCGGTGCTCCTGGTATGCGAAGGAAGTACGAGGGCCGGCGGCGATCGGATCGCCGTGGCTCGCCCGTGGGTCGCCGTGGTGTGCCGGGCACCGGGGAGCCGGGGGCATGGAGTCGGGGGGCGGCGCGGAGAAGCGGGCCGTGCTCGCGTTGACCGGCCCATGCGCCCTCGATAGGCTCTGCCCGCGGCGCCTGTCCTGTCCCGATTACGTTCGGACCGGTCGTACCCCTCGGGGTTGCGTGCGCCCCTCGCAGTACCACGCGTGTAGCAGGGTCCAGCCCTGGCGAATCGAGGCTGAGCGTGCGCCTGTACGAGTTCGAGGCGAAAGAGGTGCTCCGGCGGGCGCGCGTGCCGCTGCCGAAGAGCGTGATGGCTCGGACGCCCGAGGAGGCCGAGACCGCCGCGAGCGAGGTCGGCGGACCGGTCGTCCTCAAGTCTCAGGTGCTGAGCGGCGGCCGGATGAAGGCCGGCGCGATCAAGTTCGCCGAGGATGGCGCGGGGGCCAGGGCAGCGACCGCGGAGATCCTCGGGATCACCGTGAACGGCCAGCAGTCGGTGGGCGTCCTCGTCGAGGAGCGGCGCGACGTCGCGCAAGAGTACTACGCCGCAGTGACGTGGGACGGTCGTGCGAAGCGGCCCGTGATCATCTTCAGCGACATGGGCGGCATCGACATCGAAGAGGTGGCCGAGCAGCATCCCGAGCACCTGTCGCGGACGCACTTCTCCAACCTCGCGCCGCTGTCCGACTACCAGGCGAAGGTGGCCGTGTCGCGCGTTGGCGTGACCGGGAACGACCTCGGGCCGCTGACGCGGATCGTGGCGGCCCTCGTGAAGGTGTTCGTCGAGCGGGACATGACCCTCGCGGAGATCAACCCGATCGGGAAGCTCGCGGACGGCACGTTCGTGGCGCTCGACTCGCACATGGACATGGAGCAGGAGGCGCGCGGGACGCACGCGGACCTGCTGCGCTCCCTCGGCATTCCCGACGAGGACACGCGCATGGCGCGGCCGCCCACCGAGTTCGAGATCGCGGGCGCGAAGGTGAACGACGCGGACACGCGAGGGGTGGCGGGCAACATCACCGAGTTCGACGGGAACCTCGGGCTGATCATCGGGGCGGGTGGTGGCTCGCTGACGCTGTTCGACGCCGTGCGCGCCGCGGGGGGCAACCCCGCGAACTACTGCGAGATCGGCGGCAACCCCTCGGTGGCGAAGGCGGCCGCCCTGACCAAGCTCGTGCTGTCGAAGCCCGGCGTCGACAAGATCGCCGTGATGATGAACGTCGTCTCGAACACGCGCGCCGACATGATGGCGCGCGGCATCGTGAAGGGCGTCATCGAGGCGGGGTACGACCCGGCCGAGAAGATCGCGATCTTCCGCATCCCCGGCTCGTGGGAGGAGGAAGGGTTCGCGATCCTGCGCAAGTACGGCGTGGAGTTCGTCGACCGGTCGGTGTCGATGCACGAGGCGGCGGCGCGCGCAGTCGCGAAGATGGCCGGCACGTAGGGCCTCGAGCGGGCGTTTCGACTCGGAACCACGGGACGAGGCCGCGCGGCGGCCGGAGGCAGCGATGTCCATCCTCATCGACGAGAACACGACGTTCATCATCCAGGGCATCACCGGCCGCGAGGCCGTGTCGATGACGCGGGAGGTGCTCGACTACGGCTCGAAGGTCATCGGGGGTGTCACCCCGGGGCGCAAGGGCCGCAACGTCCACGGCGTACCCGTCGAGGACACCGTGCGCGCGTTTACTGAGCGCGAGCGCGTGGACGCCTCGGTGGTGGCCGTGCCGCCGGCCTTCGCGACGGACGCCGTCTTCGAGGCGATCGAGGCGGGGATCAAGCTCGTGATCATCGTGACGGAGCGCATTCCTCGGAAGCAGGTGGCGCAGTTCGTGGAGTACGCCGACCAGCACGGCGCGCGGATCATCGGGCCGAACTGCCTCGGCGTGATCTCGCCGGGCAAGTCGCGCGTGGGCGGCGTCGGCGGTGCGGCGGAGTCGACGCGGCGGGCGTTCCAGCCGGGCGTGGTCGGCGTGATGTCGCGGTCCGGCGGGATGACCGTCGAGATCTCGAACGCGCTGTCCGAGGCCGGCCTCGGCATCTCGACCGCGGTATCGATCGGTGGTGACGCGATCATCGGGAGTACGTACGCCGAGCTGATGCCGCTGTTCGACGCGGACCCGGCCACGAAGGGCATCGCGATCTACAGCGAACCGGGCGGGCAGGCCGAGGCGCAACTGGCCGACTACATGCGCTCGAGCGGCTCGAACCTGCCGGTGGTGGCCTTCATGGCCGGCCGGTTCATGGACGCGATGCCGGGCATGCGCTTCGGCCACGCGGGGACCATCGTCGAGGGGCGCGCGGACACGACGGCCGAGAAGATCGAGCGCATGGAGGCGGCCGGCATTCGCGTCGCGGAGCGCATCGAGGACATCCCGCGCTTCCTCAAGGAGCGCATCGGCTAGCGACGGCACGAGCACGACGGAGCCGCCCGCGCGGGGTCGCGAGGGCGCACGCAGCCACTCGAAGGGCACTTCCATGGCGATGTTCATCCGGGTCGACATCGACGAGTCCGTCCAGGCGGACGAGGCACTGAAGAAGAGCCTCGTCGAGGTGTGCCCGGTCGACATCTTTGCCCTCGATGGTGGCCGGGTGGTGACCCTCGATGCCAACCTCGATGAGTGCACGCTGTGCGACCTCTGCATCCAGGCGGCGGGCGACCGCGTGCAGGTGGTGAAGCTCTACCGCGAGTAGCCGTCGAGAAGCGCGGCCGTCATGCCTCGGTACGTGCTGCTGCTGCGCGGGGTGAACGTCGGCGGGCGGAACCGGCTCCCGATGCGGGACCTCGTGGCGATCCTCGAGGAGCTGGGCTGCTCGAGCGTGGCGACCTACATCCAGAGTGGCAACGCGGTATTCGAGGCGTCGGCGGCGACCGCCCGAGCGCTGCCCGCGGCCGTGTCCGCCTCGATCGAGTCCCGCCTCGGGTTCCGTCCTCCGGCACTCCTGCGCACCCGCGAGGAGCTCGACGCCGTCCGCGCCGGGAGTCCCTTCCCCGTCGACCGCACCGAGTGGCTGCACGTCGGCTTCCTCGCGAGCCGGCCGGCCCCCGAGGCCGTGGCCGCCCTCGAGCCGACGCGGTTCGCGCCGGACGAGTTCGCGGTCGTCGGCAGCGAGGTGTACCTCTATTACCCGAACGGCCTCGGGCGATCGAAGATGACGAACGACTACTTCGACCGCGCGCTCAAGACAGTGTCGACCGTGCGGAACTGGCGCACCGTCGAGACGCTCGCCTCGATGGCCCGAGGTGCCTCGGACTGAGTGTGGCTAGGGCGATGGCGCGGGCGTCGTGCCGCCCGACCCGGCGAGGTCCTCGCGGATGCGGAGGAACTCGTCGCGGGAGAGCTCGCCCGCCGCGTAGCGCCGCTCGGCGATCTCGATGGCCGTCTCGCCTCGAGGGGGCGGCGGCAGGACGCCGGGCGCGGGTGGCGCGGGAGCGCGCTGCCCACTGAAGGCCTGCACGAGGAGGAAGACGAGCAGCCCGAGCAGCAGGAGCGGGAAGACGCTGCCGAACAGCATGGGGACGAAGCCCCAGCCTCCGCCCCACATCGAGCCGTGGTCCCACATCATCGTGCACCTCCACGCGGCAGGAAGACGGTGAACAATCCCCCAACCACGCTACATCAACGGGTGGCCGTACAGTGCGACCTCGGCGTCCTTCTCGATGCGGCGCAGCGCCTCCCCCGAGCAGCCGATGAGGCGGAGCTGGTGCTCGAACTTCTCGCGTTCACGGCGCGCGGCGAGGATGTCCTGCCTCGAGAAGCGGCCGCGCACATCCATGACCACGACATGGTGGCGACGCCACTCGGCGTAGAGGGCGCCGCACTCCTCGGAGTGCTCATGGCCCTCGGCGAAGGTGGGGATGTCGACCATCGCGGAGCCCTCGGGGTGCGCGTCGAGTCAGAGGTGGAGGCGGTAGAGGCGAAAGAAGTCGTGCCCCACAGGCAGGATCTCCACCTCGCGGAACCCGGCCTGGGCAGCGTAGCGCCGGAGCGTGTCGGGACGCATCACCGTGCCGGTGGCCACTGAGCCGTCGTGGTTCATCCCGTCCGGGAGGCACATCGCGATGCTGAAGCCGTAGAAGATGCGCTCGACCTCGGACGCGGGCGCCTCGAAGCGCTCGCCGACGTTCTCGTCCATGGCGAGGACGGCGCCACCGGGCGCGAGCAGGCGGCGCATGCTCGCGAGGACCTCGACCGGCCTCGGCATGTCGTGGAGCGCCTCGAAGACCATCACGAGGTCGTACTGCCCCTCGAGGGCCGCGTCCGAGGCGTCGCGATGGTGGAACGTGGTGCGGTCCGCGACGCCTGCCGCCTCAGCGTTACGTCGAGCAAGGTCCACGGACGCCTCGTCGATGTCGTAGCCATCGACGCGTGCGTGGGGGAAGCGGCGCGCCATCGCGATGCTTGCCCAGCCGCCGCCGAAAGCGATCTCGGCGACCCGCGAGTCGGCCTGCTCGAGGCGCGCGCGGATATCGGGGACCGCGTCGAGCCACTCGTTGACGAGCAGCTGCTCGAAGACCGGACGGTTGGCCGCCGCCTGGCCCTCGCGCGCGTCGGGCCCGAAGTCAGCCCACCCGACGCCTCCGCCGGTGCGGTACGCCTCGAGCAGCCCATCGAGGGGCCGGTGCACGCTGACCGCCATGCGGATGAACGGCGCGAAGTAGTTGAGGCTCGACTCATCGAGGAGGGGCTCGGCGTGCTCTGGTGGGAGGGCGTAGCGCCGGGTCGCGCCGTCATCGGAGGGCGTGGCCACCTCGAGGTAGCCGCCCGCCGCCTGGTGCTCCAGCCACTCGCGCGCGTAGCGCTCGTGGATGCCCGCGCGGCGGGCGAGCTCCCCCGGCGTCGCGGGGCCGCCCTCGCGGAGCCGGGCGTAGAGCCCGAGGCGCTCGCCGAGGTAGATGGCGAGCGAGTCCATAGCTCCGAGCATGTTGCCGAACAGGCGGCCGACGAACTCGTCCCGCTTCGCCTCGTCAAACGCGACCATCGACGGACCTCCTGCTGCCCGTCACGACGCGCAGTGGGCATGCGCATCGTGATGCCCCGGGGCGAGCAGTGTAGCGGTCTTAACCTGGAGGTCAGTAGTGCGCTCGGCGGGCCCCCGGGATCAGCGCGCGGCGGCGAGCAGCGCCCGGCCGATGACGCGCAGCTCGAGGATGGGCTTCACGCCCTCGAAGATCGGGAGGACGAGGGCGTCCACCGCGTACCTCGAGATCGGGTCCTCCTCGGAGTAGCCCCAGCCGCCGTGGAGCTGCTGCGCCGACTGCGTGACCTCGACGGCCACATCGCAGGCGAGGAGCTTGGCCATCGCGGGCTCGACCGCCCTCGTGTTGAACGCGCGCGCCGAGGCGTAGGTGAGCTGCCTCGCGGCGGCGATGCGCGCCACCATCATCCCGATGCGGTGCTGGGTTAGCTGGTACTCGGCAATCGGCTGGCCGAACTGCGTGCGCTGGGAGACGTACTGGCACGCCTTCTCGAGGGCTGCCTGCGCGACGCCGCAGGCGCGGCCGCCCGTCTGGAGCCGGCCGGCGGCGAAGCCACCCATCTGGAGGAAAAAGCCCTGGTTCACGCCGGCGTCGCCACCCACGAGGTTCTCGTGGGGGACGAAGAAGTCCTCGATGGCGAGGGTGAACGAGTGCATCCCGCGGTAGCCCGGAGTGGGGTTCGCGGTCCCCGAGATGACGCCGCCCTCGGGCTGCTGGTAGCGCCACTGGTGGCCGGTGTAGGAGTCCTTCGGGACGATGAAGAGCGAGAGGCCTCGGTTCCCCCGGGTGGAGTCCGGGTCCGTGCGGGCGAGGAGGGCGAGGACGTTGGCGCGCCCCGAGAAGGTGCTCCACGCCTTGTTGCCGTTGAGCCGCCAGCCGCGACGGCCCTCGTAGTCCGCGGGCTCGGCGCGGGTCTGGAGCGAGGCGACATCGGAGCCGACGTCGGGCTCGGTGACCGCGATGGCGACCAGCGTCTCGCCTGCGGCGATCCGAGGCAGCCACTCCGCCTTCTGCTCGTCGGTGCCGCCGGCGAGGAGCGCCTTCGACAGGATCTCGGGACGCGTCGCGAGGGAGCCCGCGGCGCCGAGGGAGGCGGCGGAGAGCTCCTCGGTAATGATGATCATCGGCAGGTCGCCCATGCCGGTGCCGCCGTACTCCTCGGGGATCGAGGAGCCGAAGAAGCCCTGCGCGGCGAACTTCTCGATGAGGTCGTCCGGGATCATGAGATCTTCGCGGTGGATCTGCTGGGCGCGCGGCACCACCTCGTTGCGCGCGAACTCGCGAGCGGCGTCGCGGGTGAGCCGGGCGACCTCGTCCTCCAGCTCGATGTGGTTCTGGCCGAGGCTGGTGAGGACCGTGCGGCCCAGCGCCTCGACGCGTGCGTGGTCGAGGCCGGAGCGCACGCCCTCGCGGATGTCGCCCGTGTGCAGCGCGTCGGCGGTCGCCTGGTCGATGGCAAAGTCGGCCCACGCCACCTCGACGGCGGAGCGCACCGCGTGGGTGGCCTCGGCGGCATAGATCAGCGCGCACTCCTCGATGACCGCGTCCGGCTTCCCGGCAGCCGCGAGGCGCTCGGTGTAGGCGACCAGCTCGTGGGCGGCGCGCACCTGCGTCGCGAGGTAGGCCAGGCGCTCGGTGTGCACCTGGTGGCTATCGACGTCGTTGCCGCCGTCGCTCACCGCTGCGTGCGCGCGGAGCGCGGCGTCCACGACCCCCTGGGCGGCATCCACGAGCGTGCGAGCGGTGGTCATCATCTCCCCCTCAGCTGTTCGCGCCTCGTCGGCGTTCGTCGGAGCGGCGGCACGTGCCGTCGACGCCTAGCGCACCCTCGGCATCAGCACCGTGTAGTCGAGGTCGAGCACCACGTGCTCGTGGTAGCGCTCACGGCCCTGGTCGTCGGCAACCCTGAGCGGAGTGTCCTCGGTGTTGGGGTCGCGGTTCTTGACGCCCACCAGCCGCAGCCGGAGTGCGCCTGCATCGGGACGTCCGAGGTCGATCTTCTCGAGGACATCGGTCCAGGCGAAGACCGTGTCGCCGGCGAAGGTGGGGTTGCTGTGGGTGCCGCCGTTGAAGGCGAGCACGCGCACCGCGTTCTCGAGGCCGTTGTACGAGAGCGCTCGGGCAATCGAGATGATGTGCCCGCCGTAGATCACGCGCCTACCGAAGCGGGTGCCCTGCAGGGCGTAGGCGTTGAAGTGCGCGCGCGCCGTGTTCTGGTAGAGGCGCGCCGCCATCTGGTGCTCGGCCTCTTCGATCGCGACGCCCTCGATGTGGTGGATGCGCTCGCCGACCTCGTAGTCATCCCACCAGGCGCGGCCCGCCGTGACCGTCGGGTTGAACCCCTCGAGGCGGAGCTCCGTCGGGACGTGGAGCGCGCTGGCGTCGACGCTGGCGGGAGGCTGCGGTGCGTCATCGATGCCCGTGGCCGTCGAGGTGTCGCGCTTGTTGACGAGGACCCAGCGGATGAAGGTGAGGACCTCCTCGTTGCGCTGGTTGTAGCCCGTGGTGCGCACCCAGACCACGCCCGTGTCGCCTCGAGCGGACTCACGGCGGCCGAGCACCGTCGTGTGCGCGCGCACTGTGTCGCCGGGGTAGACCGTGGCCCCGAAGCGCAGGTCGGCATAGCCGAGGTTGGCCACGGCGTTGAGCGAGATATCGGGGACGGACTTGCCGAAGACCATGTGGAAGAGGAGGAGGTCGTTGACCGTTTCGCGCTGGTAGCCGAGGGAGCGCGCGAACTCGGCGTCGCAGTGGAGCGGGTAGCGATCGGCGGTGAGCGCCACGTACATCGAGGCGTCGCCCTCGGTGATCGTGCGTGGCGTCGGGTGTTCGAGCTCGAGGCCGGTGACCAGGTCCTCGAAGTAGTTGCCGGTGCTGGCCTTGCTCACGCTGCCCCCTTGCGTGGGTGTGTGCCCTCGCGCCGGTCCTTCGTCGCGCGGCCTGACTGAGTGTCGGGAATCGGTGCGCCGCCATTGTAGGCGCGGGCTACCTCGACGGCACGGGGGCGAGGGGCGCGGGGCGGTACGCCCGAGGGCGAGTGGAGCGAGCGATAACGAACGCGGCTCGAGGGCCGCGGGCTTGCCTCGGGAGCGCGGCATCGCCTCGGGAGCGAGGAGCCCCGCCTGGCGGGCGGGGCTCCGGTGTCGCGGCTTGCGGAGGCGCGCGCCTCGAGGGGTGCGCGCTAGGCGAGGCCGAGCTCGCGTGCGAGGTCGCGGTTCTCGGGGATGGCGAGGACGTTCGGGGCGCCCTCGTCGAGCCAGACGGCGCGCGCCTGGGCGTTGGCGTAGCAGGTGTACTCGCCGATGCCGTGCTGGCGGAAGTTGATCATGTAGTTGTGGAAGACGGAGCGCCCGACCACGTTGATCGGGAACCAGACCTGCCACACCTCATCGAAGTAGCGCTTCTCGATCTTCTTCCAGATCTCCTTCTGCGCCTCGGGGTTCTTCTCGCGGCGCTGGGCCACGAGGAGGTCGTCCATCTCCTTGTCGTTCACGTTGGCGTGGTTGACGCCGCCCTTCGAGTGGTACCAGGGGTAGGTGACCTGGTCGACGGAGTAGGACGGCGGGCCCCAGGTCACGTTCATCGTGTCCTCGTAGGCCCGGTCATTGAGCATCTGGACCGCGGTCGGGTTGTCGACGATGCGCGGTCGGAAGTCGATCTCGGGGATCTTGTCGTACATCGGCTTCATGATCTGCTGGTACTCGTTGCGCATGTACCAGACGGGCGCGTCGACGACGACCTTGTTGGAGGCGCTGTAGCCGGCGGCCTGGAGGAGCTGGCTGGCCTGCTTCGGGTCGAAGGCGAGCCAGGGCCCTTGCGACTCGAGGGTGGGGAGCTTGTCGTAGAGGACCTGCCAGGGGATGGGCCCCTTCGAGTAGCCGCCGCCCTCGCCGAGGAAGCGCGCGAGGTCGTACTCCTTGCGGTCGAGTGCGAGGCTGAAGGCGCGGCGGACGCGGACGTCCTGGAACTTCTGGTTCTTCATCTGGAAATGGAAGCCCGAGGTGTTCACGCCCTGCGCGGTCGTGTAGGTCATCTGCACGAGGTCGCCGCCGCGCTTCATCATGTCGGTGGCGTCATCCTTGTCGCGGGCCGTCCAGACGGTGAAGTTGTCGGTCTGGAAGCCGGCGCGCCAGACGGCGGTGTCGTCCTGGACGTTCGCGATGATGCGGTCGACGAAGGGGTAGCCCTTCTCGAAGTAGTCCGGGTTCTTGTTGAAGACCGAGCGCTCCTTGCGGATCCACTCCTGCTGGAGGAACGGCCCGGTGCCGATCGCCTTCTCGCGGAGGATGTCCGGCGCGTCGATGATCTCCTTCGCGTCCATGTGCGACCACGCCGCGATGTTGCGCGGGAAGTCGGACAGCGGCTCGGTGAGGGTGATCTTGACCGTGTAGGCGTCGGGCGTCTCGACGTTGGCGACCGGCTCCCACACGTCCTTCTGGACGCCGCCCGCCTTGTAGCGGTCGATGGAGGCCTTCACGTCCGCCGAGGTGAACTCGCGGCCATTGACCGGCGCGACGTTGTGGAACTTCACGCCCTTGCGGAGGTGGAACGTGAAGACAGTCGAGTCGGGGCTGACTTCCCAGCGCTCGGCGATGTCGGGCTCGATGTTGATCAGCGCCGGGTTGGCGCGAGGGCCGAAGACGCCTCGGGTGAGCTTGTTCTTCGTGTAGTCCATCGTGACGTTGATGGTGCACGAGAGGGTGCGGTTGAAGTCCATGCTCGGTGGGTCGAGGTAGCGCACCATGAGCGTGCCGCCGTAGCGCCCGTTCGCGAGCGGGTCGGTCTCGGCGGGCGTCATCGGGATGGCGCCCTCGTAGACGCCGGGCTTGACGCGGACCTGGTCCTTGCCCACCTTGCCTGCGGGCGTGGGGACCGTGAGCGTGTCGCCCGCGGTGAACGAGTTAGTCGACTTGAGCTCGGCGACGGTGCCTTCCTCGCTGGTGCCGCCGCACCCGAAGAGGGCCGCGCCGGTGAGTCCGGCGATGCCCACGCCTGCGCCTCGGAGGGCGCTCCGTCGAGTGACTCGACGCGTCCAATAGTTGCTCACTGCCACGGGTTCCCTCCGGACTCCCCCAACCCTTGATGACTGGTGCGGCGGCCGCTGCCTCTCGCCCTGTAATCGACGTACGTGGACTTCGTTCGTGCTGGATGCATGTTGCTGGATGCATGGTGCTGGCGCCGACGCGTCGCCCCTACGAGCGTCGGTGTGAAGTCGTACGTGGATTGCGGTTGTATACCACGAACGAGAACCACGTGAGCACGCCCTCGAGGGACGAATTCCGCGACATGAGCGCGGGCACATAGGCGGGTTCGCGTGGTCCTCGTTGGTCGGGAGCCTTGATTCGACTTCCGAGGACAGCGATGTGGTTCGGCAGGCTCACCACGAACGGATGACGGCGACGTGCACCACTAACGGAGGAGGAGTCCCCGTGGGAGGCGGCCGGGGGTGGGAGGGGAAAAGAGCAGCGCCCCGGTTGCCCGGGGCGCTGCGGTTGGGCGTTTCCGCCCTCGACTGAAAGCAGTCGAGCTAGACGGTGTAGATGCTGCCGTCGGCGGCCTTGATCTTGACGTCGCCGTTGGGCATCGCCATGGCGTTCGGGGCACCGGCGTCGAGCCAGATGGCTCGGGCCTTGCCGTCGGCGTAGCAGTTGAGGGCTGCGCCGACGCCGTGCGGGCGGATGTTGACCACGTAGTTGTGGAAGAACACGCGCTGGTACGCCGTGATCGGGACGTAGACGACGAAGACCTCATCGAGCAGGCGCTGCTCGGCCTGCTTCCAGAGCTCCTTCTTCCGCTCGGGGTTCTGCTCGCGGCGCTGAGCGAGGACGAGCTCGTCCATCTTGGCGTCGTCGAGGTTCTGCTGGTTGAGGCCAGCCTTCGAGTAGAAGAACGGCACGAGCGCCTGGTCCGGCGTGTAGACCGGGGGACCGTAGGTGCTGCCCATCGTGTCCGTGAAGTTGCGGTCGTTGATCATCTGGACCGCGGTCGGGTTGTCGACCACGCGGGTCTTGAAGTCCAGCTCGGGGATCTTCGCGAGCATCGGCTGCAGGATCTGCTGGTACTCAGCACGCGTGTACCAGGTCGGCCCGTCGATCGCGAGCTTGTTGCTCGCCGAGTAGCCCGCTGCCTGAAGCAGCTTGCTCGACTCGGTCGGGTTGTACTGGTACCACTGGCCCTGCGACGCGAGGTCGGGGCGCTGGTCGTAGATGTACGGCCACGGCACGGGAAGTACCGAGTAGCCGCCACCCTCACCGGCGTATCGAGCGGCATCCCACTCGACGCGGTCGATCGCCATCGAGAAGGCGCGGCGAACGCGGGGGTCCTGGAACTTCGGGTTCTTGTACTGGAACAGGATGCCCGTCGTGTTGGTACCGACCACCGACGGAGACTTGTGGTAGACCGAGTCCTTGGGGCCCTTCGCGAGCATGTCCTGGGAGTCGGGCTCGTCTCGAGGGGTCCAGTTGAACCAGTTGTCCGTGACGTAGCCCGCGCGCTGCACGGTCAGGTCGTCCTGG
>JADLFF010000110.1 GCA_020845735.1 Dehalococcoidia bacterium
ATGCCGCGCGCTGTCCGCGATCTGCCGGGTCGCGATCGGGTCAGGGATCGCCAGCACCAGCAGGCGGGCGCCCTCGAGGTGCAGTACGCCCTCCTGGAGCGCGCGCTCGGCGGCATCACCCTGCACCACGGGGATCCCGCTCGTGCGCAGCTTGTCGACGGTGTCACGGTCCTGCTCGACGACCACGTACGGCACCCGCTGGTGCTCGAGCGCGGCGGCCACGAGGCGGCCCACGCGTCCGTAGCCGCAGAGAATGACGTGCCCGGCGGGAGGCACGCCGTCGGCGTCGCCGCCCTCGACGACTTCCGGGGCGCCGCGCCGCGTCTCGAGGCGGCGTCGGAACCACGCCTCGAGCGGCTCGATCATCGCGAAGAGCAGCGGGTTGAGCGTAATCGAGACGATCGCCGCGGCGAGGATCAGTCCGTGCGCCTCGGGCGTGATGAGATCGAGGTCGTCGCCCAGCTCGGCGAGGATGAACGAGAACTCGCCGATCTGCGCGAGGCCGGCGGCCACCACCAGCCCGGTACGCGTCGGATGCCCGAGCACCGCCACGAACGCGAACGCGGCGATGGGCTTGGCGATCACGATGATCGCCACGATCGCGACGAGTTGCAGCGGCGCCTGGGCGAGCAGCGACGGATCGAACAGCATCCCGACCGAGACGAAGAACAGCACGGCGAAGGCGTCGCGCATGGGCAGCGCCTCCTCGGCGGCGCGGTGGCTGAGCTCGGACTCACCGACCACCAGCCCGCCGAGGAACGCCCCGAGCGCCATCGAGACGCCGAACACCTCGGCGGACCCGAACGCGACGCCGAACGCCACGGCCAGGACGGACAGGGTGAACAGCTCTCGCGAGCCGGTGCGTGACACCTGCACGAGGGCCCACGGGACGACTCGGGCGCCGATGAACACGGTGCCCACGACCAGCACGGTCACCTTCGCAAGCGTGAGGGCGATCGTGCCCGCCAGGCTCCCGAGGCTCGTCGGCTCGCCCGCGGCCAGCACCGGCAGGAAGACGAGCGCGATCACGGTGAAGAGGTCCTCGACGACCAGCCAGCCGACGGCGATTCGTCCCTGTGCGGAGTCGATGAGGTTGCGGTCGATGAGTGCACGGAGGAGGACGACGGTGCTCGCGACGGAGACGGCGAACCCCAGCACGAGGCCGGCGCGGAAGTCCCACCCCCAGTAGCTGGTCACCAGCACCGCGAGGGCGGTCGCGGTCGCGCTCTGCACGATCGCGCCGGGCACCGCCACCTTGCGCATGACGAGCAGCTCACGCAGCGAGAAGTGGATGCCGACACCGAACATCAGGAGGATGACGCCGATCTCGGCGAGCTGCGGCGCGAGGTCCCGGTCGGCGACGAACCCGGGCGTGAACGGCCCCACGATGACGCCCGCCACGAGGTAGCCGACGACCGCAGGCAACCCGACCCGGGTGGCGGCAAACCCGCACCCGAATGCGAACAGCAACGCCACGCTGACGGTGGCGATCAGCCCAGACTCGTGCTCGACGAGTCACCTCCTGACGGTCTGAACCTGCGAGAGACGACATTGTACCCGATGGTCCCAACCCTCTCGTAATTGGGCGGGAATGGGTTGTGATTCCTCGCGATCCGCGACTTCAGGGAAGGGCTCACGCGCGCGTGACGTTCGGGAGGGGCGGGCGCGTAGGCGGGTGTGCTACACGGAGACGAGCGGATTGCAGCCCGCGGGAGCTCTCATAGTGGTCAGTTCACACCAGTGAACCGAAGCCATCTGTCCGACACATTCGTCGCTTTGAGGCGACCGTTGATGTTCGTGGTCGTGTTGGCCGGAGTGGCACTTCTCATCAGCGGGATTGTTGAGACCCGGCGAGGCGCGTCGCAGACCCCGGCCACTGGAGCAGATCGTGACGGCAAGCGGGTTCGCGAACTTCAGACCCCGCGCGCTGGTAGCGGCGGACGCGTCACCCCTGCCGTTCGGCAGACGGAGCGCAGCCGCTTCACCAACTCGGCTGGGTTCTTCGAAGTCCCTCCATACGACGACCGTGACACATCCAAAGCGGAGCGCGACATCGAACCGCTCCGAGATCCTCGGTGGCCTGCCTTCGTCGCATGCGTTCAACAACACGGCGTTGGGACGGCGCACAGTGCGGAGCAAGGCCGCATCACGCAGGAGGACATCGACGCGATCGTCGCGGAGATCAACCAGTCTGGCCACTTCTACTCTCGAGGCGAGTATCGGCAAAGTCCGGAGGGAGATGCGTTCCTGTCCTGCGAGCACCTCCTCTACGCAGCATCGACGGGTGGCCCGGGAAGCGATGCTCAACCTGCCGCTGGTCCAGCCGGGATCTTGCCGACAGCTGCACCTCCCGGCGCAGGGGGGCCAGAGGGACGCTGATAGGGCCCCGTCCGCCCCACATCGGCGTAGCCGTCATGCGCCTCAAACGCCTGGAACGAGTGGGCCGCCCGGAGCAGCGAGGGCGGCCCACCGTCAGGTCGATGGACGCCCGTCACCCCCTCAGCCCGTTACCGCCTCACTGGACGAGGGTGATCAGCACGGTCAGCGTCGCCATACTTGCCAGCGTCGAGGTGACGACCACGCGCGTCACGAACGAGGGCTGTGCGCGGTACTCGGTGGCGAGGATCGTCGCGATCACCGCCGTCGGCATGGCCGCCAGCACGACCAGCGTCGAGCGCGTGACCCCCTCGAGGCCAAGCGCGGTCGCGACGCCCCACGCCGCAACGGGCGCGATCAGCAATCGCATCAGGTTCACGACCACGGTCTCGCCGATGTGGTCACGGCCGCCCGCTGCCTGCAGCTGGAGCCCCAGCACGACGAGCATGCACGGGACGGCCGCCACCGAGAGCGTCTTCGCCGGCTCCTCGATGGTGGGGGGCAGCGGGATATCGAGCACGTTCACGATGAGTCCGGCGATCGCGGCGTAGATGTACGGGGCGCGCAGCGGCGCCCGCAGCGCCTCGCCTCGGGAGCCGCCCGCCATCGAGGCGACCACGATCCCGGCGGTGTTGGTCAGGGTCGCCCCGGCCACGAAGTTCACGACGGCCACCTCGAGCCCCGCGTCACCAAACGCGAGCTGGGCCACGGGCAGGCCCATGTTCCCCACGTTGGGCGTCGTGGCCCCGAGGGCGAACGCGGCGCGGAACGACGAATCGTGCCCCCGCACCAGCGACCACAGGCTGGAGACGATCCACATCGCGAGGTAGGTGCCGACCATGACGCCGAGGATGCGCAGGGACACCGCCGCCGAGACCTGCGTCTTCGCCATCGAGTAGAAGACCAGCGCGGGGCTGAACAGGTAAAAGACCAGCGCCGAGACCGGCGCCACCGTCACGCCTCGCCAGCGGCCCACGGCGCCGCCGACCAGCGCCACGAGGGCGACCGGCAGCACCACCTCGAGGAATACGCGGAGCATGAGGCTGGCCGGGGCCTGGCTCGGCGGGAATCTACGCCGGAGCCCCGGGTCGCACGATCATCAGCCAGAGGATGACGAAGAAGGAGACATCGAGGGCCGTCCCGATGATCGCGGGCACGGGGTTCTTGAGCCGCGCCTCGAGCTCCGGCGACACCGCTCCATCCCCCAGCCGCTCGGCGATGGCGAGCGACCCGCGCAGCTGCCGCATCAGGTACCCGTGATCGAGGGCGATCGACACCACGACGAGGGTGAGCGCGGCCGAGAGCCAGCCCTCGCCCCACGAGTGTCCGGTCTCACCAACGAGCAGTCCCCCGAACACGATCACGAGGATCGCACCGATGTTCCGCACGACGAGCTCGGACATGCGGATCATCCGCAGCAGGGTCGCCGCCGTGGCAGCTCGTGTGGTCCGCGCGAGGGCGAACCCGGCCCCTGTCGTGGCGCCCGTGGCCGCCAGGAGCAGGAATGCTCCCGCGATGTGAAGAAACAGGTACAGCTCGTAGGTGCTCACGCGTCCCCCGGTCCGACTTGCCCGCCGGCGCGAGTGTAGCCGCGCTCGTGCCACTGGCGAACGTCCACCCGTCATCCGCGTGCGACCTACACTCCCTCCATGCACGTGCCACCGCTCCCCGCGCTCTCCACGATGTGGGCCGTGCAACCGCGCTTCGAGGGCGCACGCATCGTCGACTTCGTCGCGGCCGCCGCTGAGGCGGGCTTCGCGGGCATCGAGGTCAACCACTCGATGGACGCGGGGCAGGCGCGCGCCCTCGTGGAGGCGGCTCGTGCCGCCGGCCTCGAGGCGCGCTCGCTCCATGCCCCGGCCCCATGGTCCCTCGTTGACGGGCGCGCGCCCGGGCTCCACCTGCACGGCCGCGAGAACCGCACGCTCAACCTTGCGTCGCTGGACGAGGCGGAGCGCGCGCTCGCCGTCGAGCACCACGTGCGGTCCATCGAGGCCGCGCGCGCGCACGGGATGCGCGCGGTCGTGGTCCACCTCGGTGGCGTCGGCGACCTCGATGTCACGATCGACGCCGAGGACTGGCTGCGCGCGCGTTACGTCGAGTGGTTCGCCGCCCTCGAGGGGTCGCCCGCGGCCGAGGACCCGGGGCCGGGCGGCACGCGCCGTCCTCCGCCGTCCGAAGCGTGGTTCGAGCACGTCCACCTTGCCCGCGCCCAGCGCGCCGAGGCCGCCCCGTCCTGGCTCGAGGCGGCGCGCCGCTCCCTCGCCGCGCTTGCGCCACGTGCCGCCGACGCCAGCGTCACGCTCGGCCTCGAGTGCCGCCTGCGCTACCACGAGTTCCCGCTCCCCGAGGAAGCGGCGTATCTCCTCGCTGACCACCCGCCGGAGGTGGCCGGCTACTGGCACGACGTGGGCCACGCCGAGGTACTCGACCGCCTGCAGCTCGTAGCCCTCGAGGAGTGGCGCGCGCTGCTCGCCACGCGCCTCGTCGGCATCCACATCCACGATGTCCGAGGGCTCACCGACCACCGTGCACCGGGTAGCGTCGCGCGGCTGGGCGTGGACTTCGAGGCGTTCGCACCCCTCGTCCCCGCGCAGGTCCTCCGCACGTTCGAGGTCGACCAGCGCGAGTCCTCGGACGCCCTGGCCGACGGCCTCCGGCTCGTGCGCGCGGCCGGCCTCGTGCGCTAGCCGCGAGGGGTGATGGCCCTCAGCGCACGAGTGGCGCCCCCGGGGCACGCCACTCGGTACGCCGTGCCGTAGACGCGCCGTCGAGGCGCCTCGCGGCACCTCGCGGGTGCGTCCTAGGCGGTGATGTTCACCATCCACGGCACGCCGAATCGGTCCTTCAGCATCCCGAACGTGGCACCCCACGGCGCTGCCTCGAGGGGCATCACCACCGTGGCGCCCGGCTGCAGCTTCTCCCAGTAGCCGCGCAGCTCCGCCTCGTCGTCGCCCGAGAGGGACATGCTCATGTTCTCGCCCGGCGCGTACTCCATCGCGTTCGGGGTGTCCGAGGCCATGAACGTGATCCCGTTGGGCGCCTGGAGCGAGGCGTGCATGATCTTGTCGCGCTCGGCGGGGTCTTCCGAGGCGTGGAACTCCTCGAACGTTGCCATCGTCAGTTCGCCGCCAAAGACGGACTTGTAGAACTCCATCGCGGCGCGCGTCTCGTCGCGGAAGCTCAGGTAGGGGTTCAACTGGCTTGGCATCACGTGCCTCCCTCGTGTGCTGACTCGAGTTCGTCCCGATCCACTCTACATGCGGGCTGCGCCGCACTCGGGGCGTGCGTGTCACCCTCGGTCATCCCGTCTTGAACCAGCCGGTGCCGAGGAGGACTGGGACAACAAAGCCCCGGTAGCGGTTGAACCTCAGCGAAGTTGGGCTTCGCGCGGCGCCGCTACCGAGGACAGGTCCAGCGTACGCCGGTGCACTGACGGCGGCGCAACGAGGGGCCCACGTCGCGTAACAGGCCCATCCCGACGGGCGACTCAGCGGGCGCGCGCGGCCTCGAGCGGCGCCTGGCGCCTTCGAGTAGAGTGCGCCCATGACGAGCGACATCCCGGCCTTCGACCACGCGGTCGACGAGCTCCTCGGGACCATGGAGGCGATGGCGCAGGCCAGTCGCGCGTGGCACCCCGACAGCGCCCCGATGATCGTCGAGGCCCTCCTGACGTGGCATGGCACCCTGGCCCACGCGTTGCAGGCGTTCACCGCGCGCGAGGGTCCTGCAGCCACGGCACCGGCACCGCTGCGCGCCGCGTGCACCGCGGCGGCCGCCACGCTTCTCGAGGCGTTCGACGCACTCGAGTCCACGGACCCGATGGAGGCGTACCGGCACCTCCGGGCGAACGTCCTCGCGCAGGAGCTGCTCTACCCGGCGGCCGGCCTCCATTCCGAGGTAAGCCGCTTCTTCCTCGCGGCGGAGTACCGCGATGACGCCGCACTCCTCGGACGGCTGCGCCAGCCGCTGCCGGGCACCGGCGTGGCGCACTTCGCGAACGAGCGCGACCAGCGCGGCGGCTTCTCGCTCTACGTGCCGGAGGCCATCGAGATTGGCGTGCGGCTGCCCCTCGTCATCGCGCTCCACGGCGGGTCCGGCCACGGCCACGACTTCGTCTGGACGTGGCTCAAGGCCGCACGTGCGCGCTCGGCAATGGTCCTGAGCCCCACGTCGATCGGGCGCACGTGGGCCCTCCAGACGCCCGACGTGGACAGCCAGAACATCGTCGCGATGCTCGATCAGCTCATCACCCGCTACCCGATCGACCCGGCACGCGTCCTGCTCACCGGGATGTCCGATGGCGGCACGTTCGCCGCGATCTGCGGCGTCCTCGGGCTGCTGCCCGCGACGCACATCGCGCCGATCTCATCGTCGTTCAGTCCGCGCCTGCTCGAGCTGGCGTCGCCGGAACGCCTCGCCAGCCGGCCGATCTACCTCGTCCATGGCGAGCACGACTGGATGTTCCCGGTCGACCGCGCTCGCGCGGCGCGCGCCGCCCTCGAGGCGCACGGTGCTCGCGTGGTCTACCGCGAGGTCGCCGACCTCGGCCACGCGTACCCGCGCGAGGAGACCCCGCGCATCCTCGACTGGTTCATGGCCTGAGGGCGAACGGAGCGCTCGATGGCTGACCTGCGGTCGGCGCCCCTCTTCGAGCTCACGGTCCGCTTCGGCGAGGCGGACGAGAGCCGGTCGGTCGGACAGGGCGGGCGTGGGGAGCGAGTCATCGCGCCGGCCGCCTCGGGCTCATTCGAGGGGGAGCACCTCCGAGGTGTAGTGGTGCCGCCGTGGCCGGACTACATCCTCCGGCGCCCCGACGGCGTCAGCGAGCACGAGATCCGGGCGGTGCTGCAGACGGACGACGGCGCCCTCATCTACATGCAGTACGAGGGCATCGGCCATCGACAGGACCTCGGACCGCTCGGGAGTGCCGAGGGGGCCCTCTACTTCCGCACGGTCGCTCGATTCGAGACCGAGGCCGCACGCTACGCCTGGCTGAACCGGGTGATCGCGGTGGCGGTCTCGCATCCGGCGGGGCCGCGGCAACTCGGATGGAGCTTCCACGCCATCCTCTGACCGCCTCGACGGCGGGCCGACGGACCCTCGTGCCACCTCGGCGCGTGCTTGCGCGATGCCACCGCTATCCTGAGGTCCATGCCACTCGATCGGATCGTTGTCACCGGCGCGCGCGAGCACAACCTCAAGAACGTGTCCGTCGAGATCCCGCGTGACCAGCTCGTGGTCCTCACGGGGGTCTCGGGGTCCGGCAAGTCGTCGCTCGCCTTCGACACCATCTACGCCGAGGGCCAGCGCCGTTACGTCGAGTCGCTGTCGGCCTACGCGCGCCAGTTCCTCGGCCTGATGGAGAAGCCCGAGGTCGATCACATCGAGGGCCTCTCACCCGCGATCTCGATCGACCAGAAGGGCGTCTCGCGGAACCCGCGCTCGACGGTCGCCACGGTCACCGAGATCTACGACTACCTGCGCCTCCTCTTCGCGCGGGTCGGCGTGCCGCACTGCCCGCACTGCGGCAACGTCATCCAGCACCAGACCGTGCAGCAGATCGTCGACGCGGTCCTCGCGATGCCGCCCGGGACGCGCGCGATGATCCTCGCGCCCCTCCTGCGCCATCGGCGTGGCGAGCACACGCAGGTCTTCGAGGACGTGCGCAAGGCGGGCTTCGTGCGCGTGCGCGTCGATGGGGAGGTGCGTGACCTCGAGGAGTCAATCGCCCTCGACCGGTACAAGTGGCACGACATCGATGTCGTCGTGGACCGCCTCGCGATCCCCGAGCCCGACGAGGACGACGAGCGGGACGCGCGACGGCAGCGCACCTCGGACTCCGTGGAGCAGGCGCTCAAGCTCGGCGAGGGCGTGATGGTCCTCGCGACGGTGGGCGGGCCGAACGACGGCGCGGAGACCACGTTCTCCGAGCGCTACTCGTGCCCCAACCCGAATCACCCGCCGTACGCCGTGGGGGAGATCGAGCCGCGCAACTTCTCGTTCAACTCGCCGCATGGGGCCTGCCCGGCGTGCACGGGCCTCGGGGTCCAGATGCAGCTCGACGAGGGGCTCGTGGTCCCGAACAAGAAGCTGTCGATCGCGCAGGGCGCCATCGCGCCGTTCCAGCGCATGAGCACCACGCTGTCGTGGTACCGCCGACGCCTCAGCGCCCTCGGCGATGCGTTCGGGTTCACGCTCGCCCAACCCCTCGAGGAGCTGGACGAGCGCCAGTGGCACGTGCTCATGCACGGCACCGAGGACGAGTCGATCAGCGTCTCGTACCAGTCGCGCAGCGGACGGACCCACCAGTACGAGATTGCGTGGGAGGGCGTCATCCCCAACCTCGAGCGGCGGCACCGCGAAACCACCTCCGAGTGGGCGCGCGCCGACATCGAGCGGTTCATGACGGCGGTCCCCTGCGCGGTCTGCCACGGCGCGCGCCTGAAGTCGGAGATGCAGGCGGTCACCATCGAGGGGTTGAGCATCGTCGACGTGGCCCGCATGTCGGTCCTCACGGCCTACGCGCGCATCGAGCGCCTCCGCAGCCCCGAGACTCCCCTCAACGAGCGCGAGCAGCAGATCGCCCACCAGATCCTGCAGGAGATCTCGGGGCGCCTCACGTTCCTCCGCGACGTGGGCCTCGGGTACCTCACGCTCGACCGCTCGGCAGGGACGCTGTCCGGAGGCGAGGGGCAGCGCATCCGCCTCGCGACGCAGATCGGCGCCGCGCTCATGGGCGTGCTCTACGTCTGCGACGAGCCCTCGATTGGGCTGCACCCCGTGGACAACGAGCGGTTGATCGCGACGCTGACGCGCCTGCGCGACCTCGGCAACACGGTCCTCGTCGTCGAGCACGACGAGGCGATGATGACCGCCGCCGACTGGCTGATTGACCTCGGGCCGGGCGCCGGCGAGCACGGCGGGACGGTGGTCGCGGAGGGCACGCCCGCCGAGGTGATGGCGAACCCTGCCTCGATGACCGGGCAGTACCTCTCCGGCGCGCGCGTCATCCCGGCGCCGGAGCAGCGCCGCCCGGGGAACGGCCTCGAGATCGTGATCCGCGGCGCTGCCGAGAACAACCTCAAGCACGTCGATGCAGCGTTTCCCCTCGGGACGCTGACCTGCGTCACGGGGGTGTCGGGCTCGGGGAAGTCGTCGCTGGTCAACGAGATCCTGGCGCGCGCCCTCGCCCACGAGCTGCACGGCGCGCGCGAGCGCCCCGGCAGGCACGATGCCATCGAGGGGCTGGAGCACGTCGACAAGGCGGTCGTGATCGACCAGTCGCCGATCGGCCGCACGCCGCGCTCGAATCCCGCGACCTACACCGGCCTGTTCACGATCGTGCGCGACCTCTTCGCCGCGATCCCCGAGGCGCGCGCGCGCGGCTACAAGGCGGGGCGCTTCTCCTTCAACGTGAAGGGCGGCCGCTGCGAGGCCTGCACGGGCGATGGCTACATCCAGATCGAGATGCAGTTCCTCCCCGACGTGACGGTCCCCTGCGAGGTCTGCCACGGCGCGAGGTACAACCGCGAGGCCCTCGAGATCCTGTTCCGTGGCAAGCACATCGCCGAGGTCCTGAACATGACGGTGAGCGAAGCCCTCGAGTTCTTCGAGGCGTTCCCCGCGGCCCGACGCAAGCTCGAGACGCTGAACCAGGTGGGCCTCGGGTACATCCGCCTCGGGCAGCCCGCGACCACGATGTCGGGCGGCGAGGCGCAGCGCGTGAAGCTCGCCACGGAACTGTCGAGGCGCGGCACGGGACGCACGGTCTACATCCTCGATGAGCCGACCACGGGGCTGTCCTTCGCGGACACCGAGGCGCTGCTCACGGTCCTCCAGGCGCTCGTCGACCAGGGGAACACGGTCGTCGTGATCGAGCACCACCTCGATGTCATGCGCAACGCCGACTGGATCATCGACCTGGGCCCAGCGGGCGGCGAGGCGGGCGGCCGTCTCCTCGCAGCCGGCACGCCCGAGGACATCGCGCGCCACGCCGAGTCAATCACCGGCCGCTTCCTCGCTGAGGCGATGCGCAAGGACGGCTTCGACCCGGATGCTCCACCGCTCGAGCAACCGCGGGCCCGGAAGGCGCCCTCGAAGGCCGGAGACGCCGCGACGAAGGACCGGGCGCCGACGAAAGTCGCGCAGGCTGCGCAGGAACCAAAGGCGGCGACCAAGCCGCGCCGCACACGCGCCTCGAAGGAGCGCGCGGCGACCTCGGCCTAGGGCCTAGCGTGGCCTGGCGTTCGCCCTCGCGGCGCGTGCGGGCTCCGGGCTCCTCGACTACCAGAACTTCCACCGAGGCTTGCGCTCGAGGGCCACGGCCACGGGCTGCTGCTCGAGCAGCCGCGCGGTCGGGGTGGACTCCTTCTTCGCGTGCGCCACGGGCTCGAGGACGTCCGGGATCAGCTCGTCCAGCTCGGTGAGCTCCTCGGCCGTGAGGTCCTCGCGAGCCACGCTCTGCACCACGGAGGCGCGTCGCAGCGCGATGTCCGCCGGCACGCGCTGGAACACGGCTCGGTACGCACTCGCGAGGGCGTGCGACTGCCCTGGATCCTGCGCGTGCAGCTCGAGCCAGGCGCGCAGCCGGCTCCGAGTGAAGTCGTGCAGGTCGGCCTCGGGGAGCGCGTACTCGGCGAGGACCATCGCCTCGAGCTCGCGCACGCGCTCGGCCTCCTCCACCGAGGCGAGCCGGCGCATGCGCTCGGCCATCGCCTCCATCCGCGGTCGCTCGCCCAGGGCCGCGAGGTTGGACCACGTGGTATCGGCGGTGAGCTGGCTGGCTGCGTTCATCTGGGTCTTCCTCTCATCGGGGTGCCTCGGGTGATTGCTGGTGATTGCGGGTCATGGCACCCTGCTGCCTGTGCACGGCTTGGCGCCGCGCCACTCGGGTCGGGTTGCCCCCTGCACCTCGCTGCTTCTCGTCCTGTGGTGACCGCTCGGGCCATCACATTCGTCACCAGACGACCACCGACGGGGTGGCATGCGCGCCGCTGATACCCTCGAGGGCATGTCGAAACTGTCGCTAGGCGACGACGAGGCCGGACTCGTCTACCTCGCGTGCCTCTACCACCTCGGACGGCCGGGCACCGAGGTCGACCCGGTCACCCGTCAACCGCACGCGTTCGGGTTGACCCCGGTGCGTGCCGCCCTCGAAGGCCGGCCGGCGCACGGCGGGATCACGCTCGAGGTGAGCGACTACCAGCTCAAGCTCCTCGGCGAGGCGCTGCTCGGCCTCGTCAACGAGCTGAAGCAGATCAACCTCTCGGGCCGCTCCGTGATGCCGGGACTCGTTGAGGCGATCACGCGGCTCTACCCGGACGTCACCGCCGAGGAGCCCGCGGGCGCCCTCGACCTGTCGGGGGAGGCGGCAATGCTCCGGCGCCGCCTCGATGCTGCCGTGCGGAGCGCGAACGCGGAGCTCGAGCGCCAGCGTGCGGACGCCGAGGCGCAACGTGATGCCGAGCGGCGCGGACGCTGGCGATTCTGGCGTAGGTGAATCAACCCTTGCCGGAGGCACCTCGTTTGCCCTACATAGGACAGGTCCTGCGCGAATCTGAAGGGACCGTCGATGACCTACGTCATCACTCAGCCATGCATCGACACTCAGGACCAGTCCTGCGTCGATGTCTGCCCCGTCGACTGCATCCACTTCGATGAAGGCAGCGACCGCATGCTCTACATCGACCCGGACGAGTGCATCGACTGCGGCGCCTGCGAGCCCGCCTGTCCGGTGAGCGCGATCTTCGCTGAGGATGACGTCCCCGACGACCAGCAGGCCTTCAAGGAGATCAACGCCCTCTGGTACCAGGACAAGGACGCCGCGCGCGCGAAGGTCCCCGCGTAGCTCGCTACCCCTGCGTCCGACGGACGCACGATGCACAACGACAGAGAGGCGCCCCCAGGGGCGCCTCTCTCGTTTGTCTTGCTGACCTCATTTGTCTCGTTGCTGTCCGCTTCCGCCGCGTGCGCGGCTACCGAGGGCGGCTCAGTCCTCGAAGGGTGAGGGTGCAGGGGGCTCGACGACGGGCGTCATCGCCTCCACCGCGCCACGCAACGCCTCGACGAGGCCCGACACGGGGACACGCGACTGTGCCATCGAGTCCCGCTGGCGAATCGTGACGGCGTCGTCATCGAGCGTGTCGAAGTCGACCGTGACGCAGAGGGGCGTGCCCACCTCGTCCTGGCGACGGTAGCGACGCCCGATCGACTGCGCGTCGTCGTACTGCGTCCGGAAGTGCGGCCGCAGCACGTCCCAGATCCGGCGCGCGGTGGGCACGAGGCGTTCGTTCCTCGAGAGCGGGAGCACGGCGACGGTCACCGGCGCCACCTGCGGCGCGAGGTGCAGCACGGTCCGCGTCTCGCCTCGGTCATCCGTCTCCTCGTCGTAGGCGTCCATGAGGAGCATCAGCATCACGCGATCGACGCCGACCGCCGGCTCGACGACGTGCGGGACGATGTGCTCGTTCGTGTCCGGATCGAAGTAGGTGAGGCGCTTGCCGGAGGCGTTCGCGTGCGCCGTGAGGTCGTAGTCGCCTCGATGGGCGACGCCCTCGATCTCGTCCCAGCCCCACTGGTAGCGGTACTCGATGTCGGACGTGGCCTTCGAGTAGTGGGCCAGCTCTTTCTGCTCGTGGTCACGGATGCGCAGGCGCTCCGGCCGGACCCCCAGCGAGCGGAACCACGCCAGGCGCTCTTCCTTCCAGTAGCGGTGCCACTCGAGGCCCTGCTCTGGCCGGCAGAAGAACTCCATCTCCATCTGCTCGAACTCGCGCGTGCGGAAGATGAACTGGCCCGTGGTGATCTCGTTGCGGAACGACTTGCCGATCTGCGCGATGCCGAACGGCAATCGCCGGCGCATGGTCTGCTGGACGTTGTCGTAGTTCACGAACATGCCCTGCGCGGTCTCGGGTCGCAGGTAGGCCACCGCCGCGTCGTCCTCGACGGGCCCGACGAACGTGCGCATCAGGAGGTTGAAGTCGCGCGCGGCGGTGAAGCGGTCCTTCGCGCCACAGTTCGGGCAGGTGCGGTCCTCGAGCTTGTCCTCGCGGAACCGGCCCTGGCAGTTGAGGCAGTCCACGAGGGGGTCCGTGAACACCTCGACGTGGCCCGACGCCCGCCAGACCGCGGGGTTGGTCACGATCGCCGCCTCGAGGCCCACGACGTCGCTGCGCTGCTGCACCATCCGCCGCCACCAGGAGTCACGGATGTTGCGCCGCATCTCGACGCCCAGCGGTCCATAGTCGTAGGTCGAGGCGAAGCCGCCGTACAGCTCTGCCGAGGGGAACGCGAACCCGCGCCGCTTGGCGAGCGAGCTCAACGTCTCGAGGTCGGCCTGCGGGGCCTCGACCCCGTCCATGGCGTTATCGGCATCGGTCACGGTCACGCTCCGTCGAGCCCGGCTGGCGGCAGGGCGCTAGAGGGGGGAAGTGGAGGGGTTATCGTTCAGGAGCGGCGCGATGAGCGCAAGCTCAGCCCCGAGCTTCGCGGCGGCTCACGGCGCCCAGCACGCCTCGGGCACCGGGCTAGCTGGCCTTCGAGGCCTCGCTCGTGGCCGCGACCGCACGCAGGGCGTCCGGCAGCATCGAGGCGACCGCGGGGTCGAACTGGGTGCCCGCGCCGCTCTCGATGATGCCCATCGCCTCGGTGGCGCCGAACGCCGGGCGGTACGGACGCTCCGAGCGCAGCGCGCAGTAGCTGTCGGCCACCGCGAGGATGCGCGCGGGAAGCGGGATCTCGTCGGCCTCGAGCATCTCCGGGTAGCCGCGGCCATCGATGCGCTCGTGATGCGCCTCGATCCAGCGCGCCACCGCCTCCAGGCCCGGCAGGTCCTCGACGATCAGCGCGCCCGACGAGGTGTGGCGCTGCATCGTCTCCATCTCGGGGACGGTGAGGATGGCGGGCTTGTCCGTGATGTGGCGCGGCACTCCGAGGAGGCCCAGGTCCGCGAGCTGTCCCGCCACGAACAACGCCTCGAGCATGGCGGCGGGCATCCCGGCCTGGCGCCCCAGCTCCACGGCAATGGCGGCGACGCGGTCGGAGCGGCCCTCCTCGCGAGCAGCGGCGTCGACGATGCGCCCGAACACGCGAGCGGCGTCGGCGACGTTGCTCGCCGAGGGCTCGCCGTCCTCGACATCCAGGTGGAGCGCGAGATCGCCGCTCGACAGGTCGATCCACGTCTGGTCGGCGTGCAGCACGGACTCGAGCGCCTCGGCGACACGCGGGCCCATGATCGGCAGCAGCGTGCCGATGGGCTGTCGCAGCTTCGATCGCGCCCGGAGGAGGTTCTCGAAGCCGTCAGCCTCGTCCGAGGCCCAGTGCGCGGCGCTCACGATCAGCGCGGTCACCGGGATGGCCTCCGCGGCCAGTCCGCGAGGGCGGCCCGTGCCGTCCCACCGCTCGTGCGAGGCGCGAATCGCCTCCTGCACGCTGCGGTCGTACCCAAACTGGGCGGCCACCCAGGCACCCACGGCGGTGTGCCCACCGGGGTTCGAGGTGTCATCGGGCGTGGAGCGAACGGCGATCCCGGCGTCGTGGAGGAGGCCGGCGGCCACCACTCGGGCGATCGCGGCTGGCTCGAGCTCGAGCTCATCGGCGATGCGCTTCGAGAGGTACGCGACGCGCACGGCGTGCCCGGCCGGCTGCGACTCGGCGAGGTCGAACGCCGCCGAGAGGACGGCGACCACGTCGGTGCGCTTCAGCTTCGGCAGCTGAACCACCTCGCGCGCCTGCTGGAGGGCGTACGCCAGGTTCCCGGAAGCCGCGAGGCCCTTCGATCCGTCCGTCGCCACAGCATCCTCCGCCAGCGCAGGGACTCGTATTTGATCCTCGGCAGGAACGCCATCGATCCGTAGACGTTCCATATGGGCGCTCAGGCACGTTCGCCGCCTTGCGTCGCCGCCTTGCGTCGCCGCCTGGCGTCGCCGCCTTGCGTCCTCGCCCTTCCGAGCACGAGAATCGGCCTCCTCCCACCGGCCACCATCAGGAGCTCCCTTGATCCTCCTCGCGATGCCCGTGGGGCGACTGCAGGCGAATTGCTACGTCGTGGGTGATGAGGACTCGCGCGAGGTCCTCGTGATTGACCCGGGTGACGAGGCGGAGCGCGTCCTCCGCGAGATTCGCGACCAGGGTCTGCGAGTAGTCGGGGTCCTCGTGACCCACCACCACCTCGATCACTCCGGTCAGGCTGCCGAGCTGCTGGCCGGGGCCCCCGAGGCGCGCTTCTTCATGCACCGCCTCGATTTCCCGCGCATCGCCGAGTCAGCGCCGATGGCCGCGCAGTGGTACGGGCACGCGGTGCAGCCGCCCCCGGAGCCCGATCGCTTCCTCGAGCATGGCGATGTCATCGTGGCGGGCCGCCACGAGTTCACGGCACTGCACTGCCCCGGCCACACGCCGGGCAGCCTCTGCCTCTACAACGGGGAGCATGAGGGGGTGGTCTTCACCGGCGATGTGCTGTTCGCCGGTTCCGTGGGCCGCTCGGACTTTCCGGGCGGCGACCACGCGCAACTCATCGAGTCCATTCGTCAGCACTTGCTGACGCTCCCGGACACCACGTTCGTACTGCCGGGGCACCTCGGGGGGTCCACGATTGAGCGCGAGCGGCGCTTCAACCCGTTCCTGAGGTAGCCCGCGCACGCCCTCGCGGGGTGGCTACCGCTCGATCACGAGGCCTGAGGGCGACAGCGTGCCGGTCTCGATCACGAGGCCGGACGGGCGCACCCCCTCGGGGGCTGACGCGTCCTCGGGGGCTGACGCGGGCACCACCACCGAGGACGCGTCGGAGGCTCCTCCAACCGGCGTCCAGCCCTCGGGGAAGGGGAGCGCCGTGTTGCCCACGGTCCACGTGCCGTCGAGGGCGTACTTCACGGCGTTGCCGTGATGGGTCGCGCAGAGGGAGAGCCCGCTCGCCTCGTGGGTGTGGGAGGCCGGCTCACTGCACACGGTGGGCGTGCAGCAGTTATCGATGGTCACGAGCTGGTCGCAGCGCAGGCCCTCGGTCTCCATGCCACACCTCCAGCCCTCGAGGTGGCTCCAGCCCTCGAGTGGTACGCCCATTCTGCCACAGCCGCGCGCGGCACGAGGGGGCCACACGCCGCACCTCGGTGCCGCGGCGCGCGCGGACTACGATGGACGGACGTGCTCTTCGCGGGGTGCGGCTACGCCCCGGAGTGACTGACCAACACGGGAGGCGACATGAGCGACTCGACGACGAACACGGCCGCCGGCCCTCAACCCGAGGCGGACAGCCACGATGTGATCCGCGTACACGGCGCCCGCGAGAACAACCTCAAGGACATCAGCCTCGATATCCCGAAGCGCCGCCTGACGGCGTTCACGGGGGTGTCGGGCTCGGGCAAGAGCTCGCTGGTGTTCGGCACGATCGCGGCCGAGTCACAGCGCCTCATCAACGAGACGTACAGCACCTTCGTCCAGGGGTTCATGCCGTCGCTCGCACGCCCCGATGTCGATGTCCTCGAGGGGCTCACGACGGCGATCATCGTGGACCAGGAGCGCATGGGCGCGAACACCCGGTCCACGGTGGGCACGGCCACCGACGCGAACGCGATGCTCCGGATCGTCTTCAGCCGCCTCGGACAGCCGCACATCGGGTCCTCGAACGCGTTCTCGTTCAACGTCCCCTCGGTGCGTGCCAGCGGCGCGATGACGATCGCGCGCGGGCGCGGCGAGACCGTGAGCAAGACGTACACGGTGAGCGGCGGCATGTGCCCGCGCTGCGAGGGGCGCGGGACGGTCAACGACATCGACCTCGCGCAGCTCTACGACGACACGAAGTCGCTTGCCGAGGGCGCCCTCACGATCCCCGGCTACAACGCCGAGGGCTGGCAGGTCCGCATCGTCACGGAGTCGGGCTTCCTCGATCCCGACAAGCCGATCGGGAAGTACACGAAGCGGGAGCTGAACGACCTCCTCTACCACGAACCCGTGAAGGTGAAGGTCAACGGCATCAACCTCACGTACGAGGGGCTGATTCCGCGCGTCCAGAAGTCGTTCCTGTCCAAGGATCCCGAGGCGCTCCAGCCTCATATCCGCGCGTTCGTCGAGCGCGTCGCGACGTTCACCGCCTGCCCCGACTGTGACGGCACGCGCCTCAACGAGGCCGCACGCTCCTCGAAGGTCCGTGGCATCAACATCGCGGAGGCGTGCGCGATGCAGATCAGCGACCTCGCGGAGTGGGTACGCGCCCTCGAGGAACCCTCGGTGGCGCCGTTGCTGGCCGCGCTGACCCAGACGCTCGACTCCTTCGTCGAGATCGGGCTCGGCTACCTCTCGCTCGACCGGCCATCCGGGACGCTGTCCGGCGGCGAGGCGCAGCGCACGAAGATGATCCGGCACCTCGGCTCGTCACTCACCGATGTGACCTACGTGTTCGACGAGCCGACGATCGGCCTCCACCCCCACGACATCCAGCGGATGAACAACCTGCTGCTGCGCCTCCGGGACAAGGGCAACACGGTCCTCGTCGTGGAGCACAAGCCCGAGGCGATCGAGATCGCCGACCACGTCGTGGAACTCGGGCCGGGTGCCGGGGCAGCGGGCGGCAGCATCTGCTACGAGGGCACCGTCGAGGGGTTGCGCGCCAGCGACACGCTCACGGGCCGCCACCTCGATGACCGTGCGCACCTCAAACAGGCGGTCCGGGCGCCGTCCGGCGCGCTCGCGATCCGGGGCGCGACGCAGCACAACCTCCAGTCCGTCGATGTGGACATCCCCCTCGGCGTGCTCTGCGTCGTGACCGGCGTGGCCGGCTCCGGAAAGAGCTCGCTCATCCACGGCTCGATCCCCGCAAGCGCCGGTGTCATCTCGGTGGACCAGACGGCGATCCGAGGCTCGCGGCGCAGCAATCCCGCGACCTACACGGGGCTGCTGGACCCGATTCGCACCGCCTTCGCGAAGGCGAACGGCGTGAAGCCCGCGCTGTTCAGCGCGAACTCGGAGGGCGCGTGCCCGACGTGCAACGGCGCCGGCGTCATCTACACCGACCTCGCGATGATGGCGGGCGTCACCTCGGTCTGCGAGGAGTGCGAGGGGCGCCGGTTCCAGGCGAACGTCCTCGAGTACACGCTCGCGGGCAAGAACATCAGCGAGGTCCTCGCCATGTCCGTCGCCGAGGCGGAACCGTTCTTCGCGGACGGCGACGCTCGCAGCCCCGCGGCCCACGCGATCCTGCAACGGCTGGTCGATGTCGGCCTCGGCTATGTGGCGCTGGGGCAGCCGCTGCCGACGCTCTCGGGTGGCGAGCGGCAGCGCCTCAAGCTCGCGACGCACATGAGCGACAGGGGCGGCGTGTACGTCCTCGACGAGCCGACGACCGGGCTCCACCTCGCGGATGTCGTGCAGCTGCTCGCCCTCCTCGACCGGCTGGTCGACTCCGGGAAGTCGGTGATCGTGATCGAGCACCACCAGGCGGTGATGGCGCACGCCGACTGGCTCATCGACCTCGGGCCGGGCGCGGGTCACGAGGGCGGTCGTGTCGTCTTCGAGGGCACGCCCGCAGCACTGGTGGCGGCGCGCTCGACGCTCACGGGCCAGCACCTCGCGGCGTACGTCGGCGTCGAGCGGGGTGCGGTGCTGACTCGCTAGCACGGGCACGACTCAGGGTTCTCCCCGACCGGCACCGCCTCGATGCCCGCCCTCGACGTGCTCTACACGCTCTCCTGATTGACCGGAGCGTGGGGTCGACTGACAGTGAGGATGCATCGACCGGGCCGAGATTCGACACCACAGGCGCCCCCGGGAGGCCGCGTGCCAGTAGCCAGCGTCTACGACCAGCTCACCGAGCTTGCGACGAACTACCGCTGGTCCTGGTCGCCGGCGATCCAGGCGCTCTTCGACCGCCTCCCCGGTGGTCCCGCGATCCCGGGGCAGCACCCCCTCGCGAGGGTGCTCGCCGTCGGTCCCGGGCGCGTCGAGGCAGACGCCGGTCTCGCTGAGGAGATCGCGAGGCAGCACGCGCTGCTGCGCGCCGAGCTCGATGCCGCGCCCCGTGAGCGCTCGGTGGCCTACTTCTCACCCGAGTTCGCGATCTCCGAGACGTTCCCGCAGTACTCGGGCGGCCTCGGTGTGCTCGCCGGGGACCACCTCAAGGCCGCGAGCGATGAGCGCCTCCCCCTCGTGGGTGTGGGGCTGCTCTACCGGGAGGGCTTCTTCCACCAGGCGATCGAGCACGGCGGCCAGGTGGAGCGCTACACCGAGGCGTCCCCGCAGTTCTCCGGGGTGACGGACACCGGCGTGCGCGTCCGCGTCCAGCTCGACGGCCACTCGGTGCTCGTCGCGGTCTGGCGCGTCGATGTCGGCTCGGTGCCGCTCTATCTCCTCGATACCCACCTGCCGGAGAACTCGCCCGACCTGCGCAACGTCACCGACCGGCTCTACCACGGGGACCGGGAGCACCGCCTCAACCAGGAGGTGGTCCTCGGTGTGGGCGGGGTGCGAGCGCTGCAAGCGCTCGGCATCCACCCGGACGTGTACCACCTCAACGAGGGGCACTCGGCCTTCCTTCTGCTCGAGCTGCTCCACGACGCGCTGGCCCACGGCGACACCTTCCCGGAAGCCCTCGAGAACGTCCGCGCACGCGCTCGATTCACGACGCACACGCCGGTCCCCGCGGGCATCGACCGCTTCGACGACACCCTCGTCCACCGGTACCTCGGGCCATGGGCGCGGCGCCATCGCATCGCCGAGGATGACCTCCTGGCCCTCGGGCGCATGCCGTCGGATCCGCCCGCCGTCTTCAACCTCGCCGCGTTCTGCCTCCGCCTGACGGGCGAGGCGAACGGGGTCTCGAGGCTGCACGGCGGGGTGAGCCGCGACCTCTTCCACGGGATCGAGCGCAGCGAGCGCATCTTCTCGGTGACCAACGGCGTGCACGCTCGGAGCTGGGTGCGCCACGACCTGCAGGAGACCTTCGACGAGCACCTCGGCAGTGGGTGGGCGACGGGCGTGGAGTCGGCGTGGGCACGAACCGCCTCGATCCCCACGGAGGCCATCCGCAGGCAGCGCACGGCCGCGCGCGGCGCGCTCATCGAGTACGCACGGGCCCAGGCACTGAGCGCCGCGCCCAACCTCGATCCAGCGGCGCTGACGATTGGGTTCGCGCGGCGGTTCGCGCCCTACAAGCGCGCCACGCTCTTCCTCCACGACCGCCCGCGCATCGAGGCGATCCTCGCGAGCGCCGAACGCCCCGTGCAGTTCATCGTGGCCGGCAAGGCACACCCGGCGGACCACGAGGGCAAGGCGCTGGTGCGCGAGCTCCTCGAGTTTGTGGGCGACCCGGCGAGCCGGGGTCGCGTCGTCTTCATCCCGGACTACGACATGGCCGTGGCGCGGCTCCTGGTCGCGGGCTCCGACGTGTGGCTGAACAACCCGCTGCGCCCATACGAGGCGTGCGGCACGAGCGGCATGAAGGCGGCCCTGAACGGCTCGCTCAACCTGTCGACGCTCGACGGGTGGTGGGACGAGGCCCACGACGGCCGCAACGGCTGGGCCATCCCCTCCTCGGAGGCCGACGACCTGTCCGTGCGCAACGACCTCGAGGCCGCGTCGCTCCTCGACCTGCTCGATCACGAGGTGATTCCGCTGTTCTATGCGGACGGCCGCGCCGGGACCTCGGATGCGTGGATCGCGAGGATGCGCGAGTCATGGAGCAGCCTCGGGGCGTTCCTGACGGCGTCGCGGATGGTCCGCGAGTACGCTCAGGCCTACTACGAGCTGGCTCGCGCCCCGATATAGTCCTCGAACTGCTGCTTCTTCCGAGCGACGGCCACCCCGGCCGGGGAGATCGTCAGCCCTCGCGCGGCGTCCCGAGCAGGGTCCGCGCCGACATCGAAGCCGGCGGGGATCACCACGTTCTTGTCGATGATCGCCCGCCTGATGCGCGCTCCGGCGCCCACGCGCACGCCATCGAGGAGCACAGAGCCCTCGACGTGTGCGCCCGGCTCAACCACGACCCCGGGCGACAGCACCGACTGGTGGACGTAGGCGCCGGAGACAATCACGCCGGCGCACATGATCGTGTCGTTCACACTCGACGGGCCCGAGACGCGGTCCTCTCCCACCTTGGCCGGCGGCGCCGCCGGGAACCACGTGTGCACGGGCCAGTCGGCGTTGTAGAGGTCGAACGCGGGCAGCGGAGACACGAGGTCCATGTGGGCCTCGTAGTACGCGTCGAGGGTTCCCACGTCACGCCAGTAGCGCGCCGGGCCTGAGGCCTCGCCGGGCACGACGTTCTTCGAGAAGTCGTAGGCGTGCGCGTCCCCTCCGGCGACCAGGCGCGGCACAAGGTCGCCACCCACGTCGTGCTTCGAGTGCTCGTCCAGCGCGTCTGCGTGGAGCAGGTCCAGCAGCGCCTCGGTGGTGAAGATGTAGTTCCCCATCGAGACGAACGACTCGTCCGGCGAGTCCAGCAGCCCCGCGGGGTCCGAGGGCTTCTCGCGGAACGACTCGATGCGCGTGCTCTTGCCGGTCTCGATCACACCGAAGGCGCTCGCCTGCGTGCGCGGCACGCGGATGGCGGCAATCGTGACGGACGCCCCGCTCTCGATGTGCTGCGCGAGCATCGGGCGGGGGTCCATGCGATAGATGTGGTCCGCGCCGAACACCAGGACGTGCTCGGGCTTGTGGTCGTCGATCAGGTTGAGGTTCTGGAAGATCGCGTCCGCGGAGCCAAGGAACCACCTCGGACCCTGCCGCATCTGCGCCGGCACGGCCGTCACGAAGTTCCCGAGGAGCGGCGAGAGGCGCCACGTCATCGCGATGTGCAGGCCGAGGCTGTGGCTCTTGTACTGCGTCAGCACCACGATCCGGCGAAAGCCACCGTTGACAAGGTTCGACAGCGCGAAGTCGATCAGCCGGTAGTGCCCTCCGAAGGGCACCGCAGGCTTGGCGCGGTCGACGGTGAGGGGATGGAGCCGCCGGCCCTCCCCGCCAGCCAGCACCATCGCGAGCGTCCGCGGACCGCCGCCATCGGGATACTCGTTCACGCGTAGCTCCTCGCAGGAGTACGGCTGCACCTCGTCGTTAGCGTGAACGTACTGCCTCTGCGCCCCGCGTGGACGGAGGGAACTCCCGGGAAACGCCTCGCGAGGTGCTTTACGTCTCGTATTCCGCGCCGGCGGGCGCTCCGGGGAACGCCGATTGACCGCGAGTCTGCGCGCGTCCGACAGTGGGTTCCAGACATATCCCGGCGTAGCGAAGGCGCGTGGGCGCGCGCCTCACGTCGGCAGCTCCGAGCAGCCTCCGAGGACCAGCCGATGCACCGCCAGCCGCTACGGGCTCGACCATGACCGTCTCGATTCGCCCCGGCGAGCCGTATCCCCTCGGAGCCACGTGGGACGGGCAGGGCACGAACTTCGCGGTCTTCTCGGAGGTCGCGGAGTTCGTCGAGGTCTGCCTGTTCGACGACCGAGGCCGTGAGGAACGCATTCGCCTCCCCGAGGTCACCGCGTACTGCCACCACGGCTACCTGCCCGGCGTCGGCCCCGGGCAACGCTACGGCTTCCGCGTCCACGGGCCATGGGCGCCTGCTGAGGGCCTCCGCGGCAACCCTCAGAAGCTGCTCCTCGACCCCTATGCGCGCGCAATCGAGGGTGAGGTGCGCTGGGTCCCGGCCGTCTACGGCCACGACCAGAAGGACCCCTCGCGCGCAAACGCCGAGGACAGCGCGCCGTTCATCCCTCGGAGCGTGGTCTCGGCGCCCTTCTTCGACTGGGGCCACGACCGCCCGCCTCGGACGCCGCTGCACCACACCCTGATCTACGAGGCGCATGTGCGAGGCCTCACGCAGCGGCACCCGGCGATCCCGCCGCACCAGCGCGGGACGTTCGCGGCGCTGGCCCACCCGGCGGTCATCGAGCACCTCCAGCGCCTCGGGGTGACCGCGCTCGAGCTCCTGCCGATCCAGCACTTCATCCCGGAGCGGGACCACGTCGCGCGAGGCCTCACCAACTACTGGGGCTACAACACGATCGGCTACTTCGCGCCGCACGCGGCCTACGCCTCGACAAGGCGCCCGGGCGACGCGGTCCGCGAGTTCAAGGAGGCCGTCCGCGCGCTGCACGCGGCGAACATCGAGGTGATCCTCGATGTGGTCTACAACCACACCGCCGAGGGCGGCCACCTCGGGCCCAGCCTCTGCTTCCGCGGCCTCGACAACGCCGCCTACTACCGGCTCGCTGAGGACCGCGCGAATTACGTCGACTACACGGGGACCGGCAACACCCTCAACATGCGCCATCCGCACGTGCTCCAGCTGATCATGGACAGCCTGCGCTACTGGATCACCGAGATGCACGTCGACGGGTTCCGCTTCGACCTCGCGGCCACGCTGGCACGCGAGCTCCACGATGTCGACCGCCTCTCCGCCTTCTTCGACATCGTGCAGCAGGACCCGGTGATCTCGAGGGTGAAGCTCATCGCGGAACCGTGGGACCTCGGCGAGGGCGGCTACCAGGTGGGGAACTTCCCTCCGCTGTGGTCCGAGTGGAACGGCCAGTACCGCGACACCCTCCGCGACTTCTGGCGAGGTGGGGGCGGCACCCTCTCGGACTTCGGGCGCCGCTTCACGGGCAGCGCGGACCTCTACGCGAACACGGGCCGCCGGCCCTCGGCCAGCATCAACTTCATCACGGCCCACGATGGCTTCACGCTCGCCGACCTCGTGGCCTACGACCACAAGCACAACGACGCCAACCTCGAGGGCAACAACGACGGGCACAACGACAACCGCTCGTGGAACTCCGGCGCGGAGGGGCCCACGGCCGACCAGGCGGTCGGTGAGCGGCGCGCGCGGCGCGCTCGGGCCATCCTCACCACGCTGTTCCTGTCGCAGGGCACCCCGATGCTCCTCGGGGGCGACGAGCTGGGACGCACGCAGCACGGGAACAACAACGCGTACTGCCAGGACAACGAGCTGTCGTGGCTCGACTGGACCGAGACGAGCCACGAGCTGCTGAGGTTCGTCGCGCGGCTCTCGGAGTTCCGCCGGCAGCACCACGCGTTCCACCGCCGACACTGGTTCCGCGAGGACGAGCCGAACGGCAAGCCGGTCGAGGACCTGGGCGACATCGAGTGGTTCCGCCCGGACGGCGCACCGATGCAGCCCGAGGACTGGCACACCGCGGAGCCGCCTGCCATCGCGGTCTACCTCCGGGGTGCGGTCGACCCGGCCGGTGCCTCGCCCGCGGAGTTCTCGGACCGCCGCTTTCTCTGCCTGTTCAACGCACGCGAGGAGCCCCGCGCGTTCAGCGTGCCCGGCGCGCTCGCAGCACTCGAGTGGTCCGTGGTCCTCGATTCCGCGCACCCCGCGCAGCTCCCCACGGCCCTCCGAGGCAGCGCGATCGACGCCCCGGGGTGGTCGGTCCTCGTGCTGGAGGCGCCGTGAGGGTCCTCTTCGCGACCGCAGAGCTGGTCCCGCTGACGCGCGTCGGGGGCCTCGGCGAGGCGTCCGCCGGCCTCGTGCGCGAGTTGCGCGCCCTCGGTCACGACGTGGACGTCGTGCTCCCCGACTACACCTCGCTGGCCCTGCGTGACGAGGACGTGCGCCCCCTCGATGTCCCGCAGTGGGTCGGCACGGCCCGTGCCCGCTCGGGCGTCACCGAGGCGTACGGCCGCGTGACGCTCCTCGATGTCCCCGGGATCGCGAGGCCTCACCCCTACAACGACCCCGCGACGGGCGAGGGCTGGCCGGACAACATCCAGCGCTTTTTCGCCTTCTCTGCCGCTGTTGCCGCGCTCACCGAGGCAACCCGTCCCGATGTGCTGCACCTCAATGACTGGCACACCTCGCCCGCGCTGGGGATGCTCACGTCCGCACCGCCCTCGGTGCTGACGATTCACAACCTGGCGTACCAGGGCGTGACCGATGGCGGATGGCTCGACCGGCTCCCCGTGTCGACAGGCGCTTACCTCCGCGGCTACGACTGCAACGCGCTGCAGGGCGGCGTCCGCCTCGCGCAGCGGGTCATTGCCGTCAGCCCCAACTACGCGCGCGAGATCCTGCGCCCCGAGGACGGCTTCGGGCTGGATGACGTGCTGCGCGACCGAGGACCGGCGCTGGCCGGCATCCTCAATGGCATCGACAGTGCCTCGTGGGACCCGTTGCACGACCCGCACATCGAGGCGCGCTTCGGACCGCTGGCCCTCAGCATGCGCGCCGCGAATCGTGCCCGCCTGCTCGCGGATGTCGGCTGGGACGACTCGGGCGGCCCGATCGTGATGATGGTGACCCGCCTCGCAGAGCAGAAGGGTGTGGACCTGGCGCTGGCCGCGGTCCCGGAGCTGCCCCGCCTCGGTACGCGGCTCATCCTCCTCGGGTCGGGCGATCGAGTGCTGGCCGAGCGCGCCTCGATGCTGGCCGGCGCGTTCCCCGATGTGATGCGCTTCACCGAGGACTTCAACGAGGGCCTGGCGCATCGGATGTTCGCCGGCAGCGACCTGCTGCTGATGCCCAGTCGCTTCGAGCCCTGCGGTCTCACCCAGATGCAGGCGATGGCGTACGGCACCATCCCGGTGGTCACGCCGGTCGGGGGCCTGGTGGACACAGTCATCGATGACGACCGCGCGCGCTGGCAGCGCGTCACGGCGAGCGTGGCCACCTCAGGCGGGCGTGCCTCAGGCCCCTCGGGAGGGAACGGATTCGTCGCCTCGCGCGTCGATGCCGCCGCCGTCCTCGATGCGCTCCGCCGGGCGGTGCGGGCGTGGCACGTGCCGGCTCGACGGCAGGCCCTGCAGCGCCGAGGGATGCAGCACGACTGGTCGTGGAAGACGCCCGCGCGGCGCTACCTCGAGGTCTACGAGCAGCTCCTCCGGGCGTAGCCGGGCCGTGCAATCAGCGCGCGGGCGCGAGGAAGACGACCGCGAGCGGCGGCAGCCGCAGGACGAGGGACTGCGCGCGGCCGTGCGAGGCGATGTCCTCGGTCCTCAGCGGTCCACCGGCATCGACGCCCGAGCCGCCGAACTCGATGGCGTCGCTGTTGAGCATCTCGACCCACTCGCCCGGCACGGGCACTCCGAGGCGGTACCCGTCGCGGACCACCGGGGTCAGGTTCGCAATCACGAGGACAGCGTCAGCGTCCTCGGCGGACCGCGCGAACGCCAGGATCGACTGCGCCGCGTCGTCCGAGACCACCCACGCGAACCCCTCGGGTCCGCAGTCACTCGCGTGGAGGGCCGCACGCGCGCCGTAAACCTCGTTGAGTGCCGTCAGCCAGCGCGCCACACCCGCGCGGGCGTCGTCCTCGAGCAGCGCCCAGTCGAGGACTTCCTCGTGCGACCACTCCTCGCCCGGCGCCAGCTCGGTGCCCATGAACAGCAGCTTCTTGCCCGGCGTCCCGAACTGGTATCCGAGGAGCGTACGCAACTCCGCGAAGCGCTGCCACTCGTCGCCCGGCATCTTCCCCAGCAGCGACCGCTTCCCGTGCACCACCTCGTCGTGCGACAGCGGCAGCACGAAGTTCTCGGTGCCCGCGTAGATCGAGCGGAACGTGAGCTCGCGATGATGATGCGCGCGATGGATAGGGTCGCGCTCGAAATAGGCGAGGGTGTCGTGCATCCACCCCATGTCCCACTTCAGGCCGAACCCCAGGCCACCCACCGAGGTCGGTCGCGAGACCATCGGCCAGGCGGTGGACTCCTCGGCGTAGGTCTGCACATCGGGGAAGCGGCGGTAGACGGTCTCGTTCAGCTCGCGGAGGAAGCGGATCGCGCCCAGGTTCTCGCGCCCGCCCGACTCGTTGGGCAGCCACTCACCCTCGCGCCGGGAGTAGTCGAGGTACAACATGGACGCGACGGCGTCGACGCGCAGCCCATCGACGTGGTAGCGGTCGAGCCAGAAGCACGCACTCGACAGCAGGAACGAGCGCACCTCGTGGCGGTCGTAGTTGAAGATCAGCGTGTCCCAGTCGGGGTGGCGGCCGCGCCGAGGGTCGGCGTGCTCGTACAGGTGTGTCCCGTCGAACAACCCGAGGCCGTGCGGGTCATCGGGGAAGTGCGCGGGCGTCCAGTCGAGGATGACGCCGATCCCGTGCTGGTGCAGCGTGTCCACGAGGTACATGAAGTCCTCGGGGGAGCCGTACCGCGCGGTCGGCGCGAAGTATCCGGTGGTCTGGTAGCCCCACGAGCCGTAGAACGGGTGCTCCATGACCGGCAGCAGCTCGACGTGCGTGAACCCGAGGTTGCGCGCGTGGCGCGCGAGGGGCTCCGCCTGGCCTCGGTAGTCCGCCGGAGCGCGCCACGATCCGAGGTGCACCTCGTAGATGGAGATCGGAGCATCGAGGGCGTTCCGCTCGCGCCGACCGGCCATCCAGCGATCGTCGCCCCAGGCGTGCTCGAGGTTGGCGATCACGCCGCCAGTCGCGGGCGGCAGCTCGGTCGCGAAGGCCATCGGATCCAGCTTGTCGGGGAGCGGGTGGCCTGCAGCGTCGAACAGGCGAAACTTGTATCGATGCCCGACGCGCGCGCCGTTCACCGTGCCAGTCCACACCCCGGCCTCGCTGGGGTGGAGGTAGTGCCCGCCGGCGCCCCAGCGATCGAAGTCACCGACGACCTGCACGGCGCGCGCGGTGGGCGCCCAGACACCGAAGTGCGTCGCGTCCTCCTCGACGTGCGCGCCCAGCACCTCGTACAGGGCGCTGTGGCGCCCTTCGTTGAACAGCCAGCGGTCCATCTCTCCGAGCGACTTCATCCTCGGATTCTCCCATTGCTGCACCAGCTACCGCGATCGGGACTCCCTCGATGACCGCCCAGGATCACGAGGATGCGCTCGTACGGCTGGCGGAGTTTCACGGCGTCGCGGCGGCGTACGAGGACTTCCGAGGCGCGCCCCGCCGCGTGTCCACTGCGGTCCTGCGAGCCGTGCTCGCGGCGCTGGGAGCCCTCGGCGCGGAGGGGGACGATGCCACTCAACGGCTCCGGGACAGCGAGCGCGCGCGCTGGAGCGAGATCATGGAGCCGGTCGCCGTCGCGTGGGACGGTCGCGGCGCCCTCGACCTGCGGCTCCCGGCCGGCCTGCGGCCGTCGCACATCGAGGTGGCGCTCACCTCGGAGTCCGGCGAGCGACGTCACCTCGAGGTGCCCGTCGGGCGAGCGCGCATCACCCGGCGCATCGACGTGAACGCACAGGCCTTCGTCGTGCGGCGCCTGTCGCTGCCGCGCCTCGCGCTCGGCTACCACGAGGTCGCGCTCCGTCTGAGCGCGGGCGCCAGCACCATCGAGGGCCGCGGGCTTGTGATCGCCGCGCCGCGCCAGGCGTATCGCCCACCCGATGCGCGCCCGGCCGCCGGTGTGTTCGCGCCCCTGTACTCGCTGCACTCGGAACGCAGCGCGGGGATCGGGAACCTCGGCGATCTGCGGCGGCTGCTCGACTGGGCGCGCGCCCTCGGAGGGGCGACGGTCGGCACGCTCCCCCTGCTCGCGACCTATCACGATGACCCTCGAGGGGTGAGCCCGTACTCACCGATCAGCCGCGTGGCGTGGGACGAGCTGTTCCTCGATCTGCGCGCGCTCCCCGAGGCGGCCAGCCCGAGGGCTGCCACTCTCCTGCGAGGCGTGCTCGGAGTCACGCCGGGGCCGCCGGGGCCGTACGTCGACTACGCCGCGGTCGACCGAGCGCTTGCGCCGGTGCTCGACGCGTGCGCGCTCGAGGCGTGGCAGGGTCCCCGGCGTGCGGACCTCGAGCGCTTCGCCCGCGCGCGCCCGGACCTCGAGGCGTACGCACGGTTTCGCGGCGCGCGCACCCACCTCGGCGCCGACTGGCGGGACTGGCCGGCTGCCGCGCGCGACGGCGTGCTCGCAGACGCCGACGTCGACGCCGACACGTACCGCCTGCACCTCTACGCCCAGTGCGCCCTCGACGCGCAGCTGGGGGACCTCGCGGGGCACGCGCGCAACGGGGGCCGCGGTCTCTACCTCGACCTGCCGCTCGGCACGCACCGTGAGGGGTTCGATGCGTGGCGCTACGCCGACTCCTTCGCCGACGCCCTCGATACGGGCGCACCGCCCGACAGCCTGTTCATCGGCGGCCAGAACTGGCAGTTCGCGCCTCCGCACCCGGAGGCTGCGCGCCGGAACGGCTACGAGTACTTCCGCGCGAGCGTGCGTGCGCACCTCCGGTTTGCCGGCGTCCTGCGCGTCGACCACGTCATGGGACTGCACCGGCTGTACGTCATTCCGCGCAACGCCTCGGCGTCCGAGGGCACGTACGTCCACCAGCACCCGGACGAGGCCTGGGCAATCCTCTGTCTCGAGTCGCATCGCGCGCGCGCCACCGTCATCGGCGAGGACCTGGGCACGGTCCCCGCGGCCGTCCGCGGCGCGATGCGGCGGCACCACGTCGGAGGGTCCTACGTCGTGCAGTACGAGGCGTCGCCGCAGCGCCGGCGCACGCTGCCTCCTCCGCCGCGGCTCGCAGCGGCGTCGCCGAACACCCACGACATGCCCACGTTCGAGGGCTGGAGCGCGGGGCGCGACATCGAGCTCCTGCGCGAGCTGGGGTACGCCGAGGAGAGCCACGCCGCCCTCGAGGAGCGGGCGTCGCTGGTGTCCGCGCTCGCGCGGTTCCTCGGCGTGGCGGATGCGGACCGCCCGAGGCTGCTCCGCGCGTGCCTCGACTGGCTGGGCCGCAGCGAGGCGGACCTCGTCCTCGTCAGCCTGGACGATCTGCTGGGCGCACGCGATGCGCAGAACCTGCCGGGCACCACGCACGAGCACCCGAACTGGCGCCGCCGTGCGCGCCTCTCCCTCGAGGAGCTGGCGGACGACAGCCGGGCGGCCGAGCTCCTCGCAGCCCTCAGCGCGGCGAGGGCGACGCGCTAGCCACCGGCTCGCCTCGACGCCGCGTGCCGTCACGGTCGCGCCCGGCATCCAGCGCCGCGAGGGCGGTCGTGATCGGCACCGCGGCGACGATCGCGGTGCTGCCGGCCAGCGTGCGCACGAGCTCGGTCGCGAGCGCGTCGAACGAGACGAGGATCCCCGGCTGCAGGTCCTGCGCCGCGAGGATCACGAGGAGCGGCAGGCCCGACCCTGCGTAGGCGAGCAGCAGCGTGTTCGTCGTCGCGGCGATGTGCTCACGACCGACGTTCATGCCGCGCGAGAACAGCTCGCGAGGCGAGAGCCCGGGATTCGCCTCGCGCAGCTCGAACACGGTGGCTGCCTGCGTCGTCGTGACGTCATCGAGCACGCCGACCGCACCGAGGATGATCCCGCCGAGGAGCAGCCCCCGCACATCGAGGCTGCCGGCCAGCTGCTGGAGGGTCACGCTGTCCTCGGTCAGCCCGGTCAGCCTCGCAAAGTCGACCGCCCATGCCGAGAACACCCCACCGAGGACGAGCGCGATCGCCGTCGATGCCAGCGCGATCCACGTGCGCCGATGCGGACCGTGCCCGAGGGTCAGCGTGGCCGCCATGATCACGAGCGCACCGGCGATGCACGTCAGCAGCGGGTCGCGCCCCGCGAGGATCGCGGGCACGATGAAGCGCCCGACGACCAGTACGGTCGCGCCGAGGCCCACAAGCGAGATCGCGCCGTGCCATCCGCCGACGATCACGACCAGCAGCCCGAAGATGAACGCGAGCTGCATCACAGGCACGCGCCGCACGCGGTCACGGATGCCGTAGGTGGTGCCGTCCGGCCCGGGTGAGGCGAGCACGAGCACCTCGTCGCCGGGCGCCACCGCCAGTGCCGGGTCCGCGCTCGCCGAGGTGGTGCGCTGCACCTCGACGCGGCCGCCGTCCACCTGGACGGCGAAGCGCTCGGTGACGATGTCGCCGCCGGGAGTCGACCGCGTGCTCCGCTCGACGACCTCGAGCACCTGTCCCTCGCGCAGATCCTGCTCGGCCAGGCCGAGCGCGCGCGGTGGGAACATCCCCTGCGCCGGGAGCACCACGGTGACCACTGCCACGAGGGCGAGCGCCGCGACGTACGCGATCAGGGCTTGCCTCGTGAGCACCGACGCCGGCTCCCTCCGAGTCGCCACCCGCGGCCAGCGGGCTCACGCTCCGTGACCTACAGCCTAGGAGGACGCCGCGACTCACGCAGCGCGCCGGGGACCTACTCTGCCGGAAGGTGCCGCCGAGGCCACCATCAACCGCTCTCGCGAGGAGTGCCCGGGTGACGGAACAGGCGACGGAGCCGGCGCACGACACGCGCGCTGCGCGCAGCTCCCTCGCGGAGATCGCGCTCGTCTCGACGCGGCTCGGGCTCACCTCGTTCGGCGGGCCGGTCGCCCACCTGGGGTACTTCCGTGCCGAGTACGTGGAGCGTCGTCGCTGGCTGTCCGATGCGGCCTACGCCGACCTCGTGGCGTTGTGCCAGTTCCTGCCGGGTCCGGCCAGCAGCCAGGTCGGCATCGGCATCGGGTTGCTCCGCGGGGGGCTGGTGGGAGGGCTGGTCGCCTGGCTCGGCTTCACGTTGCCCTCGGCGGCGGCGCTGACCCTCTTCGCCCTCTCGTTGAGCTCGTTCGACCTCGCGGACGCGGGGTGGCTGCACGGGTTGAAGGTGGTGGCCGTCGCGATCGTGGCACAGGCGGTGTGGGGGATGATGCGCTCCCTGGCGCCGGACAGACCTCGCGCAACGATCGCCATCCTCTCGGCGCTGGTGATCCTCAGTCTGCAGACAGCCCTCAGTCAGATCGCGGTGATCCTGGTCGCGGGACTCCTCGGGTGGCGGCTGTTACGAGCCGGAGACGGACCTCGCGAGGCGGAACGGCTCCACGCCCAGATCCCGCGCGCGCTGGTGGTCGCGGCCTGGGTGGCGTTCATCGGCCTGCTCGTCGCCCTCCCCCTCGCGAGGCGTGCCACCGACTCCCACGTCGTCGCGATGGTCGACACCTACTTCCGAGTCGGCTCGCTCGTGTTCGGCGGCGGCCACGTCGTGCTGCCCCTGCTCCAGGCCGAGGTGGTGCCCGACTGGGTGAGTCGCGACAGCTTCATCGCCGGATACGGCGCGGCCCAGGCGGTGCCCGGTCCGCTCTTCACCTTCGCGGCCTACCTCGGGGCGGTGTCCGACGTGCCGCCCGGCGGGGTCACGGGTGCCGCGATTGCACTCGGTGCGATCTTTGCGCCGTCGTTCCTGCTGATGGTCGGCGCCCTGCCGCTGTGGAGCCTCGTGCGAGCGCGGGACGCCTTCCAGTCGGCCCTCCGAGGCGTGAACGCGTCAGTGGTCGGCATCCTGGGTGCCGCCCTCTACGACCCGGTCTGGACGAGCGCGATCGGCGGCCCCCTCGATGTGGCGCTGGCCCTCGGGGCGTTCGGCCTGCTGCAGGTGTGGCGCGTGTCGCCGTGGCTCGTGGTTGCCCTCGCGGCCGGCGCGGGACAGGCCCTCGCCTGGGGGTAACCCCGAGGTGCGCATCGGGGGTCCGCCGGCACGTCGTCAGGGACATCGAGGTGGGTGCCGCTCCGCCGTGTCCCTACCGTGGACCAATGACCCCGAGGGCACAGCCAGCGGCCTCCGGTCCTCGCCGCCGCCACCGCCCGATGCGGGCTGCCTGGACGATCGCCGGAATCGCGATCATCGCCGATGTCGCCACGGCGGCCGCGCTGGGCCTCGGCGTCCCGATGGCCAACACGGCGCTCCTCGTCGGCGTGAGTGGCGGGATGCTCGCCCTCGCGTGGGTGTACACACACCTGAGGCCCGACCGGCGCATCGCAGGGGGCGCCGCCGCGGCTGGCTTTCTCGTCCTGCTCACCATGCTGCTCGCGGTCTCGAGCTACCTCGGGATCGCCCTCGCGTTCCCGCTGTGGGATGCCCGCTTCGCCGCGCTCGACCGGGCGCTCGGATTCGATTGGACGGCGCACCTCGCCTACGTGGTGGAGCGGCCGCAACTCGCGCGCGCGCTGGCACTGGCCTATCACAGCTCGCTGATCCAGCCCGCGCTCGTCATCGTGGCGCTGACCGCCGGCGGGCACCTCCATCGCCTCCAGCAGTTCCTGTTGCTCTTCGCGGTCACGGCGACGATCGTGATCGTCGTCTCGACGCTGATGCCCGCCGCCGGCGCCTACACGTGGCACGCGCCGCCCGAGGCGCTCCTCGGAGCCCTGCGCGACCCGGCGGCCGGTCGCTGGCACCTCGCCGACTTCCACGCGCTGCGCGATGGCTCGCTGCACACCATTCCGGTCCCGTACGTGCAGGGGCTGATCAGCTTCCCCTCGTTCCACACGGCACTGGCGCTCGTAACCCTCTGGGCGCTCAAGCCGATGCGGCTGGTGGTGGTCCCCGCGCTGCTCGTCAACAGCGCCTTGATCGTCGCGACGCTCACGATCGGCGGGCACTACCTCGCCGATGTCGTTGGTGGTGCGCTCGTCGCCGCCGCGTCCGTCGCCGTCGTCGCCCGCGCATACGCCGAGGAACGCGCGACCGCTGCGTCCCCCACGCACGAGGAGGAGCGCGCACTCCTCGAGCGGGCCGCCTAGCGCGACGCCGCCGCCGCCTCGTCCGCCCTCGGGAGCGCAGGGTCTGCCGGCGCGCGCCCGGTCCCTCGGAGGGCGAGCTTCGTCCCGAACTGAGGGGACTTTCGGGCAGGACTCTCCGCGTACCTCGCGGCGGAGGGGCGGATCGCCCCCGCGATCCCGAGGCACCTCGACGCCGCCGTACGTAGCATCCATGGGTACGCGCTGCAGAATCGAGGTCGCATGCTCGGCGTCTCACAGCTCCTCACCGGCGAGGTCACCGAGGGAGACGCCCTCCGCTACGGAAGGCACAGCGCGAAGCTCCCGTCGCACCTCCTCCACTACTCGGAGGACAAGCGACCGGTGGTCGTGTGGACGTCGACGCGCACGTGCAACCTCCACTGCGCCCACTGCTACACGGACTCCCACGACGTCGACTATGAGGATGAGCTCTCCACCGCCGAGGCGTTCGCGATGGTCGATGACCTCGCGGACCTCGGGTCCCCCGTGCTGCTCATCTCGGGCGGCGAGCCGCTGCGGCGCCATGACCTCCTCGAGGTGGCCGCCCACGCCCGATCCCGGGGCATGCGCGTGGTGATCTCGACCAACGGCACGCTCATCACACCGGACGTCGCGACGAAGCTCGCCGCGGTCGGCATCTCCTACGTCGGCATCAGCATCGATGGGCGACCGGAGACGCACGACCGGTTCCGCGGGATGAAGGGCGCCTTCGACGCCTCGATGGCGGCGATCGAGGCGTGCAAAGCGGCCGGGCTGAAGGTGGGCCTCCGCTTCACCCTCACCCGGGCGAACCGCGCCGACCTCCCCTGGCTCTTCGACCTCATGGCCGAGCGCAACGTGCCGCGACTCTGCATCTACCACCTGGCGCCAACCGGCCGCGGTGCGCGCCTCAAGGGCTTCGCACCCACGTCCGAGGAGACGCGCGAGTCCCTCGACATCATCTTCGATCGCACGCGAGACCTCGCGGAGCGGGGCTTCCACCCCGACGTGCTGACGGCGGACAACCACGCCGACGCCGCCTACATCTCGCTGCACCTCGCACGGACCAACCCTGACCGCGGCGCGAGCGTCCACCAGCTTCTGAGCTGGAACGGCGGGAATGGCTCGGGCCGCTCGATCGCCTGTGTGGCCTCGAACGGTGAGGTCTACGCCGACCAGTTCTGGCGGTGGCGCTCCCTGGGGAACATCCGCGAGCGCAAGTTCAGCGAGATCTACCGGGACGAGCCGCCCGAGCTGGTCCGCCAGTTGCGAGCGCGCACGACGCTCCTCCCGGAGCGCTGCCAGTCGTGCGCCTTCCTCGATGTGTGCAACGGCAACTTCCGCTCCCGCGCCGAGGCGACCACGGGCGACACCTGGGGCATGGATCCCCTCTGCTACCTGACCGACGACGAGGTGGCGCGCGGCGTCGCGGCCGCGCAGCCGGTTGCCGCCAACTAGCAAGGAGCTCGAGATGGTGACCGCCGAGCAGCCTGCACGCGTCCATCCGACGGGGGTGCACGGCGGGGCGCGTGGCGCCTCGCCACGGCCGAAGCCCGAGTTGCTCTCCGTCGACTTCAACGAGCGGCCGTTCACCGTCGCGTGGGAACTCACACGGTCGTGCGCCCTCGCGTGCGTGCACTGCCGAGCGGAGGCGCAGCCCCGGCGGCACCCCGATGAGCTCACCACCGCCGAGGCGTTCCGCGTCATCGACGCGCTCGCCGCGCTCGCCCCGCCGGTCCTCGTGCTCACGGGCGGCGACCCCCTGATGCGCCCCGATCTCTTCGAGCTCACCCAGTACGCGATCGGTCGCGGGCTGCGCGTCGCAGTGTCGCCGACGACGACCAACCTCGTGACGCGCGAACGCCTCGAGCGCCTGCGCGACATGGGCGTCTCGATGATCCACATCAGCCTCGATGGCGCCGACGAGGAGACCCACGACAGCTTCCGCCGGGTCCCCGGCACGTTCGCTCGCGCGATGACGACGCTCGGGTACCTCGGCGAGCTCGGGATGCCCGTCCAGGTGGGAACGACGCTCACGCGGCACAACCTGCACCAGCTGCCGGCCATCGCCGCGCTGATGGAGGCGCACCACGTCCGCGTCTGGAACGTGTTCTACCTCGTACCGACGGGGCGGGCAGACGCCAGCACGATGATCTCCACGGCAGAGGCGGAGGCGTCGTGGGAGTGGCTCGCACAGCTCTCCGAGACCTCCTCGTTCACCGTGCGCACCACCGCGGCCCCCCAGTTCCGCCGCACGATGCTGCTCCGCGCCCGGTCCTCGGGCGGTGGGCCGGTCCGGTTGACGGGCGCCGGCTACCAGCTCCGCGAGGCACCGACGGGCGTCCAGACGCGCGGCGTGAACGACGGCAAGGGATTCATGTTCATCGACCACCTCGGGAACATCTGCCCGTCGGGGTTCCTCCAGGTGCCGGCCGGAAACGTCCGCCAGGATGACCTCGCCGAGGTCTACCGCACCTCGAGGCTGTTCACGTCCCTGCGCGACCCGTCCCTCCTCGAGGGCCGGTGCGGCCGCTGCTCGTTCGCCGACCTCTGCGGCGGCTCGCGCGCGCGGGCCATGGGCGTGTCGGGCAACTACCTCGGCGAGGACCCGCTGTGCGCGCTCCCGCCAGGCCCGGCCCCGAACTGAGACCGCATGGATGAGATACTGCGGCGAGTGCCGCTCACGCGGAGCAGGTGCCTCTCGCCCTGACGAAAGGGGCTCCTGGTCCCTTCCGTCTCGTGGCGGCCGCGCTATCGTGCCGCCGGGTGCGCGTGCGACCCGACGCACCTCGCGAATCCAGCCTGCGATGAACCAGGAGCCGGCGAGTGCCAGACCAGTACAAGTACTTCCTCGAGGAGAGCGCGCTGCCGACGCGCTGGTACAACATCGTTGCCGACCTCAAGAGCCCGCCGCCGCCGGCGCTCCACCCGGGCACGCGGCAGCCGCTCGGTCCCGCCGACCTCGCACCGCTCTTCCCGATGGGGATCATCCAGCAGGAGGTGTCGGCCGAACGCTGGATCGACATCCCTGAACCGGTCCTCGAGGTCTACCGCAGCTACCGCCCGTCGCCCCTGATCCGCGCGCGCGGCCTCGAGCGAGCGCTCCAGACTCCTGCTCACATCTACTACAAGTACGAGGGGGTGAGCCCTGGGGGCTCCCACAAGGTCAACACTGCGGTCGCGCAGGCCTACTACAACAAGCAGGAGGGCGTTCGACGCATCGCCACGGAGACCGGCGCCGGCCAGTGGGGCTCGGCGCTGTCCTACGCGTGCCAGATGTTCGGCATCGAGCTCAAGGTCTACATGGTGCGCGTCTCATTCGAGCAGAAGCCGTACCGCAAGGCCCTCATGAACCTCTACGGCGGCTCCGTCGTGCCCAGCCCCAGCCCCGACACCAACGCCGGACGCGCGATCCTGGCCAGCGATCCCGACTCGACGGGATCGCTGGGCATCGCGATCTCCGAGGCGGTGGAGGACGCCGCCACCCACGATGACACGAAGTACGCCCTGGGGTCCGTGCTCAATCACGTGCTCATGCACCAGACGATCATCGGGCAGGAGGCCATCGCCCAGATGGAGATGGCCGGCGAGTACCCCGATGTCGTCATCGGCTGCGTGGGAGGCGGCTCCAACTACGGCGGCCTCGCGTTCCCCTTCATGCGCGAGCGCCTGACCGGCGGCCGCACGATTCGATTCGTGGCTGCCGAGCCCGCCTCGTGCCCCACGCTGACCAAGGGTGTGTACGCCTACGACTTCGGTGACACGGCGGAGCTCGCCCCGATGGTGAAGATGGCGACGCTCGGCCACACCTTCGTGCCGCCCTCGATCCACGCCGGCGGCCTCCGCTACCACGGCATGGCACCCCTCATCAGCCAGCTCCACGAGGAGGGACACATCGAGGCGGTGGCGCACCAGCAGCTCTCGGTGTTCGAGGCCGCGGTGCAGTTCGCTCGCACCGAGGGCATCGTCCCCGCCCCGGAGTCGGCCCACGCGATCCGCTCGGCGATCGACGAAGCCCTCGAGGCCCGCGACCGCGGCGAGCAGCGCGTGGTCCTCTTCAACCTGTCGGG
>JADLFF010000111.1 GCA_020845735.1 Dehalococcoidia bacterium
CGACGGGCATCGTGGTGGTGTGCCAGGACGAGCGGTCGCAGGCCAAGAACCGGGCCAAGGCCGAGGCGCACCTGCGCGCTCGGATCTACGAGCTGGAGCGCGCGAAGCAGGCCGCCGAGCAGGCCGGCGCGCGCAAGGCACAGGTCGGCACGGCGGAACGCGCCGAGAAGATCCGGACGTACAACTACCCGCAGGACCGTGTGACCGACCACCGCGTCAACCTCACGCTGCACAGCCTGCCTCGGGTGATGGACGGCGAGCTCGACCCGCTGATCGAGGCGGTCGCCGTCGACGAGCAGGCGCGCCTCCTCCAGGCCGCGGGCGTGTAGACCCTGACTTCATGAGATCGGTACGAAACCACCTTTGGGGACGTACCTGACCGGGTTGGCTTGGCCACGCTTACGGTCGGGCACCCGCCGTCGTCGGTACTCTGCTGCGATGGACTCAGGTGCGAGGTGACCTACGAACCCCCACCGTCCCGGGCGGTCTTCGTTAGTGCCAGGGAAGTTCGCGGTGGTTGCCTCCAGCCACTCGTCGGCTACAAACGCTTCGATGATCAGACCTTGCTGAACCGCCAAGACGAGCTCACACCGGCGAGCCTTCTGGGGGTCGATCTTCCATGCGTAACGCACGGCCTCATATGTTGTTCGATCCATCGCGGATCGGTTGATCGTGATGAGGACTGCGCTGTGCGAGAAGACTGCTGGCTTCGCTTCGTACCGCTCGATGATCTCCTTGGAGTGCATCGGTCCACGAGAGTCTGAGTTCAGTCCGCCCGCGATGTTCGTGGCTGCTGGGTAGGCGTCGATAAGGGCAGCCTCGACTTCGAATGCGGCCGCTTCGTCCAGACCGTGCCGGTGTATCACGTGGCCCACCTCGAAACCCGCGAGGCGGACTTGTCTGATCCGGCGGAGCTTCGCGGTTGCTGCGTCCTCGTCATCAGTGCGGAGCTCGTCGTTCACGTGAGCGAAGACTCGGTTGTCTCGGCCCTTGCCTACGTAGAAGGTCTCACCATTCCGTGGGTCTATGAGTCTATAGACGTAGTACTTCAGTTGCTCCGAGACTTCAGGACTGAACATTGTGGTCCCCCATCGCCTTTCGAGAGTCGGCCGGACACTAGCAGTTGGAAAGCAGCGATATGCCACCTCGGATTAGCGGGCGGCTGCTCGAGGCGGCGCGCCAGCTCGTCGCGGCGCGCGCCGCCGACGACCTCGACGAGGGGCGCCTCGAGGCGGAGCTCCTCTACGCCGAGGCCGCCGGGTGGGACCGCGTCCGCGTGCTCGCCTCGGGGGCCGAGGTGCCGGACACCGCCGTCCTCGGGACGTTCGAGGCGCTGCTCTTGAGGCGGCTCGCGCACGAACCCCTCGCCTACATCCTCGGGCGGCGCGAGTTCTACGGGCTCACCTTCGAGGTCGGTCCGGGCTGCCTCGTGCCGCGGCCCGAGACAGAGACGCTGGTCGAGGCGGGGCTGGCCGCGATCCACGAGCACCCGCGCGCGCGCCGCGTCGTGCGGGCCGCCGACATCGGCACGGGCTCCGGCGCCGTGGCGCTGTCCGTCGCGCACCACGCGCTCGAGGTGCAGATGTTCGCCGTCGACGCCTCGAGCGAGGCGCTGGCGTGGGCGGGCAGGAACCGGCGGCGGTTCGGCCTCGAGGAGCGCGTGGTGCTGCTGACCGGGAACCTCCTCGAGCCGCTCGGCGAGCCGCTCGACGTGGTGCTCGCAAACCTCCCGTACATCCCCTCGGACGAGGTGGAGGCGCTGCCCGAGGCGATTCGCTCCCACGAGCCGCACCTCGCCGTGGACGGCGGCGCAGACGGCCTCGAGCTGTACCGCGCGCTGTGCGAGCAGCTCCCCACTCACCTCGCCGAGGGGCCACGCGCCGTCCTCGTGGAGGTGGGGTCGGGCCAGGCGACGTTCGCCGCCGACCTGATCACGAGCGCGCTCACCGGTCAACAGGCCCACAGCGAACCCGACTTCGAGGTGCGCTACCACCGGGACCTCGCGGGCACACGCCGCGTCGTCGAGGTGCGGCAGGGGTACTAGCCGGGAACGCGCGCGGTTGCCCTCGGCGCGGGCGTGCATACTCGAGGGGTGGCCACGCGCCGCCTCAGGCGCGGTTGAGCATCTCCCCGGCGATCTCCACAACCCACTGCGCGACCTCGGGCTCGGGCAGGATCGCGGTGCAGCTGTAGCTGACTCGCTCCGGGCACGACGATTGCTGGAGGGCGCGGCCGAGGATGGTCTCGTGAAACATCGGGTCATACGCCACGAAGATCGGCACGAGGGCGACGCGGTCGTAGCGGGCGAGCATCGCGTCGATGGCCTCGACCGTGGGCTGCGCGCTGTACTGCACGAGGTGCCCGCACCACGCGTGCACGGAGCCGTCGACGCCCAACTGCGCCTCGGCGAAGCGGTCGATCTTCCCGAAGAACTGGTTCCACTCGCGATCGAAGTCGGCGCTTCCGTAGCCGACGAGGACCAGCCCCAGCCGCTCGGCGGATGCGCCGAGGGTGTCACGCGCGGGCAGCAGCGGCGCCAGGCGTCGCGCGAGGTTCCGCTCGACCAGCTGGGAGAAGTCGAGGAGGGGCGCGAACACGAGGTGGGCCTGCGCGCGGTACGTCTCGATGTGCTCTCGCGCCAGCCGTGCGGCGATCGTGGCGTCGTCTCGCACGCCGCAGATGACCGGGATGTCGTCGTAGCTGTGGTCGCTGATCGTGAGGAGCAGGGGCACGATCAGCACCGTGGCCACGCGCGCCTCGTCGAGCGCCCGCAGCTGGCTGGCGATCGAGGGCTCGGTGTACTCCATGAAGGCCGAGCGCACCTGGCGCACGCCGGGGAGCCGGAGGAGGTCCTCGGCGGTGTCCGCCTGCACATCGAGGAGCGCGTGGCGCCAGACCGGCGAGTGCGACCCGTGGCTGACGAGGAGGATCGCGGTGCCTCCCGGCTCGTGGGAGCCGATGCTGCACGCGCGCGCCGCTTCATCGAGGCCGTCGTCCGGGAGGTGCGGTCCCGCGCGCCTCGGATCCTCGGTGCCCGTCGTGCCCGATCGACTGTGCATAGTGCCACCCGCGTTTCAAGTGCTCGATGAGTCTCACAAGCTAATCAAACTTAACTAACTCTTACTAACATGATGAGTGAGCACTTACAAGATTCACAAGCCACCTCGATGCGGGTGACCTCATCGCGAGCGCCGTCGACGAGCGTCGGGTCGTCGAGGTGCTGCCGGGGTACCCTCAGGCCTGCAACGTCAGTGAGACAGGAGGTCGGACATGACAGGGAAGTGGACGCGCTGGCTGAGCCTCGGAGTGCTGGTGGCCCTCGTAACGCTGTTCCGTGCGCGACTGTGTGGCCTGCTCGGTTGTGACACCGAGGTGATTCGCATCTCGGCGCCGACGAACGGTGCGTCGGTGACGAGTCCGCTCATCGTCACGGGCTGGGGGCGGGCGACCCAGCACAACCAGCTCACGATCGAGGTGCGCGACTCCTCGAACACCGTGGTCGGCACGTCGACGGCCGCTGTCACGGCGGCGCTCGGTCAGCCCGGTCCGTTCAGCGGCACCGTGGCGTTTGCGGCGGGCGCGTCGGGGAGCCCGGGCCACGTGCAGGTGTTCGACAGCAGTCCCGCGACCGGCGCGATCACGCACCTCGCCTCGGTGCTGATCCGATTCGCCTAGGCCGTCGAGCTGCCGACTGGCCTCACGAACAGCAAGGGCGAGCCGTTCGGCTCGCCCCTGTGGTTGTCCGGGATGCCGAGGTGACCTAGCGGTCGCGGCCCTGGGCGATCTGGTAGATCTTGCCCTCGGTCTTGATCGCCGGGGCGATCACCATGCGGGCGTCGTGGAACTCCGAGATGGTGAGGGCGCCGCAGGTCGCCATCGAGGTCTTGAGCGCGCCGATCAGGTTCTCGGTGCCGTCCGTCCTCGAGGTGGGGCCGAACAGGAGCTTGTCGAGAGTGCGCTGCTGGCCGACCTGCACGCGCACGCCTCGAGGGAGGACGGCGCTCGGGGTGGCCATGCCCCAGTGGTAGCCGAGGCCCGGCGCGCCGATGGTGCCCGCGAACGGCGAGCCCACCATGACGGCATCGGCGCCCGCGGCGATCGCCTTCGAGATGTCGCCACCGGTGCGGAAGCCGCCGTCGGTGATGATCGGGACGTAGCGCCCGGTCTGCTCGTGGTAGATGTCACGGGCGTAGGCCGTGTCGATGGTCGCCGACACCTGCGGCATCCCGACCCCGAGCACCTCTCGAGAGGTACACGCGGCGCCCGGGCCGACGCCGACGAGCACGCCGTGGATGCCCGTTTCCATCAGCTCGAGGGTGGCCTGGAAGTCGACCGTGTTGCCGACGAGGATCGGTACGCCGGTCATCTGCTCGACCAGCTCATCGAGGCGGAGGCCCTTGAGGGAGCGCGAGACGTGGCGCGCGGTCGTGACCGTCGAGGCGACGACGAAGACGTCGACGCCCGCTTCCTTCGCGATCGGCGCGAGGCGCTTGGTGTTCTGCGGGGCGGCGGAGACGGCCGCGACGCCACCGCGGCGCTTGATCTCCTCGATGCGCTGGGCGACGAGGTGGTCCTTGATCGGCTCCTGGTAGATGCGCTGGATGACCGCCGTGGAGTCATCGAGGGAGGCCGCGGCGATCTCGGCGAGGGCGGCCTTGGGGTCCTCGTAGCGCGTCTGCACGCCCTCGAGGTGGAGGACGCCGACGCCTCCGCGCTCGGACATCGCGACGGCGAAGTCGACATCGACGACCGCGTCCATCGAGGAGGCGAGGATCGGGAGGCTGAACTCGCGGTCCCCGAGCTGGAGCGAGAGCTCGACGAGCTCGGGGTTGGTGGTCACGGCTCCGGGGACGATGGCAACGTCGTCGAAGCCCCACACCTGCTCCAGCGACTTGCGCTGGACGGGCGACGAGGCGAGGGCGCGCTCGATGTTGATGCGAGGTTCAAGGGTGGTCACGCTGGCGGCTCCCGTTCGATGCGTCGATCCGAGGGTGGTCAACCTGTCGGTCGCTCTATGCGCCTGAGCAACGTGCGCGTGGGGAACGCGCTGCCGGTGCGCCGGGGAGCCGTTGAAGTACGCCTCGCGCCATCCGAAGCCGGGGGGCCCAGATACGCACGAACCCCACCGGTCGGTGGGGTCCGTTGAGTTGTGCTAGTACGAGGTACGCCACTTCATTGGAGTTCCCGCCGCTCCGCTGAATGTTCGGGTCAGTGTACGCCCTGCGCGAAGATGCGGTCAATGAACTGGTGAGGACTGTAATCAGTTTCCGGCAGCCCTCGAGCCGCCTGGGGCGCCCGTCCGAGGGGTACCTCAACTGCGCTTCAACAACGGAGACGCCGGCATCCCCGCGACCACCAGCGCGCCGAGGGCGTAGACCGCGACCATGCCGGCGAATGCCATGCGGTATGAACCGGCGGCGTCGAAGGCCAGGGCCACGAGCAGCGGTCCGAGGGCCGTCGCGCCGACCTGCGCAGGCACGGCCGCCCCTCGGACGGCGCCGAGGTGGCGCCTGCCGAAGTAGGCCCCCCACATGTACTCGGAGACCGGCGTCACCCCTCCGAAGCCGCACCCCCAGAGGACGAAGGCGACCACGAGGACCGGCATCGAGGCTGCCGCCGTGGCGGCCAGCAGGAGCAGCGTGCCGCCCCCCGCGAGGGCGAACGCGATGAGCGCGAGCACGCGAATCGAGCCGCGTCCCAGGAGCCAGCCCCACGCGAACTTGGAGGCAAGCCCGGAGACGCCGGTGAAGCCCATGGCCAGCCCCGCCTGCTCGGCGGTGAAGCCGGAGCCAGAGACGAAGGCGATGCCGTGGAACAGGAGCGCGATGTTGGTCGCGACGAAGACGCCGAACGCCACGACCAGGTGCCAGAAGGCACGGGTGCGCACGGCCTCGGCGCGGGTGAGCGAACCGTCGAAGTCGCGCTGACTCTGCGCGATCTCCGCGGCGTGGCGGCTGTCCGTGACATCCGTCGCGCGACGGCCATCGGGAAGCAGGCCGTAATCCTCGGGCGCGTTCCGCATCAGGAGTGCGGCGGGGATCATCAGGACCCAGAAGAGCACGGCCATCACGACGAAGCCGTCGCGCCATCCGACCGCGCCCACCACCGAGGTGGCCACGACCGGCATCAGCATCGTCCCGAACGAGAAGCCGCTGCTTGCGATCGAGATCGCCCACCCTCGACGGGCCACGAACCACTTCGAGACCGCGACGTTGACGACGATGCCGCCGATCAGCGGTCGCGCGAGGACGCCCGCGATCAGCTGGAGCGCGACGAATTGCCAGAGCATCGTCACCTGCGAGGTCACGAGGAGCACCGCGCCGTACGAGACCGCGCCGACGACCATCAGGGGACGCGCGCCCCGGCTGTCGATGAGCGGGCCGACGAGGGGTCCCGTGAGGGCCACGGTGATCGCGGCTGCCGAGTTCGCCGCGGTGAGCTGGGCGAAGGTCCACCCGAGCTCCTCGGTCATCGGCCTCAGCATCACGGCGTAGAGGACGCTGACGAACGCGACGGAGGCGAAGTGGCCCGCGGCCGCCCCGAGGACCACCCACCAGCCGAAGTAGATCGTCCGGATGCGTGTGACCGGTTGCATCAGGAGCATGGCGACCGTCCTGCACCACCCCGCGGCGTTCGACCCGGGTGGCTCGCGGGGCACGGTATCACGAGCTGCAGCGGAGCCTGGTCATGCGAAGTCGCCCCACGAGCGGCCCGACTTCTCGTCGATGACGAGGGGGACCGCCAGCTCGAGCGAGGGCATCAGGCGATGCGCGATCTCGCGGACGTCATCGACCTCGGACTGCGGCGTTTCGAAGATCAGCTCGTCGTGGACCTGGAGGACCATGCGGGCCTGTGCGCCTCGGGACTGGCGATCGAGCAGCTCGGCGTCGATGCGGTTCATCGCGATCTTGATGATGTCGGCGGCCGTGCCCTGGATCGGCATGTTGATCGCGACGCGCTCGGCGGCCATGCGCTGGTTGCGGTTGGAGGCGCGCAGCTCCGGGATGTAGCGACGGCGCCCCGTGAGCGTCGAGGCGTAGCCCTTCGCGCGAGCCTCGTCGACCACGCGGTCCCGCCAGGCGGCCACCGAGGGGTACGCCTCGAAGTAGTGGCGGATGAACTCCTCGGCCTCGTCGCGCGGGATGCCCTCGCGCTGGCTGAGGCCGAAGGCGGTGAGGCCGTAGAGCACGCCGAAGTTGAAGACCTTGGCGCGCCGGCGCATCTCCGGGGTGACATCCGTGATCGGGACGTTGAAGACGCGCGCCGAGGTGGCCGCGTGGATGTCGAGGCCGCGGTCGAAGGCCTCGCGCAGCTCGTCGTCGCCGCACATGTGGGCGAGCACGCGCAGCTCGATCTGGGAGTAGTCGAAGGAGACGTAGCGCGGCGACTCGCCGCAGTCGCGCGCGACGAACGCCCTCCGGACCGCGTTCCCGATTTCGGTGCGGAGCGGGATGTTCTGGAGGTTGGGGTCGCTGGAGGAGAGACGGCCGGTGGCGGCGGTGACCTGCGAGAAGACGCTGTGGATGCGCCCCGTCCTCGGGTTGATCTGGTGGGGCAGCGTGTCGACGTAGGTCGACTTGATCTTCGTGACCTCGCGCCAGCGCAGCACCGCCTCGACGGCCGGGTGCACGTGGCGCAGGGGCTCGAGGGCGGTCGCGTCGGTCGTGAAGCCCGTCGCCGTCTTGCGCGTCTTCGGCAGGCCGAGCTCGGTGAAGAAGACGTGCGAGAGCTGCTGCGGCGACCCGATCTGGAACTCGTGGCCCACCGAGGCGAAGACCTCGGCCTCGGCGTCGGCGACGGCCTGCTCGAGGACGTGCGCCTGTTCGTGCAGCACCTCGACGTCCACGGCGAGACCCCAGCGCTCCATCCGCGCGAGGACGGGCACGTGCGGCATGTCGAGGTCCTCGAACACACCGAGCAGCGCGTTGGCCTCGAGGTCCTGCTGCAGCACGGAGGCGAGGCGCAGCGCGAGGTCGGCGTTGCCGGTGGCGAAGGCCGCGCAGTCCTCGGGGGTGGTGCGCGAGTAGGTGATCGCCTTGCGGCCGGTGCCCAGGAGCACCTTCGGGTCGACCAGCTCCTGCCCGAGGCGGTTGAACGCGAGCCCTCGGATGGTGACGTTGGGATCGCCGAGGAGGTACGCGGCGATCATCGTGTCGAAGGCGGCGGGGGCCGGCCAGAAGCCGCCCGCCGCCTCGGCGAGGGCGAGCGTGCCGAACTTCGCGTCGTGGGTGGCCCGTTCGAGGCTGGCGTCGGTGAAGAGCGGCTCGAGGGCGCGGAGCACCTCGGCCTGCGTGAGCTGGTCGACGGCCGGGGGCGCCTCAGCGGGCGCGTCGAGGAGCAGCTCCTGCTGGCCCTCGGACGGTGGGGCGGCCTCCGTGGTGTGGCCGAACGGGACGTACCAGCCCGCGGCCGGCTGCGTGCTCAGCCCGATGCCCACGAGGGAGTCCGCGGCGCGCATCGGATGGGCGTCGTCGGCGACCACCTCGTAGCCGAAGCGGCCGGCGCGCCGGACCTCGCGCACCACCTCGGCGAGGCGTGCCGCGGAGCGCACCACCTCGTACTGGCGGTCCTCGGCGGGCGCGCGCTCGACGGCGGCCTGCGGACCGGGGCCATCCGTGACGTGGTCGGGCAGCCTCGAGACCAGCGAGCGGAACTCCAGCTCGCGGAACATCTCGAGGACCGCGTCGCGGTCGTAGTCGGCGACCACGCAGGCCTCGAGATCCAGCGTGACGCCGGGGACATCGCGGACGATCGTGGCCATCGTCTTCGAGTGCAGGGCTTCGTCGCGGCCGGCCTCGAGGGCCGTGCGTGCGCGTGTCGGCGTCACCTCGGCGAGGTGCTCGAGCATCGCCTCGACGCTGCCCCACTGCTGGATGAGGGCGACCGCCCCCTTCTCGCCGATGCCCTTCACGCCGGGGATGTTGTCGGAGTTGTCACCCACCAGCGCCTTGTAGTCGACCATCTGGGCGGGCTCGAAGCCCCAGCGGTCGCGGACCGCGTCGGCGTCGTACATCACGTAGTCGCGCTGGTAGGGGCGGTACATCTGGACTCGGACGGGGCCGCCGATGAGCTGCACCATGTCGTTGTCGAGGGTGAGGATCACGACGTTGATGCCCTGCGCGGCGGCCTGCGTCGAGAGGGCGCCCACGACGTCATCGGCCTCGAAGCCGGGGACCTCGAGGACCGGGATGCGGAAGGCATCGAGGAGTGCGCGCACGCGCCCGACCTGCGGCCGGAGGTCGTCCGGCATCGGACGGCGGGTGGCCTTGTAGCGCTCGTCCGACTCGTGCCGGAACGTCGGCGTGGGGCCGTCCCAGGCCGCGACGATGTAGTCGGGGTGCAGGGTGTCGAGGGCGTAGAGGAGGCTGTTGGCGAAGCCGTAGACGGCGCCGACCGGCTCGCCGGTCTTGCGGAGCGTGAGCGCCTCGCGGAGGGCGAAGTACGAGCGGTAGATGATGCCGTGGCTGTCGAGGATGAGGAGCGTCTTCGCCTCGGAGGGGTCCGAAGCGGCACTCGCGGGTCCGTGCGGAGGCTCGCTCGAGGTCACCGGGGCAGTATACGAGCCCTCGAGGGGTGGGTCCGGTGGCGGAGGCTCGGTGGCCGCGTGGCCGCCTCGAGGGAGGGCGGGCGTCCGGCGGTCGTGCCGCCTTGATTGTTCTTGATTGAGCGGCCGCCACCAGATTCGGCACTTGATTGACTCGATTGATTTCGTTTGACCGTGCACGGCACCTCTGCATCGCACCTCTGCACGATGCCTCCGGGCCGCCGCGCGCACCGGCGCCGGGCCGGGTCGAGGTGGGCAGGGTCGAGGTGGGCAGGGTCGAGGTGGGTGCGTGCATCCGAGGCATGCGGCGAGTGTGGCGGCCAGCGCGCGCAGCACCGAGGGGGAGATGGCCCTCGGCAGCCGGGAGGGGGTACGGCTGAGGCGGCGGCGTGGGCTCTAAGATGCGGCCATGCGTTACCGCTCGCTGCCGGTGATTGCCGTTCGCCGCATGCTCGGCAACTGGCGCCTCCTCGCGAGCGTGGCCATCGGGACCGTGATCGCCTCGACGATCATCTCCTCGACGGCGATCTACGCCGATGCGATCCGCGACCTCGGCCTGGACTACGCGCTGGCGCACCACGATCGTACCGCCCTCGACCTGACGGCGACGCAGAACACCGTGGTGATCGACCGCGGGGCCTACGAGAGCACGCGGAACCGGGTCGACCGCGCCGTCTCCGAGGTGCTGGGGGGCGCGGCCGCGAGCCATATTCGCCAGATCACCTCGGCGACCTTCTTTCCGACCGCGCCGGACGCCGCGGTCTCGAGCGCCAACGAGCGGCCTCGGGGGTACTTCCGAGTGAGGTCGGACTACGACCAGCACGTGCGCGTGGTGGCCGGCGCGCTGCCCTCGGCGGTGCCGCGCGCCGAGTGGTCCACGATTCCCGTGGCGGTGGGCAGCCAGACCGCCGAGCGGCTGCGGATGCAGATCGACGATGTGTTCGACATGCACCCGTTCTGGGACCCCGCGGCCCGGCCGCTGCGCGTGCAGGTGGTGGCGGTGATCGAGGCGAACGACCCGCGCGAGGCGTACTGGGGCGGGGACCTCGACGCGATCGACCACCCCTCGAGCCAGTGGGACACCCTGGCGTTCTACATCCCGGAGGGCACGCTGTTCGGGGCGATCGGTGAGCGCCTGCCCGGGATCCAGGGTGACCTCCTCGACCGGTACACGGTGGACGTAGAGGCGATCGATGCGCGACAGGCCGACGAGCTGGCGGACAACATCGAGGCGGGCATTCGCTTTGTCGAGACGAACGAGGCGCGGCTGAAGGTGACCTCGGAGCTGCCGGGCGTGCTCCGGGAGTTCGACACCAAGCTCTTCTTCACGCGCATCCCGCTGCTGATCTTCCTCGTGCAGATCGTGGGGATCGTCGCGTACTACCTCGTGATGGTGTCGACGATGCTGGTGGAGCGGCAGGCGAGCGAGATCGCGCTGCAGCGCAGCCGAGGAGCCACGACCGGCCAGCTCCTCGCGCAGTACGGCATCGAGGCGGTGATCCTCGCGGGGATGGCGACCGCGGTTGGCCCACCCCTCGCGGCGCTGGTGATCGCCTCGCTGGGGCCGGTGCCCGCGTTCCGTCCGCTCTCGGGGGGCGGCCTGCTCGAGGTGGAGATCTCGAGCCTGGCGTACGGCCTCGCGGCGGGAGGCGCGGCGGTGGCGTTCGTGGCGCTGATGTTCCCGGCGTGGCGCGCGACGAGCACCACGACCGTGGAGCTCAAGCGCAGCGCCGCGCGGCCTCGGGCGTTGCCGTTCTTCCTGCGCTACTACCTCGATGTGCTGCTGGTCGCGCTCAGTGCCATCGTGTTCTGGCGGCTGTCCCAGCAGGACGGGCTGTTCTCCACCTCGTTGCTGGGGGACGTGCAATCGGACCCGTTGCTGCTGCTCACGCCGGCCGTGTTCCTGCTGACCGTGGCCGTGCTGTTCCTGCGGCTCTTTCCCCTCGCGCTGCGGGTGATCGCGATCGGCCTCGGGTTGACCGGGAGCACCGCCGTGCTGGTGGGGATGCGAGGGCTCGTGCGGAACCCGACGCACTACACGCACCTCGTGTTGCTGCTCATGTTCGCGACGGGCGTGGGGACGTTCGCCGCCTCGTTCAGTGAGACGCTGACCGGGTCGTACGAGGACCGCGCCGCGTATGCCGTGGGAGCGGACGTGCGTGCGAGCGAGTTCCAGGGCCTGCAGCGGGCCGGCGAGACCGGTGTGCGCGCCGCCTTTGCCCAGATCCCGGCCGAGCTGGCCTCGCCGGTGCTGCGCACCTCTGCCTCGATCAGCGCCGACGAGGGACAGCGCGCGATCCAGCTCCTCGGGATTGAGGCGGGCACGTTTGCGCAGGTGGCGTACTTCCGCGACGACTTCGCCACGCAGGACCTCGAGGGGCTGACGAGCGACCTCGCGAGTGACGCCGTGCGCGAGCAGGGCTTTGCGGTGCCGGGGACGCCTCGGCAGATCGGGGCGTGGGTGAAGGCGCCGACGATCAGCGGGCTGGTCGACATCGGGGTGCGCGTACGGGACGCCGAGGGCCGCTCCGCGGACATCATCCTCGGGGGCGTGCAGCCTCAGCAGGACGTGACGACCTCGTGGCGGTTCGTGTCGGCGCCGGTGCCGGGGACGGACCGGCTGCGTCCACCCCTCGAGGTCACCTCGTACTACTTCGTCCCGCGAGGGGCGATCGCCTCGGCGCGGGGGACCGTGCTGCTGGGTGCCGTCCTCGCGACCGACGTACCGCCCGAAGGCGGGACGCCGCAGCAGCCGGCGGCGCCTCGGAGCGCCCCCTTCGAGGGGGCGCAGCTCGTCCATGACTACGCACGCGTCGACGGGTTGCAGACGATCCAGGGCCTGCGCCCGACCCGCGTCGAGGACCGGCCGCAGACCTCGAGCGACGCGCCACCCGGCCACCGAGGCGCGATCGCCTACTCGTGGGTGGACGACCGCCGCGGCCCGGCCCTCCGCGGCGTGCAGCAGGCGGCGGACGTGGGCCCGATGCGGATGCACCTCCTGAGGGACACCGCGGAGGACCTGGGACTGCGGCCGGGGGACACGTTCCAGGTGCTCGTGCAGTCGCGTTATGTCCTCGCGGAGCTGGTCGACACGTTCGAGTACTTCCCGACCGCCCGCGTGGGCGCCGACGGCGGCTTTGCCCTCGTGAACCTGGAGCGGCTGCTGTACGCGGTCAACGCGCCACCCGGCCAGTCGAGCTCCGCCTCGAACGAGGTGTGGCTGAGAAGCGCCGACCCGACGGGGACACGCGAGGCGATCGCGGCGAGCGGCCTGCGTCCGCAGCGCCTCCTCGATGTGACGAGCGAGCAGTTCGCGCAGCAGGAGGACCCCCTCGTGGCCGCGGGATGGCAGGGCATCCTGTTCATCGCCTTCGGCGCCGTCCTGCTGCTCTCGGCGATCGGGTTCCTCGTGTACTCGTACCTGACGGCGCAGGAGCGGTCGCTCGAGTTCGCGATCCTGCGCACGCTCGGGTTTTCGCGGTCGCAGATCTTTGGGGTCGTGGCGTTCGAGCACGCGTTCGTGATCGTGACCGGGATCGGCCTCGGGACGGCCGTGGGGCTGCAGGTGGGGCGGATCATGCTGCGCTTCCTCGGGACGGACGAGGTGGGCGCGACGGTGCTGCCGCCGTTGCAGCTGGGGGTCTCGTGGGGCGCGCTGGTGCTGGCGTGGACCGTCCTCGGAGCGGTGTTCGCAGCGACGATCGGAGCCGTCGTGCTACTGTACGTGCGGCTGCAGGTACATCGCGCGCTGCGGATTGGCGACGTCTGAGCCGATGGCCTCCACCCCCGCGGCATCCTCAGCGGCCGCCCCCTACATCCACTGCGAAGACCTGTTCAAGATCTACAAGAGCGATGAGCTCGAGGTGGTGGCGCTGCGTGGCCTCGACCTGAAGGTCGCGCGCGGCGAGATGATGGCGATCGTCGGCGCCTCGGGGTCCGGGAAGTCGACGCTGCTGAACATCCTCGCGGGGCTGGACACGCCCTCGGCGGGGCGAGTGAACGTCGGCGCGCGCGACCTGCTGACGGCGACCGCGGACGACCTCGTGGAGTACCGGCGCCGCGAGGTGGGGTTCGTCTGGCAGCAGACCGGGCGGAACCTCATCCCCTACCTGAGTGCCGAGCAGAACGTCGAGGTGCCGCTCATCCTCGAGGGGCGGTCGCCCGGGCAGGCGCGCGCGCGGGCGCGCTACCTCCTGGAGGCCGTGGGGCTCCTCGAGCGGCGGCGGCAGCGGCCGGACCAGCTCTCGGGCGGCGAGCAGCAGCGCGTCGCGATCGCTGTGTCGCTGGCGAACGACCCGCCGTTGCTGCTGGCCGACGAGCCGACGGGCGAGCTCGACAGTGTGACCGCGGACGAGATCTTCCGGCTGTTCCGGACGCTGAACGAGACGACCGGCGTCACGATCGTCATCGTGACGCACGACCGCGCGATCGCGCGGCGGGTGGACCGCGTGGTCGCGATGCGCGACGGACGGACGAGCACCGAGATCGTGCGTCACGCCGCGTTCTCGCGAGGGCAGGGTGAGCTCGTCGAGGAGTTCGCCGTGGTGGACCGGAGCGGGCGCCTCCAGCTGCCGCGTGAGCACCTCGACGCGCTGGGGATTGGCGAGCGCGCGCGCGTCGAGCTGACCGGCGACCACGTCGAGGTGCGGCCCGAGCAGCCCTCGGAGCAGCGACCGCTGCCGTGGCGGCGCTCGTGACAGGTGTGACGAGCATGCCTCGAGGGAGCGGGGAGCGCTCGGGACTGCCGATCCGGGTGATCGGCGTGTCGCGCGCGTTCCGCGGCGGAGGGGGCGTGGTCCAGGCGATCGACCGTGTCACCCTCGAGGTGCCGGCGGGCGAGTTCCTGGCGCTCGTCGGGCGATCGGGGTCCGGCAAGACGACGCTGCTCAACCTGATCGCGGGCCTCGACAGGCCGGACACGGGGCAGGTGTTTGTCGGGGAGGACGAGATCTCCTCGTTCAGCGAGGCGCAGCTCACAGCACTGCGCCGCCATACGCTGGGGTTCGTGTTCCAGTCGTTCGGCCTGTTGCCCCTGCTCTCCGCGGCGGAGAACGTCGAGCTGGCGTTGCGCATCGCCGGGATGGGCCTGCGCGAGCGGGCGGAGCGGACGCGCGAACTCCTCGAGGTGGTGGGGTTGACGCGGCGGGCGAACCACCGGCCGTACGAGCTATCGGGTGGCGAGCAGCAGCGGGTCGCCGTGGCGCGCGCGCTGGCGAACCATCCTCGCGTGATCATCGCCGACGAGCCGACGGGCGAGCTTGACTCGGCGACGGGGGCGCAGATCTTCGCGCTGCTGCGGAACGTGGCCAACGAGGGCGTCACGATCGTGACGGCGACGCACGACCCGTTCGTGATGCAGCAGGTCGACCGCGTCGAGGAGCTGTCGGACGGGCGCCTCCTCGCGGCGTCCGAGCGCGTGCTGGCGCCGCCGCCACCTCCGAGGCCGCTGCAGCCGCCGCGCCGGCCGACCCCCCTCAGGTAGGCGTGACCTCGATGAGCGGGCTGTTGCACGTGATCTGTGCGGGCGTGCGCCCGGACGCCACCGAGGCGCAGCGCGCCGCCACGCGCGCCCTCGCGGAGGGGCTGGGCGCAGCGCCGGGCGTGCGCGGCGTGCTCGTCGCCGAGTCCGCGACGCACCTGCTGGTCGCGACCTGGCTCGGGGGACGGGACAGCCTCGAGGCGTTCGCGGCGTCGCCGCCGCACATGGCCTTCATCATGCGCGGCGTGGCCGCGGTGACCTCGGGGATGTGGAGCGCGGCCGTCGAGACGGAGAGCGACCCGCCCTCGGAGGCCGCGCGACTGCTGGTGTTCGGGCTGCGGAGCAGCGAGGGCGCGCCGCTGTACGAGTGGCAGGTGCGCGCGCTCCTCGATGAGCTGGCGACGCTGCCGGGGGCCTGCGCCGGCGGCCCCACGTTCGAGGAGCGCGACCGCTTCCGCGCCGCGGGCTGCATCGCGATCCCCGCGGACGCTGAGGGATTCGAGGCGGCGCTCGCCGGGCTGGAGAGCGTGCGCGCCCTCGGAGCGCCGTTCGTCAGTGCGATCGCGCCCGTGATCGCCTCGCGGGTAGCGGGATGAGCCAGCGCCGCCGCTACGAGCCAGACTGGCCGGACTACGGCAAGAAGCGCGGCCGGCAGACCCGAGGGCTGATCGCCGTTGCTGTCCTGATCATCACGGCGCTCGTGGGGACGCGGTACTTCCCTGGGTCGAGCGACGCGGGCGCCGGATCGGCCACGCCCGGAGCCACCTCGACGGGGAGCGCCCGGCAGAGCACGGCCGCGCCGACTGCCCCCGGTGCCGCGGCGGGCGCCGAGCCCGTCACGTCCGCCCTCGCGATTGTGGAGCGAGACGGGAGCTGGGTCGCGCGAGACCCCCTCGAGCGCCGCGCGGAGGCGACGCGGGTCGCGGTACGCAACGTGATCGACGGGGACACGATCGACGTGCTGGCGGCGCAGACACAGCTCCGCGTGCGGTTCTACGGCATCGATACGCCCGAGCGTGGCGATGCGTGCTACGCGGAGGCGACGCGGCGCACGAGCGAGCTGACGCGCGCGGGCGTCATCCTGGTGCCGGACGCCCGCCAGCAGGATCCGGGCGGGCGCGAGCTGCGCTACGTCTTCACCCTCGAGGGGCAGTCCGTCGACGCGACGCTGGTTGCCGAGGGGCTGGCGCTGGCGTGGCGGGGCGACGGGACGCTGCGCAGCCGCCTCGTGGCCCTCGAGGAGCAGGCACGACGCGAGCGGACGGGGTGCCTCTGGGCCGGCTAGCGCCGCGGCGCGCGCACGCCCAGCGGGGCCGCCCAGGGCATCGACGGCCCGCTAGCGCAGGCCGCACAGGGCGATCGACGGCCCGCTAGCGCGGGCCGCAGGAGGGCGACGGCGCGCCGTCCGGCTCGAGTTGCATGATCGAGGCGCCGTTGTCCCACTGCACGAGACGGTGCGGCGCGGCCACCTCGATCCAGGCGGTGCGCGTCGCGCGGCCCGACACGACGAGGACGCGCCAGGCCTCGAAGGTGCCCGCGGGCACGGTGACCTCGGTGGTGCCGACGACCGTGAGGTCGACGCTGGACTGGCTGCCCTCGTAGGCGTTCACCGAGGTGTAGCGCGCGCGATAGCCCTCGGCGAGCGGCAGTGCGCGCCAGAGCCAGAACGCGGACTCGTTGTCGTAGGCGTGCTCGCGGAGGCGGAGCTCGCTGTGCTGCGCCTTCGCCGCGTTGCCATCGCTGGTGCGGGTCCAGTCGACACGCGCGTCGGCGAGGTGGTACGCGAGCCGGTACTCCTCGAGCGTGCCGGTTGGACTGAGGCGGCGTGTGGTCTCGAGCGGGCGGAGCGCCTCGTCGACGGTCGCCTCGGCGACATCGAAGCGGGCTGCATCGGAGGGCACGCAGTAGCGCTGCTGGAGGTGCCAGCCCGCGGACACGCGCGTCGTGCGGAGCTCGGCGGTGATGGGCTCCCGGGCCGGCTCGGTGATCGTGTAGACGAACCGCTCACCGTCCCGCAGCGCGGCGCCCGCGGCGACCTCCAGCGTCTCGGTGGCCGCGGTCGGGACGACGCAGGCCCCGCCGAGGGTCGCCACGAGCACGACGAGCGGCAGCGCCAGCCCTCGGAGGAGACGGGGAGTGCGCGGAGAGCGCGGAGTCGCCGTGGAGCGCACGCGCTAGAAGGAACGCAGGACGCGCGCGGTCGCGTCGATGGCCACGGGGATGTCCTCGGAGGTGACATCGAGGTGCGTGACCATGCGGATGCGCTGTGGCCCCGTGGTGCTGCTGCAGAGCACGCCCTCCTCGGCGAGGCGGCGCCGGAACTCGACGCCGTCGACGGCCGGGTCGAGCTCGAAGAAGACGATGTTGGTGTCGACCTCGGTGGGGTCGAGCTGGACGTGCGGCATCGAGGCGAGTCCCTCCGCAAGACGCCGTGCGTGCGCGTGGTCGTCGGGCAGACGCTCGACGTGGTGCTCGAGGGCATAGAGCGCGGCCGCGGCGATGACGCCGGCCTGGCGCATCCCTCCACCGACCATGCGCCGGATCGGGCGCGCGCGCTCGATGAAGTCGGCGGGGCCGGTGATGACCGAGCCGACCGGGGCGCCGAGCCCCTTCGAGAAGCAGAAGGTGACCGAGTCGCCCTCGGCGGCCAGCGTGCGGATGTCTGTTTCGAGGGCGGCGGCGGCGTTGAAGATGCGCGCGCCATCGATGTGGACGGGCACGCCGAGCTCGCGGGCCACGCCACTCACCTCGCGCATGCTGGCGAGGGGGATCGCCGCGCCACCACATCGATTCTGCGTGTTCTCCAGGCAGATGAGCGCCGTGCGAGGCGGCACGGGGCGCAGGAGGCCGCGCACCTCCTCGGCGGTGACGCGTCCGCGCGCGTCGTTGTGGGCGGCGCGGAGACTGATCCCGCCGAGGGCCGTCGCGCCGACCGCCTCGTGATGGAGGATGTGCGACTCGGAGCCCACGATCGCCTCGTCGCCGCGACCGCAGTGCGTGAGCAGCGACACGAGGTTCGCCATGGTGCCGCTGGCGACGTAGAGCCCGGCTTCCTTGCCGAGTCGTGCGGCGGCGGCCTCCTCGAGGCGCTGGACCGTGGGGTCGTCTCCGAGGACGTCGTCACCCACCTCGGCGGCGGCCATGGCGCGGCGCATCTCCTGAGTGGGGCGCGTGACGGTGTCGGAGCGGAGGTCGATGGCGTGCGCAGGCATCGGAGGGAGGGTAGCAGAGGGCCTCGGGAGGAGCTTACGTGAGCGTTGGGGCGGGCTTCGGGGGGGCGGGTGGACTTGCCTCGAGGGGATGGGGGGTTAGGGGCGCTCGATTCGGGCTTCGAGGGGGACGCCGGGGGTGGTTCGCCAGGCTCACCACGAACGGATAAAGGCGGGTGGGCTCACCTCGAGCGGATGGGCCTACCTCGACGGATGGGGGTGCTCGATTCGGGCGTTGGGGGGATGGCGGGGGTGGTTCGACAGGCTCACCACGAACGGATGAAGGCGGGGGGCTGGCCTCGGGCGGGTGGAGAGGGTGCTCGATTCGGGCGTTGGGGGGGACGGCGGGGTGGTTCGCCAGGCTCACCACGAACGGATGAAGGCGGGGGGCTGGCCTCGAGCGGATGGGGGGTGGGGAGGGGTGGGCTAGGGGCGGGGGCGTTCCCAGATGGTCTCGAAGCCCTCGCCGCCGAGGATGGCCGCCGCGAGCTCGGCGCGTTCGCGGGCCGCGACCTCGTTGAAGACGCGGTCGCAGTCGAGGGCGAGGTCGGGGCCACCGAGGCTGACGAGTCGCGAGCTGATGCGCTGCCAGACGCCGTGATCGCGCATGAGGCCGACGGGGCGCGGCCAGGTGAACACCGTGATCTGATCGGGGAGCGGGAGGCCGGGGCGGGTCTGCTGGAGGTAGCGGTAGCGCTCGGAGGCGGAGTTCACGGGTGGGACCACCTCGATGCGTGGGGGGTCCCCGGGCGCCGAGCGCGCGTCGACGAGGAGTCGCGACTCAATCTTGCCGAAGCGCACGATGAAGACGTCGGCCTCTGCGATGACGCGACCGATCTCGTCGAGGTCGACCCCGAGCTCTTCGTTCACGGCTGGCCCTCGCACCCGAACGAACTCACGGCTGTTCTCGATTGGCGGTGATGCCCGGCCCTGATGATTGTAAAACCGTGCCTGAGCTACGTGCACACGGTCGTGTCCGGATGGCAGCGCGGCGGCCGAGGCCAGACTCGGGGAGGTGAACAGGGCGTCAGGCGGGCGTATGGAGGCGTATGAGCCGCCGGGCCTCGGTGGGCGCGCTACGACCAGGAGGTCTGGTAGGTGCGCTCGAGGATCGGGATGCGCACGAGGCCGCTCAGGTGGAGTCCGAGGACCATGAGCACGATCCCGCCGAGGCGGGTGAGCAGCGGCAGCTGGTCCTGGAGGCTCGCGCCGATGAGACCGGCGGAGGCGCCGACGACGACGAACATCAGCGTGAAGCCCGCGACGAACGCGATCGAGTGGCGGAAGACGCGACGGCGGTCCTCGGCGCTGCCGCCGGTCGGCTGGAACGCCTCGCCCGCCAGGCTCGCGAGGTAGACCGGGACGAGGGGAAGGACGCAGGGGGAGAGGAACGAGAGCACGCCTCCGAGGAAGGCGATGGCCGGGCCGACGACCCCGCCGAGCCCCGCGGCGAGCTGCTGCTCGGTAGTGGCGGTCTGGGCGAAGAAGAAGCCGAAGGTCTGGAAGTAGTTGTTCAGCCTCGTGAATTCGCCGAGGAACATGAGGGCGCCCACGAACATGAACAGGACCCCGGTCGCAGCGAGGAGCCGGCCCATGACGGGCTGCAGGCGGCGCAACCTCGGCGTAAGCCAGCCGAAGAAGTAGCCGAACGCGAGGAACCACAGCCCGAGGCCGAGCGAGTAGGCCAGGAGGAGCACGGCCCCCTGCCCCACCGTGCCCGAGGTGGCCGCGAGCGTCAGCACCACGCCGAGGATCGGGCCGATGCACGGGGACCACGCGATGGAGAACGCGGCGCCGATGGCGAACGAGCGCGGGTAGCCCTGACGGAGGAACCCGCCTCGCGAGGTGGTGGGCGTGGGGGACGCGGCCGTCGTCATCCTCGAGGGTCGCCCCGTCTACCCGTCCACGCCGATGAGCCGGCGCCGGGCCTCGTCGTACTTCTCTTTCGAGCGTGCCTCGCGGTTGAGCAGGCCCTTGATCGCTGCCGGCAGATCGACGCCGGTGGCGGGTGGCCGGCCCTCGAGGAGGAAGGCGTGGAGCGCCTCGAGGTGGCGCTGCCACGCCTGGTAGGCCTCGCGGTAGGCCTGCTTGTCCTCGTCAGTGGGCATGCACCGAGTGTACCTCGGGCGGTTGGCCCGAGGTTGCGAGTGTGCCGCCTCGATGCGGGCCCGCTAGCGCTGGCGGTGGCCGGGGGAGCCGTAGGCGGGCTCGCGGGGGACGGCGGTGCCCGCGGGGGCGGCCTCGAGGGCGATGCCACGCGGGGCCAGCTCCTCGCAGGCGCCGCAGCGAATGCAGCGCTCATCGAGGATGCGGTAGCCCTCGGCGTCCTGGACGATCGCCTCCGTCGGGCAGATCGCCTGCGCTCGAGGCAGGCGCGGGTCGCTCTGGTCGACCACGCGATACCTCGAGTAGCCCGAGCAGCGGAGGGCCTCGCAGCGGCCGCCCGCGACGTGCGCCTCGTACTCGTCGCTGAAGAAGCGCAGCGTGTTGCGCATGATCGTGGGGCTGGCCTGGCCGTGCACGCAGTTCGAGTACTGGAGGGTGTTGCCTACCAGCTCGAGGTTATGTCGGTCCTCGCGACGTCCGCCCGCGAGCTGGATGCGGCGGAAGATCTCGGTCATGCGCTGGTTGCCGCCGTGGCAGGTGGTGCAGCGGCCGCACGACTCGTCCTCGAGGAAGTCGGCGAAGGTAGCGTTGATGTCGACGGAGCAGGTGTCCGTGCCGATGAAGACGATGCCGCCCGAGCCGACGAGCGCGCCGTGCGGGACGAACGTCTCGCGCTCCAGGGTGAGTTCCCCGAGCAGCCTCGCGGGGAGGTAGCCCGCGAGGGGGCCGCCCGCCTGGATCGCCTTGAGGGGCATGCCGCCGGACATGCCGCCGCACGCCTCGAGGACGTGCGGGAGCGGGACGCCCCACGGCAGCTCGGTGAAGCCGATGCGCTCGATGTCGCCTGAGAACGAGAAGATCTTCGTGCCGGAGTTGCGTGCGGTGCCGACCTCGCGGTACCACTCGGCGCCATTGCGGAGGATGAGCGGCGCCGTCGAGTAGGTCTCGACGTTGTTCACGTTGGTGGGCTTCATGAAGACGCCCGCGGCGGCCGGGAACGGCGGCTTCACGCGCGGCATGCCTCGGCCGTCCTGCACCGAGGAGATCAGGCCCGTCTCCTCGCCGCAGACGTAGGCGCCGGCACCCTTGACGACCTCGAGGGTGACATTCATGTCGGAGCCGAAGATGCCCTGTCCGAGGAAGCCCGCGGCCGTGGCCTGCTCGATGGCCTGCTTCACGCGGGCCTGGGCGAGGGGGTACTCGGCGCGGATGTAGATGAAGCCATGGCGGGCGCCGGTGGCGGCAGCCGCGATGATCATGCCTTCCACGAGGAGGTGCGGGTCGCCCTCGAGGATGATCCGGTTGACCCAGGCGCCCGGGTCGCCCTCGTCGGCGTTGCAGACGAGGTAGCGCTCCGGGTTGGCGGCGGTCGCGAGGAAGGTCCACTTCGTGCCGGCCGGGAAGTACGCGCCACCTCGACCGGTGAGGCCCGCGTCGAGCATGGCCTGGCGAATCGCATCGGCGCCCTGGTGGCGGGTGAGCATGCGCTGGACCGCCGAGTAGCCACCCGTCGCGACGTAGTGGTCGAGGGATTCCGGGTCCGTGTAGCCGATACGTGCGAGGAGACGGCGCCCCACTTCGTTGGCGAAGAACGGGTGGTCGAAGACCCGAGGCACGCCCGGCCTCGAGCCGGCGAGCGTGCCGATGGTGATCGCCGCGGCGGCCCCGACGCGGCCCGTGGCCTCATCGAGGAGTGCGCCTGCGTGCTCGGGCTTCACGGGCCCGTACATGACTCGCGTGCCGTCCGGCCAGGAGATGGCCACGACCGGGTTCAGCCACTGGAGGCCGACGCCCACCGTGCG
>JADLFF010000112.1 GCA_020845735.1 Dehalococcoidia bacterium
AGAGGTACCCGCGGCCGGACGGCACCTCGATGGTGCTGCCGCCCGCCAGCGCTACGTCGCACTCACCGCTCAGCAGGCTCTGGCTCGCGAGGTGAATCGCCACCATCGAGCTGGAGCACGCGGTCTGGACGTTCACGCTCGGGCCGCTGAGGTCGAACTTGTACGACACCTCAGTCGCCAGGAAGTCCTTGTCGTTCCCGGTGTGCCGCAGCAGGAAGAGCCCGACGGAGTCGACGAGCTCGGGATGTGTCATCAGGTTGCGCAGGAAGTAGGTGTTCAGCCCCGACCCGGCAAAGACGCCGACCCGTGCTTCCGAGGTGCCGGGCGCGTGCCCCGCGTGCTCCAGGGCCTCCCACGCCACCTCGAGGAAGTGACGATGCTGGGGGTCCATGATCGCCGCGTCGCGGGGCCCGATGCCGAAGAACGCCGCGTCGAAGCCCTTCACGTCGCCAAGCGCCGCCGAGACCGGCACGTAGTGCTGCTGGCTCCACTCGGACTCGGTGGCGCCGTTCGCCGCCAGTTCCTCCGGCGACAGCCGGCGGATCGAGACGATGCCGTCACGGATGTTCCGCCAGAACTCCTCGGGCGAGGATGCGCCAGGGAACCGGCATGCCATCCCCACGATGGCAATGTCCGTGTCGCGAATCTCAGCCACGTGCATTCCCCTGCGGCCGAGCCCGGCGCCCGCTACATCCCGCGGCGCGCGAGGGCGGCTCGGCGGGCGGCAGCAGCTCGTTGCCCCGCGCTCGCCCCGGTGGTCGTGGCCACCTCGAGCGCGGGCGACGCGGCGGCCGCACCCGGTCCTCGACGCCGGATCTCACCCGCGAGGTCTAGCACGGTCGGGAACTGGAAGAAGTCGGTCAGGGAGAGCGCGCCCGGGAGCTGCTCCTTGAGGCGCGCGTGGACGCGGATCACCATCAGCGAATCGCCTCCGAGGTCGAAGAAGTTCTCCGCGTGCGCCACCCGAGGTACTCCCAGCGCTTCCGCCCACGCCCGCTCGATGGCGGTCGCGACGTCGTCGGTGGACTGCCCTGCGTTCGTGACGGCGGCCTCGATCGCCTCGCTCGGGGCGGGCAGGGCGTTCCGGTCCACCTTCATGTTCGGCGTATGCGGGAACGAGGCCATCACGACGAAGTTCGTCGGGATCATGTACGCCGGCAGCCGCCCGCGCAACGAGGTGCGTAGCGTGCTCGCGTCCAGCTCCGTCCCGGTGTCCGGCACCAAGTACGCCGCGAGTCGAGGCTCGCCGGGGACATCGGTACGCGCGATCACCACCGACTCGGCGACGCCCGCGCACTCGAGGAGCGCGCTCTCGATCTCGCCGAGCTCGATGCGGTGTCCGCGGATCTTCACCTGGAAGTCCAGCCTCCCGAGGAACTCCACGCGTCCGTCCTCGAGCACGCGCGCGCGATCGCCGGTCCGGTACATCCGCGCTGCCGGGTCGGCCGCAAACGGGTCGGCGACGAAGCGTTCGGCCGTCAGGGCGTCACGCCCGAGGTAGCCACGCACCACACCGGCGCCGCCGATGTAGAGCTCGCCGGTCACGCCGTGCGCCACTCGTCGCCCCTCCGGGTCGAGGACGTACAGCGTGGTGTTCGCAATCGGCCTGCCGATCGGGATCATCGATTCATCGCCGCTGACGGGCTCGGTCGACGACCAGATCGTGGTCTCCGTGGGGCCGTACATGTTCACGATCGTGGCCGGGGTCGCCTCACGCAGGGAGCTTGCGAGGGCGGCCGGGAACGCCTCCCCACCGATGAGCAGCGTCTGGAGCCCGCTGAGCGCGGGGCGGACCTGCTCGTCGGCGAGCAGCATGTACGCCTGCGAGGGCGTGCACTGGAGGTGCGTGATCCAATGTCGCTCGATCAGGGCGCCGATGGAGTAGTCCACGACCTCCACCTCGGGCGCCGCCTGCTCCCGGTAGAGTTCGCCCAGCTGCTCGAGGTGTTCGACCACCTCCGAGGTCTCGACGCCAAAGTCGATCAGGCATGCCACCTCATCGACGTCCGCCTCGCGAATGCGTCCGAGCGTGGCTCGGGCCGTGTCCATCGAACCGAACAGGCCGCTCGTTCCGAAGTAGCGATTGAAGGCGTGGTCGAGCAGTGCGTCCACGTCCTCCGCGCTGAGCTTCGCGATGTCGTCGGGCGTGGGTGCGTGGCTGCCCGACTTGAGGGTGGGGAACGACCATGCAACCGCACTGACGAGGTTCACCGCGGTACTCAAGTACTGCTTCATCGGCTCACGGACGGTCTCGCGGGCCACCTCGTCGTTGCCGCCGACGAACGTGTGCACCATCAGCGAGACGGTCCCTCGACCCGGATGTCCCGCCTCCTCCCACGCCTGCCGGTAGATCGCCACCTTCGCGCGCAGCTCGTCCATGCTCTGCCCGAGGAGGTGCGTCAGCAGGTTCGCGCCGATCGCGCCAGCCTGGCGGAAGGTCTCAGGGTTGCCCGCGGCCGTGACCCACAGCGGCAGCTCCGGCTGCACCGGTCGAGGCAGCGTGCGCACGGCCTGTGGCGACCCGTCGTGACCGGGGAACTCGACGGCCTCGCCGCGCCAGAGCCTCCGGACCTCGTCCACCGCCTCGAACATCCGCTCGCGGTGGTGCGCGTAGGCGTGTGGCGCCAGCACGAAGTCGTACGGCATCCATCCAGCCGCCACGGCGATCCCGACGCGGCCGTTCGAGACGCGGTCGACGACCGACCATTCCTCGGCGACGCGTGCCGGGTGATGGAGCGGCAGCACGACCGAGCCAGAGCGGATCTCCACGTGCTCGGTGCGCGCGGCGAGTGCGGCTCCGATGACTGCCGGGTTCGGGTACAGGCCACCGAACGCGTGAAAGTGCCGCTCGGGCGTCCACACCGCCTTGAACCCGTGCTCATCCGCCCAGCGCGCGCCCTCCCAGAGCAACTCGTACGGGTCGCCCTCGGTTTCCGCGCGGGCCGAGAAGTAGAACAGGCTGAAGTCGAGCGGTCGGACCGCGGGGGTGGCCCCCTCCGAGGTCTGCCGCCCGTGGCTCGCGCCCGCCGAGGGCTCGGCCTCCGACTGCAGCACGACGTGGAATCCTCGCGTGAGGGTCCACATCAGCTCGAGCACCGAGATGTCGAAGGACAGGCTCGTGACCGCGAGCCACGTGCCCTGCGACCCCTGCGACTCCGCGCGCGGGACGCGCTCGTCCATCCCCCCGAGGAAGTTCACCACGTTCCGGTGTTCGACCATCACGCCCTTCGGCGTGCCCGTCGACCCCGACGTGTAGATTACGTACGCGAGGTTCGCACCGGTCGCGCGCTCGTCGAGGTTCGTGCTCGCCCCGATGGCGATCTGCGGCCAGTCGGTGTCGAGGCTGATGCGCGTCGCGCCGGTCTCCGGCAGCTGCTGCGCGCGGTGCGACTGCGTGAGGACGATCGGCAGCTCCGCATCGCGGAGCATGAACTCGATGCGTGCGGCCGGGTAGTCCGGGTCGAGCGGCACGTACGCGCCGCCGGCCTTGTGCACCGCGAGGACGGCCAGCACCATCTCGATAGAACGGTCCGTGTAGATCCCCACGAGGGAATCGGGACCCACGCCCCGCGCCACGAGGAAGTGCGCGAGCTGGTTGGCGCGCTCGTTCAGCGTGGCGTACGTCACCTGCTCATCGAGGCAGGACAGCGCCGCAGCGTCCGGAGTGCGCGCGACCTGCGCCTCGAACAGCCGGTGCACCGGCGTGCGGGCGTCGAACGCAACGATTGGCCCCTGCTCGCTG
>JADLFF010000113.1 GCA_020845735.1 Dehalococcoidia bacterium
AGCAGCTGCTCGAAGGCCACGCGCGTCTTGATGATCCCGTCCGGGGGCAGGCCCGCCTCGGTGACACCGAGGTGCAACGGGACTTCCGGGCGCTGCGCGGCGAAGCGCCGGTTGCCCTCCACGACCTTGCGCCAGTCCGAGTCCTTCATCGAAACGACGTACCGGGAGAAGCCGAGGCCATCGAGGATGGCGCAGTGCTCGAGGGCGCTGGCCACCATCGCGCCGACATCGTCGCCGGGGAACTCGAGGTCCTTCGCGGGGTCGACGGAGCCGCAGTTCACCCCCACGCGGAGGGCGAGGTCGTGCTCGCGTGCCACCTCGACGAGCCGTGCCACCTTCTCGACGACCGGCTTGTCCTTCTCGTGATGGTGGAGGTGGCCCGGGTTGTAGCGCACCTTGTCGACATAGGGTGCGACCAGCTCGGCGAGGCGGTAGTTCTCCTGGAGGTCGACGGAGAGCGGAATCGAGGTGCGCGCGCGGATCTCGGCCAGCGCGTCGACGTCCTTGCGGGAGTCGACCGCGATGCGCACGAGGTCGGCGCCCGCCTCCTGGAGGAGGTTGACCTGGCGCGTCGTGGCCTCGATGTCCTGGGTTCGCGTGGCTGCCATCGACTGGACGACGATCGGGGCCCCGCCGCCGATGGTGATGGGCCCGACGCTGACGGCTCGGGTCTTGCGAGGCGGCAGGGCCATGGCGTGCGTCTCCCGGTGCGAGGTGGTGGCGGCCTCGATCTTCGGCGATCGGCGCGACGATTACCAGCTTTCGAATCGCCGGTGGCCGCCCGGCGAGCGCGTCGGAGCGGTTGTCATGCAACGCGTTATGCGCGAGAGTGCGCCATCACCGGGTAGCAGGGGAGGAACCATGAGGACGCACGCAACGAGGATCCGAGCCACACTGACCGCGCTGGTCGCGATGGGGCTGCTCGCCCTCGCGATGGCGAACGCGGGGACGATCGCGCAGGCGCAGACGCCATCACCGACCGGCACGGCCGCACCCCTCGCGGCCTGTCCGACGGCAAACCAGCTCCTCGTCGCCCCGCCCACCGCGGCGGCCCCGACGACCGTGACCACCTCGATTGCCCCGCCGCTGGGCAACCTCAAGGCGGCGACGCAGGGCGACCGCGCGTCGCTGCACCTGCACTACTTCATCGACACGCCGCCGCCCGCAGCCGGGACCACCATCCCGATGGGACCGTCGATCATCCACACCGCAGCCCTGACGCAGGACCTGGGCGCCCTCTCGGCGGGTGCGCACACTGTGTACGTGGTCGTCGGCCAGCTGGACCACCGCGCGTGCGCCCTCCGAGGGCAGGTGAGCTTCAACGTCGGCGCCGCATCGGCATCGGCAACCCAGCCGACCTCGCCGGTCACGCCACCGAAGACCGGCAGCGGCGGCCTGCTCCCCGGAGCGGCCTCAGCAAGCTCGTGGCTGGGACTGGCGACGCTGGCCGTGGCAGCACTCGGCATCGCCGGAGGCGCCGTGGTGGCTCGCCGCCGCCGGTAGGCTCCTCGGACGGACGTACGACAGCACGAGGCCCGGGATACCCCGGGCCTCGTACGTACTCACCGAGTCGTGCCGGCCGCCTACGGAGTGCGCAGCGCCGAGCGCACCGCCTCGATGAAGGCCGGCGTCGAGGCCGGCACGCCCATCACCGCCACCGAGGTGCGCCATGCGTCCGCGAGGTGGGCGTTGGCTCCGGTGATGTCCGCCCTGCCGTAGGCATACGACTGGTAAACGCCATGCGCCGCGTCAACTGGGTCCGGAACCAGCACCAGCAGCAGTCGCTGGCCCGGGACGGGGTGGGGGAACGGCACGAAATAGTCGGGGTCGGGCGGCCCGCCGTAGCGCAGCGTGACGCGCTCACCGGCCCGCAGCCCGCTCGGCGCGAGCACCTCGTCGATGTGGACCTCGTAGTCGGTGGTTGGGCCTCGCCCCATGGGTGCGGGCGTGGGGCCCGTTTGCGGGGCTCGCTCCTCGGCACGCTGACCGCTGATCGGACCGACCGTCACGATGGCCACAGTGCGCGGGACGCCGAGGTGCGACCCCACGTCGAGGAATTCCGCGAGGCTCGCCGGCTCTCGAGGCCACTCGGCGAAGCTCTTGAGGCGAAACTCCTCCTTGGACGGGATGCGCACCGACGCGTCCTCGGACCGGTACAGCGCGACGCCGAACGACCCGACGAGGGCGAGGACGATCGCCCCCTGCGCGAGGCGTCCCCTGCTCACCGGGTACCTCGGCCTACGACTCCCCGCCGAGGAGGCGCGAAATGTCGGCGAAGGTCACCACGATGGTCAGCAGGATGAAGGCGACGAACCCCACGAGGTGAACGAGCGCCTCCTTCTGAGGCGCGACGCGGCGGCCGCCACGCACCACCTCGAGGAGCAGGAAGAAGATCCGGCCGCCGTCGAGGGCGGGGAGCGGCAGCAGGTTCACAATCCCGAGGTTGATCGAGAGCAGCGCGGCCAGCTCGAAGAGGGGTGGGACGCCGGCCTTCGCGGCCTCACCCGTGGCCTGCGCGATGCCGACCGGGCCCGCGACGCCGGGGCCGGAGCCGCCTCGGAACCAGCCGATCATCTGGTTCCTCGCGAGGATGAGCGTGTCCGAGGTCGCCTGGACGCCAGCCGGGAGGGCCTCCCACGGCGGCAGAGCGACCGGCTCGGTGAACGGGTACTGGGCGCCGATCGTGATGCCGGTCGGCCCCTGGTTCGCGGGGAACGCCCAGCGCGGCTCGACCGGGAGGTCGAGCGTCTCGTCGCCGCGCTTCACCGTGACCGTGATCTCGTGCCCCATCTCGATGCGGACGAGGCGTGCCACCGTGGCGACGTTCTTCGCGTCGCGGCCCGCCACCTCGAGGATGATGTCGCCACGCTGGAATCCGGCGGCCTCGGCGGGTGAGCCGGGCACGATCGCCGAGATCACCGCGCGGCCGACTGCCTCCTCGTGGGGGATCATGAACGCGATCGCGAACAGGATCGGCGGCAGGAGCAGGTTCACGACCGCGCCCGCGCCGATGATCACGAGTCGCTTCCACCTCGCCTGCGCCGCCAGGGAGCGCGGGTGCGTGCCGTCCTCCTCGCCGAGGAGCCGGACGAACCCACCGATGGGCAGCCAGTTCAGCGTGTACTCGGTCTCCCCGAGGCGCTTCCCGAAGACGCGCGGTGGGAAGCCCACCCCGAACTCGAGGACCTGCACGCCGAACGCCTTGGCCGTGAGGAAGTGGCCGAACTCGTGGGCCAGGACCAGCCCGACGAGGATCGTCAGAAAGAGCAGCCCCGAGGTGAAGGCCTGCCGTGTCGCCTCGAAGTAGAGGCCCGCGGCGATCGCTCCGACGACGGCGAGCGCCGTGAGCACCAGCTGCAGCGTCGAGGGCTGATCGGTGGCCTCTGTTGTGTACGGATCTCGGTTCATCGGACCTCCCCCGCGAGCGTCCTCGCGAGCACGGCGTCGTCTACGAATGCGCGTCCCCACCGCTCGGCAGCCAGCAGGTCCTCGAGGGTGGGCGCCGGAGTGGGCCGGTGTGCCTCGAGCGCCAGCGCGAGGGCGCGCGCGATGTCGGTGAAGCGGCAGCGACCGGCGAGGAAGTGCTCGACCGCGGCGTCATCAGCGCCCGAGAGCGCGGCCACCGCCGTGTCGCCTCGGCGTGCTGCCTCCAGCGCCAGCCCGAGGGCCGGGAAGCGCTCATGATCCACTGCGCTGAACGTCAGCGACCCGCGCCGGGCCAGGTCGAGCGGTGGCGCCGGCTCCGAGGCGGCGCGCTCGGGATAGGTGAGCGCGCACTGGATCGGCAGCCGCATGTCTGGCTCCCCCAGCTGTGCCTTCACGGAGCCATCGACGAACGTCACGAGTGAATGGACCACACTCTCACGGTGCTGAAGCACCTCGATCCTGTCAATCGGCAGATCGAAGAGCCAGCGCGCCTCGATCGCCTCGAGGCCCTTGTTGAAGAGCGTCGCGCTATCGATCGTGACCTTCGGCCCCATGCGCCACGTCGGGTGCGCGAGGGCCTGCTCGGCGGTGACGCGCGCGAGCGCCTCCACGTCATAATCCCGGAACGCCCCGCCCGAGGCCGTCAGCGTGAGCTTCGCGATGGCCTCGGGGCGTTCTCCCCAGAGGCACTGCCAGATCGCGGAGTGCTCCGAATCGACCGGGCGCAGCTCAGCGCCGCGGGACGCGTGGGCCTCGAGGGCGGCGCGGACGACGGGGCCGCCGACCGCCAGCACTTCCTTGTTCGCGAGGGCCACGGCCTTGCCCGCCTCGAGTGCCGCGAGGGTGGGGGCCAGCCCCGCGATGCCGCTCGTGGCCACGAGCACGACGCCGACGTCCGGCCGGCGCGCCATCTCCTCAAGGGGTTGCCAGCGATCGCGGCCCACCTCACGCGCCAGCACGTCCGCCTCGTAGCCGGGGCGCGCCCAGACGGCCTCGGGCTGGAACTCGGCGACCTGCTCGCGGAGGAGCCCGGTGCGGGAGCCCGCTGCGAGGGCGACCACGCGGAACCGGCCGGGAAGCGCGCGCACGACATCGAGCGTCTGTTGCCCGATCGAGCCGGTGGAACCGAGGAGCGCGATGCGGATGACGCTGTCGGCTCGGGGCAGGTGACCTAGAGGACGAACCATCGTACGAGCCAGTATAGAGTCGGCCCGGTCGCGAGGAGAGAGTCGAGGCGGTCCATGATGCCGCCGTGCCCGGGGAGCAGCCTCGACATGTCCTTGACGCCGATCCGCCGCTTCACCGTCGACTCGAGCAGATCGCCAGCCTCGCTCACGACCGGCAGCGCGAGGGCGATCGCCGCCGTGGCCAGCATCGTCGGCGGCGCCTCGAGGAGCCGCGTGGCCGCGAAGGTGGCGAGCGCGCCGGCGACGAAGCCTCCCGCGGCGCCCTCCCAGGTCTTCCCGGGCGAGATCGCGGGCGCCATCCGGTGCCTTCCGAGGAGTCGCCCGACCGCGTACGCGCCCGTGTCCGTCGCGAAGGTCGCGGCGAGGAGGACCACCAGCCACGTCGTCCCCTCGGGGAGCACGCGGAGCAACACGAAGTGCGCTCCGAGGACCCCCGGGTACGTGGCCGCGACGAGCCACCACGTCGGCCGGTTCGCCTCGGGCGCGGCGCCCGGCCTCAGCACGAGGTAGAGCGCGACTCCGACCGCGGGGACGAGGGTTCCGGCGTTGAACCACTCGATGCCGCGCGCGAGCGAGACGAGGAGCGCGGCGAGGACGGCCGCGCCCACATGTGTCGTCGGACTCGCCCCGGGGAGGGCAGCGCGTGCGACCTCGAAGGCCCCGACCGCGATGAGCAGCGCGATCACGGCACTGAACGCGCGCTCCGGCGCCAGCAGCAGCAACCCGAGCAGCGGCAGGCCGATGCCGGCGACCACGAGACGTTGCTTCAGCACGGGGTCAATCCTCGACCAGCGCGTGCACGATCAGCTGCGATCGCCAGCCTCGAGATGCAGGCCGTCGGGGTTGGGCCCCGGCACGAGCCCGAATCGGCGCCGTCGCTGGCTGTACTCGAACAGCGCGTCGTCGATGTCGGCTGGTCCGAAGTCGGGCCAGAGCGCGGCCGAGAAGTGGTACTCGGCGTAGGCGGCCTGCCACACGAGGAAGTTCGAGAGGCGGCGCTCACCGCCGGTGCGGATCAGCAGGTCCGGCTCGGGCAGTCCGGCCGTCGCGAGGCGACTGGCGATGGCCTCCTCGGTGATGTCCTCGGCGCGCGCACCGTTCGCGACGAGGGCGCGCACCGCGTTCACGATGTCGGCACGACCGCCGTAGTTGAACGCAACGTTGAGGGTGATGCGGTCGTTCCCGCTCGTCAGCTCAACCGCCTTGCGCACGCGCGACTGGAGTGACTTCGGGAGTCGAGTCAGCTCGCCGATGTGCTGCAGCCGGACTCCCTGGCGGTCCAGCTCGCCGAGGTGGCGGTCGATGAACTCGCTGCCCAGGCGCAGGATCGCCTCGACCTCGGCGCGCGGGCGGCCCCAGTTCTCGGTGGAGAACGCGAAGACCGTGAGCATCGGGACACCGTGCGCCGTGAACCGCTCGATGACGGTGCGGAGGTTATCGGCGCCCGCGCGGTGCCCTCGATGGCGGGGCAGCGAGCGCTCCTGCGCCCAGCGGCCGTTGCCGTCCATGATGATCGCCACGTGAGTGGGCAGGGGCGCGATCTGCGGCAGCGCCGGAGCCACGAACTGCGGCTCGATGGCCATCAGGCAGACCTCGGAGCGACCGCGACCCCCGCGCTAGACCTCAAGGAGCTCGTGCTCCTTCTGCCTCGCGAGGGCTTCGAGCTTCCCGATGTGCGTCGACGAGAGCTTCTCCACCTGCTCCGAGGCGCGGCGCTCGTCGTCCTCGGCGAGCGAGCCGTCCTTCTGGAGCTTGCGCAGCTCATCGATGGCGTGACGGCGCACGTTGCGGACGGCCACGCGAGCCTCCTCGGTGCGGCCGTTCACCTGCTTCACGAGTTCTTTGCGCCGTGCCTCGGTCAGCGGCGGGACCGGCAGGCGGATGATCGCGCCGTCAGTCGACGGGTTGATGCCGATGTCGCTCGCCTGGATCGCCTTCATGATCGCGTTGACGTTGCTCTTGTCCCACGGCTGCACCGTGATGAGGGAGGCATCGGGCGTCTGGAGGGTCGCGATCTGGTTCAGGGGCATCGGCTGGCCGTAGACCGGCACGTGCAGGTGCTCGACGAGGGACGTGCTCGCGCGTCCCGTTCGCACGGTGTCGAGCACGTGCTGGAAGGACACGACGGCCTTCTCCATGCGGTCTTCGGCGTCCAGCAGGACGTCGTCCGAGGAAATGTCATCTGGCATCGATAGCTCCTTTGCCGGAGCGCTTGCCTGCGGACGCGCCTCGGAGGAGGGCTAGCTGCCGCCGAGCTCGAAGCGCGCGAACCGGGCGATGCGTACGTTCTCGCCCGTCTGCGCGATGGCGTCCTGGACCAGGTCGCCGATGGTCTTCGACGAGTCCTTGATGAAGGCCTGGTTGAGCAGCGCATGCTGCGTGCGGTCACCGGGCGCATCCGCGGGCACGTCCGCAACCTCGAGGGCGAGCGGGTTCATCGCCGCGACCTGCATCGCGACGTCGCGCGCCAGCGCGCGGAACGTGTCGGTGCGGGCAACGAAGTCCGTCTCGCAGTTCACCTCGACGAGTGCGCCGATGCGGCCCCCGCCGTGGATGTAGGACTCGACGAGCCCCTGCGAGGTCTCGCGCTCCGAGCGCTTGGCCGCCTGGGCCGCGCCCTGCTCGCGGAGGATCTCGCGTGCCCTGTCGAAGTCGCCTTCGGCCTTCTCGAGGGCGCGCTTGCTGTCCATCACGCCTGCGCCCGTCACCTCGCGGAGGCGCTTCACGTCGTCAGTGCTGACCATCCGATGCTCCTCGGAACTCTCTCGTGGATGCGGGAATCGGGGCTACGAGGCGTCGCCGGCCGGCTCGGCCGCAGCCGCGGCAGGCACGGGTACCGGCGCGGGCTCCTCGGCACGCGGCGCCTCCGCCAGAGGTGCCTCGGGGCGAGGTGCCTCGAGGCGAGGTGCCTCGGCTCGAGGTGCCTCCTGGCGTGCCGCGTAGGCATCCGCGACCTCGCCCTCGGCGCGCCCCTCGATGGCCGCGTCGGCGATGCGGCCAGTGATGAGCTGGATCGCGCGGATGGCATCGTCGTTGGACGGCACCGGGAAGTCGATGTCATCCGGGTCAGCGTTCGTGTCACACATCGCGATGATCGGGATGCCGAGGCGGTTGCCCTCCATGACCGCGATTTCCTCGGCGGTGGGGTCAACGATGAAGAGCGCGCCGGGGAGGCGCGTCATGCTGCGCATCCCGCCGAACGAGCGCTGCAGGCGGCCGAACTCCTTCTCGAGGATGAGTCGCTCGCGCTTCGGCAGGGCCAGCGTCTCGCCGGACTGGATCCGCTCCTCGAGGGCGATCATGTGCTGGATGCGCCGGGACACCGTGCTCCAGTTGGTCAGCGTGCCGCCGAGCCACCGGTTGTTGATGTAGGGCATGCCGGCGCGCGCCGCGGACTCCGCGACGATCGAGCGCGCCTGCTTCTTGGTGCCGATGAAGAGGATCGACTGTCCCGCCGAGGTCACGTCGCGTACCTTCTGAAGCGCGCTGTCGAGCCGGCGGACCGTCTGGGCGAGGTCCAGGATGTGGATGCCGTTGCGCTCCGTGAAGATGAACGGGCGCATGTGCGGGTTCCAGCGGCGGGTCTGGTGTCCGAAGTGGACACCCGCCTCGAGCATCTGGCGCATGGTGACGCCTGCGGCCATGGGGGTACCTCCAGCTACTCATCAGGGACGCCTCGCGGCCCCACTCGCCGCCTCGGGACTACCGAGGCCGCCGAGCACAGCGAGCGAGGGGGCATCGCCCCGCAGGCCAGCCGTTCGGGCATGTGGCGTAGCGGTCAGTATATGGGCGGCTTCGCTGCTCGGACCAGCGCGCGGCTGCGGTAGAATGGGCGTACTCAGCTTCCAGGCGTTTCGAGTGCTTCGAGCCGCCTTCCCCCGCTCGGCACTCCGCCGCGTGAGACAGTGCCGAGCGCGACCGTACGATGACCGGAGGGCTGCCAGGTGCCGCTGTACCAGTACGAGTGCTCGAAAGGCCACAGCTACGAGAAGCAACAGCCGTTCGGCTCCCCCGTCGAGCACCCCTGCGAACACCCTCGTTGTAAGGCGACGGCGAAGCGCGTGCTGATTCCGCCCCAGGTCCACTTCAAGGGCTCTGGCTGGTACAAGACCGACTCACGCGGATCGGGTTCCTCGAGCCGGCGCTCGTCCTCCTCGTCGTCGTCCGATTCCGAGTCGGGCACGACGTCTGTCGGCGCTTCCACCTCCGACGAGACCAGCAACTAGGCGCAGCGCGGTCACGGGGCTCCTCGGCCGATGCGCGCCGTCGTGCAGCGCGTCACCTCGGCGCGTGTCACTGTCGAGGGCATCGAGACCGGCGCGATCAGCCTCGGGCTGCTCGTCTACCTCGGGGTTGCCGAGGGCGACGGACCCGCCGAGGTGGAGTGGCTCGCGCGGAAGGTCGCCGAGCTGCGCATCTTCGAGGACGCCGCGGGCCGCTTCGACCGGTCGCTCCTCGACGTCGGCGGGGCCGCACTCGTGGTGTCACAGTTCACGCTCCTCGCGGATACGAGGCGCGGTCGACGCCCCTCGTTCACCGAGGCCGCGCGGCCCGAGGTCGCGGCGCCACTCGTCGATGCCGTCGCGCGTGCCCTCGAGGCGCTGGGTGTGGCCGTCGCCGTGGGCCGCTTCGGCGCGCACATGCTCGTCGAGAGCGTGAACGACGGCCCCGTCACGATCCTCCTCGACAGCGCGGACCGGGAGCGTCCGAGGCGTGGGGGCGCCGAGGCGTGATTCGGCGCCTTCTGATCGCGCTCCACCTCGTGATCGGCGTGTCGGCGCTGGGAGCCGGGCAGGCCCTCACGCGCGACCCCAGCGGGCGCACCCTTGGCTTCGAGGTCGCGTGGCTCCGGGGCTCGCCGTTCCGCGACTACCGCGTGCCCGGGCTGTTTCTGATGCTCGTCATCTCCGGCGCCAACCTCAAGAGCGCGTTCGCCCAGTGGCGTCGCTGGCGCGTCGCACCCCTCGCGAGCATGGCGACGGGCGCCCTCCTCGTCACGTGGGTCGCGATCCAGACGGCGATCATCGGGCTGCGGCACCCCTCGCAGGGCATCTGGCTGGTTGTGTTCCCGCTCGTGGCCATCCTCGGCCTCGTCGAGCAGACGCAGCGAGCGCCCGCTCGCACCGGCGACTGACGACGGCTACTCGGCGGGCTGGACGGACAGGAGCGCGTCGCCGCGCGCGATCGCATCGAGGACACGGTCGGCGGTGAGGGCAGCATTCGCGTCGTCGGAACTATCGAGGACATAACCGGGTAGCGCACCCCTCGAGGCGTCACGGGTGAAGTCCGCGTGGAGCGCGCGCACCCGGTCCGGGATGCTCGCCGCGCGCCCCCGGTCGCGGGCCAGCGTGACATCGAGGCTGGGGAGCAGCGTCACCATGTGCACGAAGGACGGGATCCCCGCGAGCGTGGCTCGGTAGCGCGCGGCCTCGTCGGGCGGGATGACGTCATCGATGACCACGGCGTAGCGGAGGGCAATCGACTCGCGGGCGATGGCACTGGCGTTGCGCGTCGCGAGGAGGCGCTGCTCCTCGGTCTGGCGGTCGCCCGCCCACGGGTGGCGGTAGCCCGCCTTCACCCAGTGGCGCAGCGTGTCCACCTCGACGTGGAGCATGCGGTCGAAGCGCTCACAGATCGCCTCGGCGACCGCCGACTTCCCGGCGCCCGCGGGACCACTCAGCAGGATCACCTGGTGCACTACCGCGCCTCGATGTCGAGCGAGATGTCGAGGGAGGGCGCCGAGTGCGTCAGGGCACCAACCGAGATCAGGTCGACACCCGTTGCAGCGATGTCCTTCACCGTCTGGAGGTTCACCCCGCCGGACGCCTCGAAGAGGATGCCCTCGGGCGCCGACTCCACGACGCCGCGCATCTCCTCGATGGTCATGTTGTCGAGCATGATCACGTCGGCGTTGGCGGCGATTGCGAGGAGGGCACCGGCGGCGTCCGTCACCTCGATCTCCACGCGGAGAGTGTGCGGTGAGCGGCTGCGCGCCTCCTCGATGAGCTCCGGGATGCCGAGGCCGCGCAGCGCGCCCGCGGCGATGTGGTTGTCCTTGATCAGGATGCCGTCCTCGAGGGTGTTGCGGTGGTTGTAGCCGCCGCCGACGCGGACCGCGTAGCGCTCGAGGTCACGGAGGCCCGGCGTCGTCTTGCGCGTGTCGATGATGCGCGCGCGTCCGCCCTCGGCGGCGGCCTTGGTGAAGCGGCGCGTCATCGTGGCCGTGCCAGACAGCCGCTGGAGGATGTTGAGGGCGACACGCTCCGCGCCGAGCATGGCGCGCAGCGGCCCGTTGACCTCGGCGATGACCACGCCGGGCTCGACGTGCGAACCGTCGCCCGCGAGGACCTCGACGTCCAGGTCCTCGCTCATGAGCTCGAAGGCCACCTCCACCGCATCGAGGCCGCACACGACACCGGCAGCCTTTATGAGGAACTGGCCGTGCCCGTGCTGCCCCGGAGGGATGAGCGCCCGCGACGTCACATCGTGGTGCGCGCGGTCCTCCTCGAGGGCGCGCGCGACGATGTCACGCACCAGGTCCCGCGAGGGCGGGCGAAAGTCGGTCTGGATGTTGAACGTCGCGTAGGTCACGCACCCCTCGCAGTCATCGCGTGCAGCTCGGTGAGCCGCGCCAGCACCTCGGTGAGAGTAGCGAAGACAGCCTCCGCACCGGCGTCCCGCAGTGCCGAGGGCGTGCCGAGGCCAGTCGCCACACCCCAGGCGAGCACGCCGCCCGCGACCGCGGCGCGCATGTCCGACTCGGAATCCCCGACGTAGGCCGCCTCGCCGGGCGTAACCTCGAGGGCGGCGCATGCCGCGAGCAGACCCTCGGGCGCCGGCTTCAGCCGCTGCACCTCGGACCGCCCGAGCACCACCTCGAACGGCGCCGCGAGGCCCAGGCGATCGAGGATGGCGCGGGCGACGGGTGCTGCGTTCGACGTCACGATGGCGGACCGCAGGCCGAGGCGTGACAACGCCTCGACGAGTGCGAGCGCGCCGGGCAGCGCTTCCGTCGTCGCGACCGCCTCGCGCTCGAACTCATCGAGGATCGCGGCCGCGCGACGCTGCGCCTCGACGAGCGGTCCGCCCTCGATGGGGTGCTGCTCGGCGACCGAGATGTAGAGGCTGAGGGAGCCGGCGTGGGTATCGAGGAAGGACGCGGGGATGCCCGCCGCCTCGTAGACCGCTCGCACCGCCGAGCGCGCATCGGACCAGCGCACGTGGTGCCCGAAGTCGGTGAGCGTGTGATCGAAGTCGAACAGCACGGCACGCAGCCGTCGAGTGGCCATGCTGAATCGAGGGCTAGCGGGCCGCGACCGGCGCGGGCGCGGCGACGGCGCTGAGGTTCTTCACCTCGATTGGTGGAGCGTCGGCGCGGAAGACGAGGTGGCGGCGCCACTCCTCGCGTGGCTCCGGGAAGTCGCGCCGGTAGTGCGCGCCGCGCGACTCCTCGCGGAGCAGCGCGGCCTCGGAGGCCAGGCGCGCGCAAACGAGGAGCGACCGCAGCTCGCGCGTGGGGCGGTCGACCGCAGCCGGCAGGCGGTGCGCCCATCCGCCGAGGACCGCCGCCGCGTAGGCGAGCCCCGGGCCGTCTCGCTCGATGCCCACGTGCGTCCACATCAACTCGCGGAGGTCGGTCGAACTCGGGTCGCCGGGCGAGCTGAGCGCCGGGCGCACCGGCAACGAGTGCGCCTCGAGGGTAGGCGCGAGAGGCGGTGCGTCGGCGCCCAACCCCTCGAAGAGCCGCGCGACGGTGCGTCGTGCGAACACCACCGTCTCGAGGAGCGAGTTGCTCGCGAGGCGGTTCGCGCCATGGACGCCGGTGCATGCCACCTCGCCGACCGCGAACAGGCCGGGCACCGTTGTCTCGCCCCAGGTGTTCGTGCGCACGCCTCCCATCGAGTAGTGCGCGCCCGGCGAGACCGGGATGCGGTCGCGCGACATGTCGAGGCCGTGCTCGAGGCAGGTGCCGAAGATCTGCGGGAAGCGCGCCGTGAGCCACGCCCGATCGCGATCGGTGATGTCGAGGAGGACGTGGTCCGAGCCCGTGGCGAGCATCTCGGCGACCGTCGCTCGAGCCACGATGTCCCTCGGAGCCAGCTCCGCGCGCGGGTCGTACTTCGGCATGAAGCGCTCGCCGCGCACGTTGAAGAGCTGCGCGCCCTCGCCCCGGACCGCCTCCGAGATGAGGAACACCGGCACGCCGGGAATGCGGAGGACCGTGGGATGGAACTGCGTGAACTCGAGGTCCATGACCTCGGCGCCGCCCGTGTAGGCGAGCTCCACGCCGTCACCGGTCGAGATCTCGGGATTGGTCGTCGTGCGGTACATCCGCCCCGCGCCGCCCGTCGCGAGGACCACGCGGTCCGAGGCGTACTCGCGGAGCCGGCCCGTGCGCGTGTCGAGGACCTCGACGCCCGTCGCGCGACCGCCTGCAGTCAGGATGCGCTCGGCCATCGTGTGCTCGAGGATCGTGACGCCCTCGCGCTGGGCCAGCGAGGAGAGCGACAGCTCGATCATGAGGCCCGTCGCGTCGCCGCCCGCGTGGAGGATCCGCGCCGCCGAGTGCGCCGCCTCCATGCCCAGCGACACCTCGCCGTTCGTGGCATCGAAGTGGACGCCGTAGCGCACGAGGTCGGCGATGCGCGCCGCCGCCTCGGTGACCAGGATGCGCGCCGCGTCCTCGTCGACGAGCCCCGCGCCTGCCTCGATGGTGTCACGCAGGTGCGCCTCGGGCGAGTCGCCGGGGCCGACGGCCGCCGCGATGCCGCCCTGCGCATAGCGGGTGCCCGCCTCCTCGATGCCGCCCTTGGTGACGACGAGGACGCGCGCCCCGTGTTCGTGCGCCTGGAGCGCGGCGTAGAGGCCCGCGATGCCGGAGCCGACGACGATGATGTCGAACCGCTCCGGCGCCGCCGTCACGAGGAGCGCTCGGTCCGCGCTGGGCGTGCGGGGGGCACCTCGGCGGCGGCCTCCCCCTCGAGGGGTGCCGGGATGCCCTCGTAGGCCGCGACAGCGGCGAGGATCGCCGGCCAGTCGTGGGGCACCTCGGGGCGCCCCGTCGAGGCGTTCACGTAGGCGTAGCGGTGCGTCAGCCTCGCGACGGTACGACCGCTCGAGGCCGCCGCCACCTCGCACTCGAAGGCGAGCCGCCCCGGCGCGAGGGGAGTCGCGCGCAATCGCACGATCGCCGCGTCGTCCCAGCGCAGCGGCGCGAGGTAACGCACCTCGGACTGCGTCTGGAAGCGCAGCACGTCGCGGTGACTCGGGATCCCCGCCTCGCGGTCGTAGCTGTCGAGGGCGATCTCGGTGAGGGCGAGGAGCACACCACCGTGGACGAACGGCGTGCCGCCGAACGAGTCGGTGTGGCGCAGGGGAATGCGCGTCTCGAAGCGGAACGGGCGCTCCTCGGAGTCGGTCATCGCGAGGTGGCCGCGCTACTTGAGCGCGAGCATGCGCTCCAGGGCGATCTTCGCGTAGCGCTTGGTTTCGGCCGGCACCTCGATCCGGTTGTGCACCTCGCCTCGGACCAGGCCCTCCATCACCCACGCGAGGTAGGCCGGGTGCACGCGGTACATCGTGCTGCAGGGGCAGACGACCGGGTCGAGGCAGAAGATCGTCTTGTCCGGGTGCTCCTTCGCGAGGCGGCTCACGAGGTTGATCTCAGTGCCGATGCCGATGATCGAGCCGGCAGGCGCCTGCTCCACGTACCTCGCGATGTAGGCCGTGGAGCCATTGGCGTCGGCGGCCTGGACCACGTCGTAGCGGCACTCGGGGTGGACGACGATCTGCACGCCCGGGAACTGCTTGCGCGCCGCCTCGATCTGCGTGACGGAGAAGCGCTGGTGCACCGAGCAGTGGCCCTGCCAGAGGATGACGCGCGCGCGGTCGAGCTGCTCGCCGGCGAGCCCGCCGAGGCGTCCCGCCGGACCGCGCCAGTTCCACAGCGCCATCTCCTCGAGGGGGATGCCCATCGCGTCGGCGGTGTTGCGGCCAAGGTGCTGGTCGGGGAAGAAGAAGACGCGCTTGCCTCGGGCGAACGCCCATTCGAGGACCTGCCGTGCGTTGGACGAGGTGCAGACGACCCCGCCGTGCTCGCCGCAGAACGCCTTGAGCGAGGCCGCGGAGTTCATGTACGTGACGGGGATGATGTCGTCCGTGCCGCCGAAGTAGTCGCCGAGCTCGCGCCAGGCCGAGCGCACATCGGGGTCCGAGGCCATGTCGGCCATCGAGCAGCCCGCCTCGACGTTGGGGAGGATGACCTGCTGGTGCGGGGCGCAGAGGATATCGGCGGCCTCCGCCATGAAGTGCACGCCGCAGAAGACGATGTACTCCGCCTCGGGGCGCTCTGCCGCGTACTGCGCGAGGGCAAACGAGTCACCGCGCTCATCCGCGAACTGGATGATGTCCTCGCGCTGGTAGTGGTGCCCGAGGACGACCACCCGCGTCCCGAGGGCGGCGCGTGCCGCTCGGATGCGTGCGACCAGCTCCTCGGCGCCGAGGTCCCAGTACTCCTGCGGAATCGACTGCTGCCACGAGCGGAACGACACCTCCTGCGACAGCGGCAGGGTCGCGATGCCTGTGTCGGTCTCGCACTGGAGCTGCGGGATGAGGTCGATCTCAGGGGCGAACGATGTGGTCATGGTCAGTGCCTCGAATCGCTGGTGGCCGAGGTGCCTCGTGCTTCCTTTGGCCTGGCGTATCCGGGTTCTCGGCGCCCTCCTCGGGAGGGGTACTTTGCGTACTTAGTACACAAAGTCACCGTACTGGTACCTTACGCGCGCCCGTGATGCCTGTCAACGAGGGGGTCTCCGGCCGATAGTCTCGGTAAGACCCCAGCCGCGACAGCTTCTTTCCTCAAGATGGGCCCGCTGGACGCAGCGATCTCGTTGGCGTCGAGTTGAGCGTCCAGGCATGTACCGGGGGTAGCAGAACAGTCGATGCCTGGCAGTGAGGATCGCAGACGCCAGTTGGCGCACGACCTGGCGGATTTCGTCCGCAGCTATGCACGCAAACGAGGCGTGGGTGCGAGTAGGGACCCCAACGACCGCTCGTACGATCGCAGGCTACAGAGACTCACCCGGAAGATGGACCCCGCCGAGTTGGACGCGTTGCTGAACGACGACGTCGATGAGCCCGACTCCGAGGCGAACTGACCGACTGCCTAACGCGCTCCAACGCTCTGCATTGCACTCGTACGTAGCCGACGTCAGGCGCATGAGCTGCGCCACTCGCCGGATCAGGATCTCCGGAGCCGCCCCTCGCGGCGCCCGCCGCCCCCTACTCTCGATCTCTCGCCGCGCGACACGGGGCTGACGATGACACGGCTGTTCGTCCTTGGGCCGCTCCTCGTGTACCTCGCGCTGGGCGCTGCCGTCGCGGGGGAGGACTCGGCGGCGCCGCCGGTCGCGCTGAGGGCAGAGCCCACCGCCGAGGCCCCCTCGGCGCCCGCCGCGCGCACCTCAGCGTTCCCGATCGACGTCGCGAGTGCCGACACCGCCTCACGAGGACCGGCCCCGCTGAGGCAGCCCGCCTCGGCGGGCCGGTTCGCGGACCCGGCGATCCTGCGCGAGGGCGACACGTACTACGTCTACGCCACGCGCACCGGCAACCTCGACATCCCCGTGGCCACGTCCGTGGACCTGCGCCAGTGGTCGGCGCCCACGAACGCCCTCCCTGCGCTGCCCGCCTGGGCTGAGCGAGGGCGCACGTGGGCGCCCTCGGTGGTGCGTCGCGGCGACGGCTACGTGATGTGGTACACGGTGCGCGAGCGCGCGTCGGGGCAGATGTGCATCTCCGTGGCGTCGGCCGCTGATCCGCGCGGACCCTTCGAGGATCGCAGCGACCATCCCGCGATCTGCCAGGGCGACCGAGGCGGGTCGATCGACCCGGACGTGTTCGTGGACCTCGACGGCGCCGCGTTCCTCGTGTGGAAGTCCGAGGACAACGTGTTCGGCCAGCCGACGAGCCTCTGGGCCGCGCGCCTCGACGAGACTGCGACCATGGTCGGCGCGGCGGTCTCCCTCCTGTCGCGGAGCGTCGAGTGGCAGGGCCTGATCATCGAGGGGCCCGCGCTGACACGCGCGGGCGACGGCTACCTCCTCTTCTACGGCGCCAACGCGTGGGCCACCGCCTCTGCGGCGATCGGCTACGCGCGCTGCGCCACACCCCTCGGGCCGTGCATCGAGGCGTCGACGCGCGCCCCGTGGCTCGCGGGCGACGCCACCGTGCTGGGGCCGAGCGGTCCGCAGTTCTTCGCGACGGCGGCGGGCACCTCGATGATGGCCTACCACGGCTGGGACCTCTGCGTCGGTCGCGGCCCGATCTGCCGTCGCGCGCTGTTCGTCGACGAGCTGCGCCTCGAGGGCGATCGGCCCGTCCTCGTGACGCCCGGGGGCGTGGCCTCGCACTGAGGAGGGCCGCGAGTGCCCTCGGCGAGTGGAGCGCTCGCCGCGCGTTCAGCGCAGGGCCGGGATCACCTCGGTGGCGATGCGCGTGAGCTGCGTGAGGCGGTCGCCGCCCGCGAAGACGAAGTTGAAGTGGCGGACGCCCGCGTCGATGTACTCCTGGAGGCGAGCCGTCCACATCGAGGCGTCGCCGTAGACCGTGTAGCGCTCGAAGCGATCGAACGGCGTGCGGTACGTGCTCTCGATGCGCGCCGCGATCGTGCCGAGGGCTTCCGCGAGGTCGTCGTCGAACTGCCCCCAGAGCTGGAGGGCGGGACAGATCGCCTCGGGGTCGCGCCCTGAGGCCTCGGCGCGCGCGCGGACGTGCGTCCAGCCCTCGGCGAACGCCTCGGGCGTGATCACGAACGGCATCCACGCGTCGCCGAAGCGCGCCGCACGACGCTGGGCCGCCCGCGAGCGGCCGCCGACCCAGACCGGGATGCGTGGCTCCGGCACGAGGTCGAGGCGCGCGGCCTCGACCTCGATCGCCGCGTTGTGCAGCGACACCGTCTCGCCCGACCACAGTGCGAGCAGCGCCTCGAGCGTGGCATCGAGGCGGGCGCCACGGGCCTCGAGGGGCACGCCGCTTGCCTCGAACTCGCGCGGGTACTCGCCGCCCGCGCCCACCCCGAGGCGGAAGCGGCCACCGGACATCCACTGCAGCGTCGCCGTCTGCTTCGCAAGCGGCGCCGGACCTCGGAGGGCCGCGAGCAGCACGCCCGTCCCGAGGTGGATGCGCTCGGTGACCGCCGCCGCCGCCGAGAGCAGCACGATCGGCTCCGGCCAGAACACCGGCCACAGCACGTGATCGCCCACCCACACCGAGTCGTAGCCGAGCGCCTCGGCGGCGCGCACGCCGGCGAGGAACTCCTCGGGCGTGGAGCCGCCGGGCAGCACGCCGAACGTCAGGTCGCTCACGGCGCGCCGCCGAGGGCCGCCCGTGCGAGCTCGAGCCAGGGCTGCTGCGCCGGATGCAGCTCGGCGCTCGCGAGGGGCAGCCAGTGGCAGTCGAGCGACGCACCGCAGTCGCAGGTCGACGTCCAGCGCTCGGGCGGTGGCAGCGTCGCCTCGAGGTGGAACACCCACCGTCGACGTGGCAGCGATTCGCCCTCGGCAGCCGGCTCATCGAGCACCCCGAGGAGCGCGCGCACCTCGGCGCCCATCACCCCCGTCTCCTCGAGGAGTTCGCGTTCGGCCGCCTCGCCCGCGTCTTCGCCAGCCTCGACAGTGCCCGCGGGCAGCTGGAGGCTGACCCCGCTGCCGTCGACGTCCGGATGTTCGAACACCAGCACCTCGAGGCCCGCGGGCGCCGAGCGCGTCAGCACGGCCGCGACCCTGGGCGTGAACGGGAGGACCTGGTCGCTCACAGGAAGACCGGCTCGCGGCTGGCGAAGCGATAGAGGGCGGCCGGGCGGTGCGCGCCTTCGCGCTGGAGGGCGCCCGTGGGCTCGATCAGGCCCGACGAGATCATGCGCTTGCGGAAGTTCCGCCGGTCGAGCGGCTCCTCGAGGATCACCTCGTAGGTGCGCTGGAGATCACGGAGTGTGAACTGCTCCGGGAGGAGCCCCCACGCGAGGTTGGTGTAGTCGAGCTTCGCGCGCACCCGGGCGACGGCCTGCGCGATGACGCGGTTGTTCGCGAAGGCGAGCTCGGGGAGATCCGAGACCGGATGCCACGCAGGAGGCCACTCCGAGGTCTGCCTCAGGCGCACGGTGCGCGCGTCGACGAGGGCGAAGTAGGCCACGGCGATCGAGGGGTTCGCGGGGTCGAGTCCCGATGTCGTGAAGAGCTGCTCGAGGTAGAGGTTCCGCACGCCGGTCTCGTCGACGAGCTTACGCGCCGCCAGGTCCTCGAGCGGCTCGCTGCCGTCCCAGCGGCCGCCGGGGAGCGCCCAGCGGCCCTCCTCGGGCGGCGCGCTGCGGTGGATCAGGAGCACGCGCAGCTCGCCCTCGGCGATCGCGAAGATCACGATGATCGTCGCGACAGTCGTCCTGGCTGCGGGCGACGTCATGCTGCCGTTAGAGGAGCGCGAGCAGGCGGCTGCCGGCGAGGCTCCCACTGAGCGACCACGACGTGACCTCGTGGATGTCGACCTGCGCCATCTGCCCCACAAGCCCGGTCGCGTCGAAGTGCACGAGCTGGCCGGTGCGCGTGCGGCCCGTCGAGCGGCCCTCGCTGTTCTCGCGCTCCACGAGGACCTCGGCGGTCTGCCCGAGCAGGCGCCGGTTGATGCGCGCCGAGGACTCGGCGTGGATCCCCTCGATCACCTGCAGGCGCTCCGCCTTCACCTCGCGCGGCACGTCGTCCGGCATGTTCCGATGCGCGAACGTGCCGGGTCGAGGCGAGTACGCGGCGACGTGGATCACGTCAAACTGCGTCCGCTCGAGGAGGCGCACGGTGCTCTGGAACTCCGCGTCCGTCTCGCCCGGGCAGCCCACGATCACGTCGGTCGCGAGGGCGGCGTGCGGCATGCGCTCGCGGATGCGCCCCACGCGCTCCTCGTACTCCGCCAGCGTGTAGCCGCGGCGCATCCGCGCCAGCATCGAGTCGTCGCCGGACTGCACCGGGATGTTGAAGTGCTCGCAGACCTTGGGGAGGTCGGCGACGGCGTCGATGATGCGGTCGGTCATGTCCTTGGGATACGACGTAAGGAAGCGCGTGCGCACGATCCCGTCGATGCGTTCGATGCCCTCGAAGAGCGTGGCGAGGTCGTCGCCGGTCCCGAGGTCGTGCCCGTACGCCTCGACCGTCTGCCCGAGGAGGGTCACCTCCCGCACGCCATGCTCGGCGAGGTGACGCACCTCGGCGAGCACGTCGGCCACCGTCCGAGACCGCTCGCGACCGCGGCGCAGGGGCACGATGCAGTACGTGCAGAACTTGTCGCAGCCGTGCACGACCGGCACGAACGCCGTCGGGCCGTTCGGCACGGCGAACGTCGAGGACTCCCACTCCAGCATCGAGCGCGCGCGGTCCCAGCCCGCCCACGACTCGCCCTCGGCGACGTCGCGCTCGCCCTTGATCGCCGTGGCGCGCTCGATGATCGGGTCGAAGTGCTGCGGCTGCGCCCAGACATCGACCCAGGGGAAGCGGCGCTCGAGGTCCGTCGTGCGTGCGCCGACCATGCAGCCCATGACCACGAGGGCGAAGTCGCGACCGCTCTCGCGCTCACGTCGCAGCGTGTTGAGGCGCCCATAGGCGCGGTCCTCGGCGTGCTGCCGCACCGAGCAGGTGTTGAGCACCTCGAGGTCAGCCGGCTGATCCTCGGCCGCCTCGCGGAGGCCCAGGCGATCGAGGCCCGCGGCCAGCTTCAGGGAGTCCGCCTTGTTCATCTGGCAGCCGACGGTCCAGATCCGGTAGGTGGCCACGGCGCACTCCACGAGGTAGTCCTGCGGGCGAGGTGGCGGAGGGGGAGGGATTCGAACCCTCGACCCCGGAAACCGGGGTAAGCGCTTAGCAGGCGCCCGCACTAGGCCACTATGCGACCCCTCCTGGGCGCGCTCCTCAAGGGTACGGGGGCGCCGGATCCGCGGCAAGATTCCGCAGGACCCCCCGAGGTCAGGCGGAATGCACTTCCTCGCCCCACATCACGAGTTGGAGGTGCCTCGCGATGCCCCTCGAGGCGGCGTTTGACCACTCGGTGCCGTAGTGCGGCTCGCGACCGCCGGCACGCACCGCTCGCGCCCACCCGGCGACCACGGCGGTTCCGAGGCCGCCGCCGCGATACGCCTCGGCGGTCTCCACGCCTGCCGCGGCCGCGCCGGGAAGTGACCTCAAGGCGTGGCACACGGCGACGACCTCCCCCGCGGCGTTCCGTGCGACGCAGATCGGGCGCGCGGCTGCCGAGGCCTCGCGCACCCACTCGAGCTGCGGCACGGTGCGTAGCGTGCGCACGTCCTCGACCACCTCGACGGTCGCGCCATCGAGGTCAGGCGCCATGGTCCGAGCTGGGACGAGGAGGGCCGGGCCTCGATAGAGGTCCCCTACCAGGCCGCTGATCAGTGGTGGTGTGGTCTCGAGCTCACCGAGCGTCGCGATCGTCGGCTCCGAGGCCAGCGCCTCTTCGAGGGCTTGCCGCTCCTCGCCTGGGAGGTGCGCCGAGACCGCCCAGCGATTGCCCTCGACCGTCCGCACGAGGTGGAAGCGCGGCTCGCGACGATCGCGCGGGTCCGGGTCGCGCGTGCCGAGCAGGCGGCCGTACGCGTCGCGCTGGTAGCCGAGGTCGATGGCCCGCTCGGCGAGGGCGAGCACGTCCAGCACCTCGAGAGGATCAGCCACGTAGCTCCGTCGAGGAAATGTCCGCGCGAAAGAGCGACTCTGGGATGCCCTCGAACATGTCCGCGAACGCCTCGGGCAGGTCGGCGTCCTCGAGGGTGAGGAACGCGCCGTCGCTGGCGCGCCCGGCCACGAGGAAGCGGGCACCATGGTCGCGCATCTCGTCGAGCGCCGCGCGCATCGCCGCCTCGGAATCCTGGTAGTAGCGCGGATGCACGAGGCGCACCGCCGTGTCCCATCCGATCACAAACGCGCTCCCCGGAAACAGGCGGGCCTTCTCGACGAAGCGCGGCGCCCGAGTCAGCAGCAACCGCCAGCGTCGCGCAAACTGCGAGGCGCGGCGCTCGACCTCAGCGTGCGTGAGCGGCGGCTTGTCGACGTTCACCACGGACAGCTCGAACAGCACCTCGCGGCCGAGCAGGTTCGAGGCAACGCTCGCCAGCGCCTCGTGGCCGTGATGCAGCGGGTTGAACGAGCCGGGCAGGAGCGCGACCCCTTCGAGCCGCCCATCGAGGCCGGGCGCGCCGTCGAGGTCCACGCAGACGAACTCGACCGCGCCATCGCCGAGCAGCGCGCCGATCGGGTCGGCCTCGTTCACGCCTCAGACTCCGACAGGGCCTCGCCAGCCCGCAGCCCGAGGGGCAGGCGCAACTCGAGGCCGCACGCCCCCGCGAGCGCGTTGACGACCACCCGGCTCACGAGGTCCTCCTCGCCCGGCCGGTCGCGCGCCCCCTTCTCGATGTGGAGTGCCCATACCCGGGTGCGTTCGCCCTCGGATGCCGCGACGTAGGCGCGGTGCTCGCCGCGCTTGAGCCGGTCAGTCGCGATCGTCGCCGCGCACCCGATCCCCACGAGCGTGGATGCCCCGCTGAGGCCACGCGCCCGCTGAAGTGACGCGCGCGCCAGTGCGACGGCAGCCTCGGGAGAGGCGAACTCGCCCGGGGTCGTGCCGGCGTAGGCCACAAACGAGGACTGCACGTAGGGAACGGTCGCCTCGAGGACCGTCCTCGACGCGCCGCCCACGCCGAGGAGCCACGCGAGTGCCTGGCTCCCCGCACCGCTCACCGCGAGCACGGCCTGCGTCGGCGTGCCGTGGATCGCCTCGATGAGCGTGCGAGCGGCGTCGTCCATGCGCGCATGATACGCCGACACGCGCCGCCTTCCGCCTCGCCCATCCACCGATGTGCGATCGACTGCACTGAGAAGCGCGCGTGGCGCGGCCGACGTCGCACGTACGTGCGCCTCGGCACGGGCTCAGGCGAACAGGTTGGCGCCGAGGGAGTGCGAGGCGTCGGGTGCCCCGGGGAAGACCGCGAAGACGGCGCTGCCCACGTGCTGGATGTACTCGTTCAGTGCGTCCGACGCGAGACGTGACTGCATCGGCACAAACTGCTCGCGAGGGTCGCGCTGGAACGCGATGAAGAACAGCCCCGCGTCCAGCTGCCCCGTCCGAGGGTCCACCCCGTCGGTGAATGAGTAGCCTCGACGGAGCAGGCTGATGCCGTGGGCGGCCTGGTTGGCAAGCCGCACGTGCGCGTCGCCCGGGACCACCGGCTGACCGTTCGCTCCCCGCACCTCGAGGTCGATCGGTGCTCGCTCCTCGCGGCCCCCGAGTGGCGCACCGTCGAGCTTGCGCCGGCCGATCGTCAGCTCCTGGTCCAGCAACGAGGCGCGATCCCACACCTCGATGCGCATCCGAATACGACGGACGACGACGTAGCTTCCGCCGCGCATCCACGACGGATCGTCCGTCGGCCGCACCCAGACGCCGGCCTCGAAGTCCGGCGTGCTCGCGTGCAGGTTGTTCGTCCCGTCCTTGAAGCCCATGAGATTGCGCGGCGTTTCCTGTGCAGATGTCGTGCTCGACGTGCGACCGAATCCGGTCTGCGTCCAGCGCAGCACCGCCACGCCTCGAGCGAGGCGCGTGAGGTTGCGCACCGCGTGGTAGACCACTTGCGGGTCGTTTCCGCATGCCTGCACGCAGAGGTCCCCGCCGGAGTGCCGCGGATCGAGCGCGTCACCGGGAAACGCCGGGAGATCGATGAGCGCCTCGGGGCGCCGCCCAGCGAGTCCGTAGCGATCGCGCCCATCGCGCACGAACAGGCTCGGGCCCACGCCGAATGCCAGCGTCAACTGCGCGGGGTCGAGGCCCGTCGCCTCTCCCGTGTCGGCGGGGGGCGCGAGTGGGCCCTCGGTCCCGTCCACCACCTCGAGACCAGCGGTGAGCCGGTTCGCGGCGATCGTCCACGTGTGCAGGAGGTCCGCGACCTCCTCGCGCGACTCGGTGGTGAGGTCGTATGCGGCGAAGAGCAGCCGGTCCGGCTGCGCCGTCGCGATCCCGGCCTGGTGCATGCCGTAGAACGGCACGCGCCCGCGGGACGGCGTATCGGGGTCCCGGGCGACGTAGACTCCGGCGCCCGCCGCAACACCGACGCCTGCCGCGCTCAGCGCTCCGGCGATGAAACCCCTGCGTGAGATTCCCGCCACGCGTTGCCTCCTACGAGATCAGGACCGCAGCGACCTTCGAGAGTCGCTCAGCCAGGGCATCGACGGCCGTCGACAGGGCGCGCGTGTCGTCCGCCTTCAGATCGCCGTACAGCACGTAGCCGTTCCCGGCGGCGTTCGAGCCGTGGTAGCGGTCGAGTGTTCCCTTCACGTTCGCGAAGTGCTTATCGAGGTCGTCGGCGAGCGACTTCTCCTTCTCGTTCAGCAGCGGGCGGACCGCATCGAACGCAGCGCGCGCACCGTCGAGGTTGCCGGCGAAGTCGGAGAGGTCCGTGTGCGAGTACCGGTCCTCCTCGCCCGTGATCTTCGAGGTGGATACCTCATCGAGGAGCTCAACCGAGCCATTCGCAATCTGCGCCGGCTCAAGCTCGATTGAGTCGATCTGCCGCCGCAGCGACCTCACATTGGCCACGAGCTGGTCGGCGACGGGACCCATCCCGGCCAGCGAGTTGTCCACCCAGAGCGCCTTCTCGATCCGGTGGAAGCCACCCCAGTCCGCCTCCGGCACGTCGCCCTCGCGCGCATCGATCGCCGGGTCGAGATCGCCGAAGCTCTCGGCGATCGGCTCGATCGCCTCGTAGTGGTAGCGCGCCGAAGCGAAGAGGCCCTTCGCCTTCGTTGCGTCATTCGCTTTCACGGCCTCCGCGAAGGCGGTTGTCCCCGTGATGAGCTGGTCCGCCTGCGTCTTGACGTAGGCCAGGTAGGTGTCGACCGCTTGCTTCTGCGCAGCCGAGTCGGTCGTCGCGCCCTCGCCGGACACCGCGACCTCCAGGCTGCCCCGTTCGAACACCTCGCCGCCCGGGCAATACGTCGTGTATGAGCCCGCTTTCAGGGTCAACGAGAACGAGCGTTCCTTGCCCGGGATGACGTTCTCCACCTCGCCAAGGATCCGCGTGCCGTCCATCACCTCGAACTCGGTCACCCTCGACGTGCCCTCGTTCGTGACGTTGAACGTCGTCGGCCCCGCGGACGACGCGATCAGCCGCGGCGCACAACCATCGTCCGAGAGCGTCACGTCGATCACCCTCGCGCCCGATCCGGCGGTGTCGGCGCTGCAGCCGAAGAGCAGCGCGGCGCCGAGCACCGGCATCGTGATCCAGTAACGTGACATCCCGTCCTCTTTTCTCGCACACCCGGTCGCCGGACTCGCGCCCGACCTCACCCTGCCGACTCGTTAGCCCTGCCGACCCGTTAGCTCCGCCGACCCGTGGGCATGGCCCTGGCAGGTCGAACCCATTCCCACGGCCGGAGCACGAGCAGCGCCGCCGGCACGAAGTAGACGAGCCAGCCGACTGCCTCGACCACCGTCGGCCGGGGCTGGATGCCCAGGACGCCGGTGATGAGCGCCGACTGGATCGACCCCGGCACGATGAGCCACGAGAGGTCGAGCGCCTGCTCCTGGCCAAACTCGATCCACCCCGCCTCGTGAGCGGTGTGCATCGCGAACGAAACGAGCCCCGCGGCCACGAGCACCAGGACGAGCCCGGTGGCCCGGAAGAAGCGCGCGAGGTTCAGGCGCAGCCCTCCCTGGTAGATCAGCCCGCCGATGGCGACCGCCACCACGATCCCCGCGATCGCGCCGGACAGCGTGGCCGCCCGGTCGCCCGACACCTCGAAGGCGGCGAGCAGGAACAGCGCCGTCTCCAGCCCTTCGCGCATCACCGCGAGGAACGCCATGCTCACGAGGGCAAACGCCGACCCACTCGCCAGGGCGTCGGCAGCCCGCTCCTCGAGTTCAGAGCGCAGCGTCCGCGCGTGTCGCGTGAGCCACAGCACCATCGAGGTGACCATGGCCACCGCGACCAGCGCGATCACGGTCTCGAGTTGCTCTTGCTGCCGCTGGGGGAGGCTGCGGTTCAACGCCTCCAACAGGACGCCGACACCGAGGCACAGGACGACCGCGGCCACCACGCCGATCCACATCCACGTCAGCTCGCGCGTCGCTCCGCGCTGACGGAGGAACGCCGCAATGACACCGACGATGAGTGCGGCCTCGACGCCCTCGCGCAGTCCGATCACGAACGTGGGGAGCACCCTCGACTCCTTAGGTGAGGTGAACACAGGATGTTAGTCGAGGCTGGCTCGTGCAACCCCCATGCGCAGCATTGGTGAGATTCCGGGCGTTTCGAGTCGCCGACCGGCGTCGCGGTCCTCGAGGCAACGCTCGACCACGAGCCTCGGCGTATGCAGACGTGGAGGCCGGGCGACCTCGGGGCCACCCGGCCACCGGCCGACGTCGTCCCCGGCCCGCCGACCGGGCGGCGCCAGGACATGGACGCAATGTCAGGCCGTTCGGCTAGGCTAAGACTGCAGCATCGTGTGCCCTGATCGCGCCGTGAGTGGATGACGAGGAGATGTCGATGACCATCAGCGCCAGGGAGCCCCGAAGGCGGAAGCGAAGCGAGCGATCGCGGCGGGCCTCGGAGGCGTGCTTGCCGACACGTTCACCCTCTACCTCAAGACGCACAACTTCCACTGGAACGTGACAGGTCAGCGCTTCCGCGAGCTGCACCTGATGTTCGAGGAGCAGTACAACGAGCTCTGGCTCGCGACCGACGTCGTCGCGGAGCGCATCCGTGCGCTGGGTGCGTTTGCCCCGGCCACGTATCGCGAGTTCGCCGCGTTGAGCTCAATCCGAGAGCCGGAGGGGGTGCCCGCCGCCGATCGGATGATCGCTGAGCTGCTCGATGGCCACGAGGCCATTGCCCAGCGAGCGCGCGAGGTCTTCCCGCTCGCCGAGCAGGTATCCGACCAGGCGACGATGGACCTGCTGACCCAGCGCATGCAGAGCCACGAGAAGGCCGCCTGGATGCTGCGCAGCCTCCTCGAGTAGCGCCCACCTCGGCTGCTCGCCCGACCCGCTCGAGCCCCTCGGCCTGCTCGGAGTTCGAGTCGTCACGTCAGGCAGCGGTGCGTCGATCTGATCTGCGCCCGAGAACCTTGGCCCGGCCGCGGACGGCTACCTCGCGCCACAGTCGGAAGAGCCTGTGGCTGAAGTTGGCTGAAGTCGGGGCGGATCTGACGGGTGAAGGGGGGTGTCTTAGGGTGAAATCTGGTCGGGGAGACACGATTTGAACGTGCGGCCTCTTGACCCCCAGTCAAGTGCGCTACCAGGCTGCGCCACTCCCCGACGAATCTCGATGCTAGCAGGGCCCCCCAGATCGAGCGACCTCAGGCCAGCCCCACCCCTCGAGCGGCGGCGATGAACACCACGCCCGCGATGCCCACGGTCGCATAGGTGCGCGCCACCTCGCGAGTCAGCGCGCGCACGACGTACGAGTGCAACAGGCCCGTCGAGATGTAGAAGGCAAGCAGGAGGGTGAGGGCCCCCGCGTAGGCGTCGATGGGCAGGTAGTGCAGCACCCACCGCGTCTCGCCGATGACCACGCCCACCACCAGCGAGTAGAGCAGCGTCTCAGCCGGATCGATCTCGCCCTCGCGCAGGATCTCCGCCGCCAGGACCACCGAGGCCAGGGCGACCGCGATCGTGGCCGGCCGCTGGCCGACGCCGAAGAGGAAGACCAGCGCGAAGAGGGCGAACGCCACGAAGTACGTGGCCGATGCAGCGATGAGCCGCCCCCGGTCGCGCGCCGGGTCGAACTCTCGCACTGACGACAGCGTCCCGATCACGAGGGCGGCGTAGCCGATGCCCGCGAACAGCCCGCTGAACGGAGTGGCGAAGCCGAGCGTGGCGTGCTCGATGAAGACCGGCACGACGAGCATGTAGAGCGCTGGCATCAGCAGGAACGGCGCCGTGTCGAGGCCGCCCTCGGCGAAGGCCTGGCGTCGGCCGCTGCGCAGCACCCCTTCCATGCCGAAGGTCGTGGTCGCGGTCCCGAGCAGCACCACCCAGCGAGGGGAGGGCTCGATCAGCGTGAACATGAGGATGAAGAGCGTCCCGACGAGGCCGAGCAGGAGCACCTGAGGCGTGACGATGAGGCCCTCGGGGGTGGACCTGGCGACGGGCGCCGCGCTTGAGGCCGGGGTCCGGGCTCCCGAGGCGCGAGCGGCGGTCGACGCACGACGAGGAGCCGGAGCCGTGGCAGGTGCTCGGATGGCGCGATCGGTGCGGTCGGCCTCGGTGGCGGGCTGCTCGCGCTCGGACGGCACGCGCGAGGCAGCGGGCGGCGCCTCGGAGGCGGCCCGCGACGGACCCGCCGCCGCTGCGACATCGGGAGGCTCAGCCGCCGCACCTGACCTGCCCGGCGCGCCTGTCGCAACTGGCAGAGCGGTCGCACCGGTCGCAGCAGTCGCAGCGGTCTCAGCCGGCTCGACCGCCTCGGCATGGTCGGTGTGCTCGGCCGTTGTGCCCGTCGGTGGCGCCTCGGCCGGGGATTCGCGGCTCTCCCCCGCGCTCTCGAGGCGCATCACGGCCGCGAAGTCGCCCAGGGGGGCGGCCTCCTGAGAGGCGTCGCGGCGGGGGTCGAGCGGAAGCGTCATTCGGCCGCGAGCGCCGGCTCGAGCTCGCCGAAGATCTCGGCGGCGTTCCGGAAGCGGATGCGCTCCGCTTCGTCCTCGGTCAGTCCGACCAGCTGGAAGATGGCCTCGAGGTTGCGCACGTGCGCTGCGATCTCGTCGTCGCGACAGTCCGAGCCCCACGTCAGCTTCTCGACGCCGATCTCCTTGCCGACGAGGTTCCGCTCGACAGCGTGGCGCTCGATCGTGTCGCCTCCGGACATGTCGAGGAAGACGTAATGTCGCCAGCGCACCACCGAGGACGCCTCGTCGTAGTTGCCCGTACCTCCCATGTGGGCGCCGATGATCCGCAGCTCCGGGAAGTTGTTCGCGATCGTGTCGAGGTGGAACGGCCGCATGCGAATCGCGGACACGTCACGAGGGCCGCGCAGGCGCATCTCGCGCATCCGGGCGAGCTGAGCGGCCGCGTTCGGGTCCCGCCTCGGATGGGTGATGGAGTAGTCGATGCCGCCGCCGATGACGCCGAGGTGGAAGAGGATCGGCATGCGCAGCTCCTCGGCAGCGGCGTACGTGCCGAAGTACTTGTAGTCGTCGTACGCGCGACGCGTACCGATGATCTTGAGCCCGCGGTAGCCGAGCTCGTGGAGGCGGCGCACCTCGCGACCGTCGACATCGTCAGGATCGATCACCGCGCTGGGGACGAAGAGGTCCTCGTGACGCCGGGCGTAGACCAGCGAGTCCTCGTACGACACGGCGCCCAGCCGCCCGCCGCAGAGCAGCGAGGCGCGCGTCACGCCCGCGGCCCGGAGGGCATCGGCGCGACTGTCGATCAGCTGCTCGTGGGGGGTGTCGGCTGGATTCTCGAAGTTACGAGGAAAGTGGCAGTGCACGTCCCAGATCAACAGGACCTCCCGGCACATCGCGTTCCGCCCATACTACCGCAGCCCGCTCCCGGACGGCCCCGAGGCGTGGCCGCGAGAGAGCGGTTGCGCCCGCGGCCGGGTGCGGGAAGATCCGCATCGAGCCAGGCGCAGCGTGGCGCGCGGGCTGCGAGGTGCCATGTCAGTCACGTCGATCTTCCGCGGCCCCGATGGGCGAGTCCAGCGCGACCTCCCTCTCGAGGGGCTGGCCGACGCGCGCCGGGTCCCGGGGGGCGTCATCTGGGTGCACACCTGGGCCGTGACCTCCATCGAGGCGGAGACCCTCGGCGCCGCGTTCGACATCCATCCCCTGGCCCTCCACGACCTGATGAACGCCGAGTACGAGGCGCCGAAGGTCGACGAGTACGCGACGTTCCTCTTCATCAAGCTGCACGGCGTCGACCACGGCGAGACCGACGAGCTGGTGCGCACCACCGAGCTGGACGTGCTGATCGGGGCGAACTGGGTCGTGAGCGGATCGCACTCGCCGCTGCCGGCGATCGAGCACCTGCTCGCCACGCTGCCCGAGAACCCGAGGCCGCTCGAGCGGGGTAGCGACATGCTGGCCCACGTCATCATCGATGCGCTCGTCGACAGCATCCTGCCGACCATCCACCAGATGGACGACTTCGCGGATGAGGTCGAAGCCCGCGCGCTCGACGAGCCTCGCCGCGAGTTGCTCGGCGACATCCTCCGGCTCAAGCGTTCCGCGATGTCCGTGCACCGGGTCGTCGTCCCCCAGCGCGAGGTGCTCTATCGCCTCGCACGCGGCGAGTACGCGCTGATCAGTCCGGAGGCAGGCCTCTACTTCCGAGACGTCTACGACCACCTCGTCCGCGTCGAGGACCTGGTCCTGAGCTCGCGCGACCGTGGCGAGGGCGCGCTCACGACGTATCTCTCGGCGGTGAACATCCGGCAGAACGAGACGATGCGCATCCTCGCGATCGTGACCTCGGTGTTCCTGCCGCTGTCGCTGCTCACCGGGATCTACGGAATGAACTTCGACCACATGCCCGAGCTCGGGTGGACGTGGACCTACCCGCTGGTGTTGTCGGTCATCGTGGTGACCGTGGCAGCAGTCACGTTATGGCTGTTCGGGCGATACCTGTTCGACCGCGCACGCGACGTGGTGCGGCTCACGTTCCGCGTCGAACAGCGCCTGCTCAACGAGGCCATCGAGGAAGCCGCGCGGCTCCGCGACGCCGTAACCGGCGGCGAACGCGAGCGCTAGGGATCTTCACTACTCGATCCTGCCGTGCAAACAACTACTGTTGCCTCGAGATACCCTGTCAGGCAAGGAGGACGCATGCACAGAGGGAAGCTCATCCGAGGCCTGTTCGTGGTGCCGGTGCTCGCGCTGGGCATCATGGGTTGCCGCAGCGGCTCCGAGGAGACGACAACCGCATCGACGGCGAAGGCGGGCGCGACATCGGCCGCGTCGTCTGCCGCCACGTCCGCCGCGAAGGCCTCGACGGCGGCAGCCACCGCCGCATCGAAGACGGGGACGACCGGCGGCTTTGGGACACTCTTCGGCCAGTTCCGCAACGCTGAGTTCAAGATCACGTACGACGTGACCGGCGCGAACATGCCCGGGCCGTCCTCGATGACGATCGCACAGTGGACGGACCGCTCGCGCGTCGACATCACCTCGAGCATGGGTGGCATGTCGATCTTCGAGTTGCCCCAGAACAAGAAGTACATGTGCATGGCCCAGATGAACACGTGCATCGACACCTCGTCGGGCACGACCATCCCGGGCCTCGACTCCAACCCGATGGTGAACACCCTCGAGGACTACAAGGCCAACGCGGCGAACTACCAGACCACGGAGATCGAGGCGCGCACCATCGCCGGTGTCCGCGGACAGTGCTTCAAGTACACGGGCCCCGCGAGCAGTGGCACGACGTGCATCTCCGCGAGCGGGCAGATGCTCCTGACGGAGAGCACGACCTCAGCAGGCACCTTCTCGATGACCGCCACGAAGGTGGAGGGCAAGCCGCCCGCGAGTGACTTCGAGCTGCCGTTCCCTGTCGGCACGATGCCCGGCTTCGGCGCCAGCGGCGTGCCCGGCATGCCCGGCGGGATGCCGAACTTCCCCGGCGGCGTTCCGACGGCGCCCGTCCGCTAGTCGATCCGTAGCGGGGCGGCCCTCGACCGCCCCGCCGCTTCCTCCTCGACGCCCCCGCCCTCGCCCCAGGGGCAGCGCCCGACTCCGCACCCCCGAACCCCGACTCCCCACCCACGCACGTAGCACCTCGATGCCTCGGTCCCGAGGCGGCACACAGGGACGGGGCACGTCGTGCGCCGCGAGGGCAGGCGCCCGCCGAGCAGGCTGCGCGCAGGCCTCGACACGCAGAAGCGCCCGGGAGGATTCCCCCGGGCGCTTCGCTGTTTGAACCTCAGCCGCGCGCTACCTCGAATGGAGCCCCGGCTCGCGACGGCGGTCGATCACCGCACCGAGGAGTGGCGCCGCGACGACCAGCGCCGCCAGGACCTGCCACGGCGGCATGAACCGCTCGATGAACTCCGCACCGGCCTTCGGGAGTGCCAGCGGCAGCGTGATGATGTGCACGATGGCGTCCGCCGGGCCCATCGTCGCAGGCACGGCAGGCCCGGACCCATCGAGGTCCACGGTCGCAACGACTCGGTTCAGCGTCTCGGTCGGCGTCGGCGCGAGGGCTTCGTACGTCATCAGGTAGACGAACGATACGGAGCCCGGGTTGCCCAGCGTGCCCGGCGTGACATCGCCGAGGGGGCACGTCAGCCGGTCGTGCAGCGGATCGGGCGTGCCCGACGCCACGGCGCAGGGGCCAGGTGACGCCCCCACGAACCGGAGGTAGGTGTTCTCGTACGTGTCGACGAGCGCCGCGCCCGTGACCGGCGAGTCGCCGCTGATCGTGAGTGTGACCGTGAAGGTCACGCGTTCACCCACTCGCGCCGGGTCCGCGGTCGACAGCACCTTCGAGATCTGCGCGCTCGACGCGAGCACCTGCGCAGGCGGTGGGGTCGGAGTTGGAGGCGGCGGAGGCGGATCGCAGTCCGAGGTGCAGACCGGGGGCGGCGCGCAGTCCTGGAGGCAGGGAGGCGTGCCCACTTCGAGGTTGTACCAGCAGACATAAGTGGTCGAAACGAACTCACCGTTGCTGGGGTCCACATCGAGGTCAAGCGACCCCTGGAGGGCCTGCGTGGGCGCGGTCGGGCAGTCGCCGTCGCCGTGCCAGAGGAAGCCGCCCATGTTCGTCCAGCCGGTGCCGGGGCTGTCCTCGGTGAGCGTGTACTTGCCCGCGGCCACGCTGCGAGTCGTGAAGGAACCGCCCGGCACGGTCACATCGGACAGCACTGGCGATCTGCCGCTCCACAGGTCGAAGGAGAAGGAACCACCCGAGTTGTTGTAGGCGGCGTCCGCGTCGGCCGTCGTGTCAACCAGCTTGTCGATGCGCAGCTGCCCTGGTCGAGGGGTAGGCGTCGGTGACGGCGTTGGTGATGGCGTTGGTGAAGGAGTCGGTGATGGGGTAGGCGACGGAGTTGGCGATGGCGTCGGTGATGGGGTAGGCGAGGGCGTCGGCGACGGGGTTGGTGACGGAGTCGGTGATGGGGTCGGCGACGGAGTCGGCGATGGGGTTGGTGAAGGCGTCGGTGATGGGGTTGGCGAAGGGGTCGGTGATGGGGTCGGCGACGGAGTCGGTGATGGCGTCGGCGACGGAGTCGGCGATGGGGTTGGTGAAGGCGTCGGTGATGGGGTTGGCGAAGGGGTCGGTGACGGCGTCGGCGATGGGGTAGGCGACGGCGTCGGCGACGGAGTCGGTGATGGGGTAGGCGAGGGAGTTGGGGTTGGCGTCGCCTTCTTCGTGTTCGTGAAGGTGCACTCGACCTTGCCGCCGAAGTTCACCGAGGTCGTGAACGTCATCCCGCTGCCCGACGTCGTCGGGGTCAGGAAGGACACCGGACCCGTGCACGACCAGGCCGCCGTGTAGTCGGCTGCCGTAGTGCCTGGGCCAGCGGTCTCGGTGACGGTGAGGATGACGGCGGCGTCGACGCCCTGCTTCGGAATGCCCGTCCCGTCGTTCGTGGGGTCGACGTCACTGTCGAGTGAGCCTCCGTTGCCGACGGTCTTGGGTCCGAGTGTTGCGGTCTTCTTGGTCGGGTCGGAGCCCTCGGTGTACTGCCACGTGACCTTCAGGTTCCACTGTGAGGCGTCCGAGACGACCTTCGTGACCTTGATGTCCGCGCAATCGAGGGGATTCGGAGTCGCCCCGACACACAGCGTCGCAGCCGCCTGCTGAGGGTTGAGCGCAGACAGGAGGAGCATCGCTATGGACATCGCCGCGACGATCGTCCCGATGCTGAAAGCGTTGCGCCCGAGTCGAGGTTTCATCCTGGATACCCCTTGTCGCCGACCACCCCGCCGAGGCGTCCCTGCCTCGGTTCATCCGCGAGTGGACTCCTCGCGGATGTGACGAACCCGGCCCATCACGGACCGGGCGTAGTCACGAGCTTCACCCATCGCCTACACACGACGGCCGCCGGTCTGCGCAGGCGCCGGACGGCGCCGCAGCATGACCACGGCCGTCACGAGGGCGACCACCAGCGCACCTCCGGCGGCCAGCACCGACGTGGATGGCACCGTGCCGATGAACGGCAACCCACCCTCGCCGAAGGTGGCCGTCGCCTCCTCGGTGCGCGCGCCCTCGAAGGTCACGTGCCCGCGGAGTTCGTGCTTCCCGTTCTTCTCGACGGGGAAGAACACCTGGAGGGTGACCTCCTCGCCGGCGCGCGCGAGCACCTCGGAGCGGCTCTCCACCGGCGTGAGGAGCGTGCTGCCGCGGTAGAGCTCACCCTCGAACTTGGCGCGCGCATCGATGCGTCCCGTGTTCTTGAAGACCACGTCCGCCCTCGAGGTGGAGCCCGCGGAGAGCGAGCCGTGGAACGTGATGCCCTCGATCTCACCCGCGCGACTCAGCGTCCCGAAGGGAGCGAGGGTGAACGGCGTAGCACCCTTCGCGAACTCCACGCCCTGGGCGAGGAGGCGGTACTCGACGACGTAGTCACCGGGCTGCTGGTTCTTGGAGTCCCACTCGAGGACGGGGAGCGTCTTCTCCTCGCTCGGCCGGAAGCGGTCGAGGCGTCCCTGCAGGTCGCGTGCCACCTCGGCGCCGGACACCGAGTGGATCGACGCGACGATCGTCGGGTTCACGGAGACGTTCGAGCGGTTGACGATGCGCGCCTGCACCGAGAGTGGCTGTCCCACCTCGATCTGGTTGGTGAACAGGTCACCCAGCTCGACGTCCAGCACCTGCCGGCCCGTGACCGTGATCTGGAGCTCCTGGCGGATATTGAGGACCACCGCACTCTCGCCGGTCGTCGAGGCGCTGGCGTAGGTGATGGCGCCCGAGTAGCCCTGCGACGCGGCGTCCGAGGGCACCGTCACATAGACCATGATGTGCAGCTCGCTGTTGGCGGGGGCGATCGCCTCGGTCACGAGGGTGGCGGGCGCATCGGCGGTGGCAAAACTCACCCAGCTCGCGATGTCATTGCCGGACTTGTCGTCCTTCTCGGCGGCGAACGTGAACTTGCGAGGCTGCGCGGAGGTGTTGATGAGCACCGTGCCCGTCTCGTAGCGCTCACCCCGGAGGGCCGAGGGCACCTCGACGATCGAGGGGTAGACCCCGACGCCGGTCACGTTCGGCGGCCGCTGCGCCTCGGCGCGCGGGGCAGAGGCCAGCAGGCCCATGCCCGCGCCGAGCGCCATCGCGACCACGAGGACAGAGGTGAGATGGGCAGCCGTACGCAGCAGCGATGTCCGCAAGTGTCGAGCCCCCCGCGCGCTGGACAAGGCAGGAGGCCGACGGTTCGGCCTCCATGCCTCGCGCTCCCGGAGTGTAGCCGTCGCGGCGACTACGTTCTCGTGTCGCCGCGACGGATCACCCCTCGATGGTTGATGTGTACGCCTCAGGAGAGCGGCGTGAAGAAGCCTCCAGTCCAGGCGCCCGGCCCGCCCTGCGACGGGTTGTTGTCGAAGACATTCGGGTCACCGGTCGGGCTCTCGCCCTGGTCGAGCGACGGCGTGCACACGCTGGTGTCGCGCGTCGCCTGCACCTCGATGGCGCCCGAGTAGACACCGGCCCACACCGTCTGCTTCGGGGTGAGCGAGAAGTCGAGCTTGAGCGGCTCGTTCGGCTCGAGGCAGACCGCCCCGGAGCTCTGCGTCACGCCCGCTGCGAGGGTGGTCGGCCCATCGAAGACCGCCCACGGCGACCATGCGCCGGACGCGTCCGTCGAGGCGATCCCGTCGATGTGCTCCCACTCGACGATCTGGGGCGGGGTGCCCGCGTTCTTCTTGCGGTTGATCTGCCCGTCGAAGTCGGACCAGATCCGCTTGCCCACCTCGTTCTCCAGGGTCTGGAAGCGAGCGCTGTACACGAGGCTCGTGTTGCCGTCGCCCTGGATCGTCGGGTAGTTCGCGGTCTCGAGGTTGAAGTCACCCGAGTGCACCGACTTGTTGTTCAGGCGCAGCCCCACCCACGACACGCCTGCATCGGCGAAGTCGATCACGTAGTGGTCGACCGGCATGATCTTGAACTCGACGCAGACGCGATCCGTCTCGCTGCCGTTGGTGTGCAGCAGCGTCACGCACTGGTCGTAGCGCCCGGGCGGCAGGTGCTTCGAGATCGTCCAGTTGTTGAGGTGGAAGCCACCCTCGTTCTGGATGCACTTCGCGATCATGTCGTTGAGGTTGGCCGCCTCGACCTGGCCCGTCTGCACGAGGCCATCGGCGATCGTCCCGTTGATCCCGACCGCGCCGAGGACGTTGCAGTCGACGCCGGTGAGAATCACCTCCGGGTTGACCAGCCCGTTGGTGAGCCGCGCCTCGACGACCTCGTGGAGCACGCGCTGCCCCGCCGGGTTGGCGTCGGGGCCCGTGCCCACGGTGAACGGGTGCGGCGCCTTCCAGAAGATCTCCTTCTGGATCGCCTGGATGTCGTTGGAAGCGGAACACGAGGCGGGGTCCACCTCGGTCACCTCAACCAGCTGGATCACCGGCGGGCTGAGGCACTCCTGGTCGTGGAAGTCGAAGTACAGGATCTTCCACGCGTGCTGGAGCGGATCATCGGCCGGGTTCGGCGCGACATGGAACGTGGCGAACGAGAGCGGGTCGTCGTCGTAGTCGCCCTCGCAGACCACGTAGCCGGCCCACTCGGAGCCGCACGGGCCAATCGAGGCGACCCGGTCGTCCTCGGTGTCGAACTTCTTGAGGTCAGCGATCATCCGAGTCCACGCCTGGCCACCACTGGCCTGCGGCGCCTGGCCCTTGGTGGGCACCTGTTGCGCCTGGGCAACGCCGGATGAGGCGAGCACGCCCAGCGCGACCATGGTCGCGAGCGCGGTGATGGCGAGCCCCAGGGCCCGCACAGGAGGGATGCGCACGAGTAGTCCCCTCGTCATTGCAAGCCTCGGCGCCGCGCTTCCATGCACGCACACTCCAGCTGTGGTCCTTCACTGCTCCTGGTGGACAGTCGAGGGGCCGGCGGACCGACCCCTCGACAGCTTTCTCGTGGTGCCGGCCCTGCACTGGGAACCGGCACCACGGCTAGGCTCGAACTACGGCGTCGGCGCGACCGTCGGCGATGCCGTCGCCGTCGGAGTGGCCGTTGCCTCCACGAAGAACGGTCCCGGCCAGACGCCCGGCCCGCCCTGCGATGGGTTGTTGTCGAAGACGTTCGGGTCGCCCTCGGGGCTCTCGCCCTGGTCGAGGGAGGCCGTGCAGATCTCCGGGTCACGCGCTGCCGTCACGAGGATCTGGCCCTGGTAGGTGCCAGAGAACACGCTCTGGGCAGGCGTCACCGAGAAGTCGAGCTTCAGCGGCTCGTTTGGCTCGAGGCAGACCGCACCCGAGGTGCCACCAAGGGCAGCCGGGGTGAGCGTGGTCGGACCCTCGAACCACACCGTGGGGCTGAACGTGTTGTTCGTCGGCGCCACGATGTCGTCGATGTGCTGGAACTCGACGATCTGCGGGGGAGTACCCGCGTTCTTCTTGCGGTTGATCTGGCCGTCGAAGTACTGCCAGATCGTCTTGCCTTCTGCGTTCTTCAACTGGGTGTAGGCAACGCCGTACACGAGGCTCGTGTTGCCATCGCCCTGGATCGTCGGCTTGTCGGCAGTCTCGAGGTCGAAGTCGCCCGAGTGCACCGACTTGTTGTTGGCCCGCAGGCCGGACCACGCGACGCCCGTCTCACCGAAGTCGATCACGTAGTGGTCGACCGGGTTGATCAGGAAGCGCACGCACACGCGGTCCGTCTCCGCACCGTTGGTGTGAAGCAGGGTGACGCACTGTGCGTACACGCCGGGCGGCAGGTGCTTGGAAATCGTCCAGTTGTTGAGGTGGAAGCCACCCTCGTTCTGGATGCACTTCGCGATCATGTCGTTGATCGCGTCCGCCGACACCTGGCCGGTCTGCACGAGGCCATCAGCGATGGTCCCGTTCTGACCGGGAACGCCGATCACGTTGCAGGTGTTGCCGGTCATGATGACCTCGGGGTTCACCGCGCCGTTCGCGAGGCGTGCCTCGACGACGTGGTGGAGCACCCGCTGGCCTGCAGCGTTCTCGTCCGGACCACCGGCCTCCTGCGACTCGTCAGGCGTGAGCCAGAAGATCTCCTTCTGGATGGCCTGGATGTCGTTGGTTGCCGGGCAGTCGGTGGTGCACTCCTGGTCGTGGAAGTCGAAGTAGAGGACCTTCCACGCGTGCTGGAGGGGGTCGTCGCCGGGGTTCGGGCTGACCACGAATGCCGACGAGCTGCCGAGGTCGTCGTCGTAGTCGCCCTCACAGACGACATACCCGGCCCAGGCCGACCCACAGGGACCGGCCGTGGGAGTGGAGAACTTCTTCAGGTCGCCGATCAGGCGAGTCCACGCCTGACCGCCGCTCGCCGTCGGGGCCTGGCCTTTGGTCGGCACGGTCTGTGCCTGGGCCATCTGCCCCGAGTTGAAGACGAGCCCGACTGCGACGGTTACTGCAAGGGCCGTGGCCACCGACGCAAACGCTCGCACTTTGAACGTGCGCAAATTTGCACCTCTCTCGTGCACGAAGAGCTGGTGTGAGTCGGAACAATCCTTCTCCGACTCAGTTCCTCGTTCGCCTTCGGTGGTCCTCCTTTCGAAAGCGGCTCGAGCGGTGCAAGGGCGAAAAGGGCGCGAAAACCCTCGGTCAGTGCCGGACCATATGCGAACAACACCCGTACAATGGAACCCGCGAGGTTGGGCCTGGATCCCCTCGCACCGCGCCCCGGCGTGCGCTAATCACGCCGGGGCACTCGCAATAGGCACACCTCGGTAGCCGGAACCTGCCCGGTTACTAGTTACGCCAATTACCGCTCTCTTGGGCTCCCCGACTGTTGCTCGCTGGACCGAGCACTCACCCAGTGGATATCCCCACCGTCGACCGGTGTCAAGAACAGACGTGGATAACGCGTCACGTACGAGGCGCGTTGTTGCGCTTTTGATACTCGATTGTCGGCCCGTGAATTCGGAGGCGGGCACAGGCGAAACGGCGCCCGGTTTACTCGAGGTCCGCGCCGGCGCATCGAGGCGACGACTTATGTCAGCGGTCGCGCGAGCCCCTCGGGACACGATCCAGCGTGTGCGCCAGGAGGCTACATAATCCGTCACATGACGACCGCGCAACGTTTCCGTGACAAGTGACACAAACAGCGTGGGATCGCAGGGGGGTTGGTGGTACTGTCATGAGCAGTCGAACCACCTCGTATTAGCGGCGAGGCGCGTTCCGGCAGGCCAGGAGTTCAACGTTGCGCGTCCAGGCGCAGAAGCGTTGGCGGGAACTCACGGACGAGGTGCGTCGCGCGCCGCTGCGACACCTCGTGCTGCTCGTCTTCGCCACATTCGTCGGGTTCCGAGTGATCAGTGCGCTGCCAGTCAGCGTCGGCGCCACGACCCCGACGGGCACCCCCTCAGCGACTGGCACCGCCACCCCCTCGGTCACGCCCACGGGCACGCCGAGTGCGTCGGCTACATCGACTCCAACGAGCACCGCGACCAGCACGGCAACCGCAACGGGCTCGCCGCGCCCCACGCCGAGCGTGGCCGGAGCCGCCGTCCCGACGCCGCAAGGTCGCGTGTGGCGGCCGCTCCCGGCGGTGCAGATCCTCGGTGCGGTGAAGGCGCCGCTCCTCGCGACTGACTATGACGACGACCCCGCGCAGAGCGACGCGTTCCACGTCGCGCCGTCGCTCACCATCGACACCGAGCAGTCCGCGACGTGGCCGCTGCTCGTCCCGTCCGACGCCGAGCCCGCGGCCGCCATCCACCTCGCTGTGCGCGCCTTCTCTGAGTCGGGACCGCTGCTCCTGCACCGCGTCGTCCCCCCCACCGAGCTGCTCGCGGGGGCCGCGTGCGAGTCTGCACTCGCCCCTCGAGGTGCCGCCGCCACGCTGGCTGCCGGCCTCGCCGCGACCGGACAGGCCGCCCCGGCGCTCGTCGACGCGGCTGTCGCCGACTGCCTCGAGGGCCGTGCCGCGCTGCTTCCGGTCCGCGTCCCCATCCCGCGAGACTGGCGCCCGGGCGACTACTTCATGTGCGCCGCGGCAGTCACCACCGAGGGCTACGGCGAAGCCCCGACGTGCAAGCGCTTCCGCATCCTGGCTCTGAGTGGCTTCGCGACGGACCTCGGGCAGGGCGGGCTGGCCGTCGGCACGCTTGTCTCCGGTCAGCGGTCCGCCCTCGAGGGCGACCACGTGGTCGGCAACCAGGCGCCCACCATCGTGAACGTGGGCAACACCACGCCGGTCGTGGCCGTGCGCATCCAGTCGATGGTCCACGACGCGCCCCCCTTCCCCGCGGCACGGAACCTGAACGGGACGTACGAGGTGGAGCTCAGCGCGCCGGCTCGTGGCGCCCTCCCCGCGGCCGCCGAGGCGCACACGGCCGTCCTCACCGACGGCGGCGCGTCGACCGTCCAGTTCCCGTCGATCTGCCTGCGCCCGGGGGAGAGCGTCGCGCTCGACTTCGCCGTCACGCCCGTGGGCGCGGTGGCCGCCGGTTCGTACTCGGGCGCCCTCGAGGTACTGACCGGCGACGGCGCGGGGTGTGCCGGCGCACCTCCAGCCAGCCTCACTCCTGCGGTCGTGCCCACTCCCGCGGTTGGGCCCTTCTCGGCGGCCTGGCAGCCGACGCCCTGGCGCTGGTTCCGTGACCTCGATGGCGACCGCTTTGGTGACTCGAA
>JADLFF010000114.1 GCA_020845735.1 Dehalococcoidia bacterium
CCCGTCCTCGCGAGGCGCTGCACCAGCTCCGAGTTGAACAGCTTCGACGTCGACGCCTCGTAGTTGGGGAGCTGTCCTCGCGCCTGCATCGAGATCACGCGGAACGAGAACTGGTACATCACCTCGGTCTCGACGTAACGGTCCGCAACCTCGTGACGTAAGGGCGTGACCTCGCCGAGGCGCGACAGCGGCCGGCCTTCCTCGGAGGACGCGAACTCGAGCAGCTTCGAGATAGTGCGGCGCGCGGCCACGGCGCCCGAGATGTTCGACCGCTCGAAGTCGAGCAGCGTCATCCCGACGTACCAGCCTCGATTCTCCTCGCCCACGATGTTCGGCGCCGGAACGCGGACATCCTCGAAGAACGTCTCGTTGAAGTAGTGGCGCCAGCCCATGTCGGTGAGCGGGCGCACCGAGATGCCCGGCGTCTTGATGTCCATCATCAGGAAGGAGATGCCGCGGTGCTTCGGCGCCTCGGGGTCCGTGCGGACGAGGGCGAAGATGGCGTCGGCGGTGTGCGCCCCCGAGGTCCAGATCTTCTGCCCGTTGAGGACGTACTCGTCGCCGTCCTTGACCGCGCGGGTCTGCAGCGACGCAAGGTCCGAGCCGGACGACGGCTCCGAGTAGCCCTGCGCCCACGCCACCTCGCCGGAGAGGATGCGCGGCAGGTGCTCGGCCTTCTGCTCGGGCGTGCCGTGGATGATCAGCGTCGGCCCGAGGAGTGACACCCCCGAGCCGCCCACGGTCGGCGCGCCGGCCTCGGCCATCTCCTGGTTGAACACGAACTGCTCCATCGGCGTCAGGCCGGCGCCGCCGTACTCCCGAGGCCAGTGCGGCGCGACCCATCCGCGCGCCGCGAGGGCGTTCGCCCACTCGACGGCGGCCGTGCGCGCGGCAGCGTCCTCGGACTTGCGGTCGAACTCCCAGACGCGTTCGCCCGCGTGCGCCTGCTCCGCCTGCCGCCGGTAGCGCCGGGGCAGGTGCTCCTCGATGACGCCTCGGACCTCCGCGCGGAAGGCTGCCTGCTCTGCCGTGTCGCTCCAGTCCATCGAAGCCTCCTCGATTCACGCATGCACGAACGTGGTGGGGAGGATACTCCGACGCAAACGGTGGGGGCGACGTACGAACGTCCGAGGAGCGAGTGAGGGCGCGGGTCAGCGCCTCGCGCGGTACGACTCGTCGAGCAGCTCGAGCACGTGTACCGCGCGCGCCTCGAGGCCGCGGGAGACGATGCCGCCCGCGAGCTGCAGCGTGCACCCGGGATTCGAGGTGCAGACGACCTCGGCTCCGGTGGCCTCGACGTCGTTGAGCTTCTCCTCGAGGACTGCGCGGGACATCTCCGGCTGCACGAGGGAGTAGAGGCCTGCCGCGCCGCAGCAGCGGTCGGGCGTCTTCAGTTCGCGGACCTGGAGCCCGGGGATCGCGTTGAGGATGCGCCGAGGCGCCTCGCGGATGCCCTGCGCATGGGCCAGGTGGCAGGAGTCCTGCAACGTCGCCACGGCGTCGATCGGACCCAGGCCGCGGTCGAACCCCTCGATGGACGTGACGTACTCGGTGGCATCCCGCACCGTGGCAGCGAACCGCTCCGCCCGAGCCAGCCACGTCGGGTCGTTGCGGAAGAGGCGGGGGTATTCCTTCATCGCGGCGCCGCAGCCGGCGGCGTTCACGATCACCGCGTCGACCGCGGCCGCCTCGAACGCCTCGATGTTGCGGCGCGCGAGGTCACGCGCCGTCTCGGCGTCTCCCGCGTGGGCATGGAGCGCGCCGCAGCACACCTGTGCGGGAGGCGCCACGACCTCGCAGCCGAGGCGCGCCAGCACGCGCAGCGTCGCCTCGTGCATCCGCGGCGTGAGCTCGCCCTGGACGCAGCCCGTCAGCATCGCGACGCGCGCACGCGCCTCGGGAGGCCGGGCGAGCACGCCCGAGCGCCGGAACGGCCGCGCCGCGAGGGCATCGAGTTGGGCCTCGAGCATGGGGGCGCGGAGTCCGAACGCCCGCCGGATCCACGGCCGCGCCTTCTCCTGCAGCCCGAACCTCGTCGCGAGGCGCGCGGGGGCGAGTGCCGCGCGGAGCACCTCGCGGCGGCCGACCACGTTGCGCAGCGCCAGCGCGCGCAGCGACCACGCCCGCGGCGCCTCGGGGCCCGCGACGACGGCAGCGCGTGCGTCCTCCATGATCTGGCCGAAGGGCACGTTCGACGGGCAGGCCGTCTCACAGGCGCGGCACTGGAGGCACAGGTCGAGGTGGGGCAGGACGTGCTCGTTGGCCTCGATCCGTCCATCGAGGATGGCGCCGATGAGGTGCAGCCGCCCGCGCGGTGAGTCGAGCTCCGAACCCGTCGCGAGGTACGTGGGGCAGCTCGGCAGGCAGAAGCCGCAGTGGATGCAGCTGCGCACGTCCTCGAGGAGTGGCACGTCGGGACCGGCGAACCCGATCGGAGGGGCGGCGGTCATGCGTCGTCCCCCCAGCGACCGGGGTTGAGCACGCCCTCGGGGTCGAACGTCGCCTTGAGCGTGCGCGTGAGCTCGAGGTCGCCGGCATCGCCAATGTCGCGCAGCTCAGCGGGCGCATGCTCGACCTGGAGGAACCCACCGGCCGCGTGCGCGTCTGCCTGGAGCGCGAGCAGCGTGGCCGCGGTCAGGCTCGCGCCCCGCACGTACACGCAGCCCGCGGCGACGTGCGCCCAGGCCTCGAGGCGGCCCGATCCGACCGCGGCAAGCGTGCTCGCCACCCGCGAGGGCGGCACGCCCAGCCGGACGAGTACCGTCTGCTCCTCGGAACCGGCGAGCGCTGCCCGGCGCCTGAGGGCGGACCAGGTGAACGGCGGCACCGCCTCGATGGCGGCACGCATCCGGCGCGCGACGTCGCGGGACTCGCGTTCCGCCCTCGCGACGACGGCCGGGACGCCCTCGAAGGCGGCCAGCACGGTGGTGGCCGGCGCGCGCGTCTCCACACCGACGGTCGTGGCGGTGCTCGCGTCGAGGAGGCTCAGTGCCCGCAGGGGCAGGCGCCGGTCGCGCAACTCGAAGGCCGCGCGCTCCGCGAGCTGGATGTCGGGGCAGCGCAGGGCCAGCATCGCCGTCGCCTCGGGCAGCGGCGCCACCTTGAACGAGGCGCTCACGATCACGCCGAGGCTGCCCAGCGCGCCCGTGTGCAGGCGGTGCAGGTCGTAGCCGGTCACGTTCTTCACCACGCGCCCGCCCGAGGAGACCAGCGTGCCCTCGGGGGTCGCCACGGTGATGCCGAGGACAAGGTCGCGCACACCGGGGAGCAGCCCGCGCCACGCCCCGGCTCTCGCCGTTGCGAGGAGGCCGCCGATCGTGACCTCATCGCCGGGAGGCGGATCCACCGACAGGTACTGGCCTTCCTCGGCCAGCCGCGCCTGCAGCGCATGCAGCGTCACGCCGGCCTCGACGGTCACGGTCATGTCGGCAGGCTCGTACTCGACAATGCGGTGCAGCCCGGTCGTGTCGAGGGCCACGTCGTACCTCGAGACCGGGCGCCCGAGGGTGAGCGCCGTGCGCGCCCCCTGCGGTACGACCGCCGCTCGAGCGTCACGCGCGGCAGCAAGCACCCGCGCGACGCCATCGGGACTCTCCGGCCGCAGCGCAACCGAGGGGAACCGGCCCTCGATCGGGTAGGCGCTCGTCTCGCGGTGGCGGGCTCGCGGCAGGGCGGCGAGCACCCCCTCGAGGTCTGACGTGGCGGTCACGAGCGTGCCCCGCGCGGGCACATCAGACGTACACCCCCGGCGTCGCGAGGTGGTGCGTGAGCTCCGCGGAGTGCGCGCTCGCACAGCCGTGTCCCGATGGCAGCACCTTGCAGGGGTTGAACAGCCCCGCCTCGTCGAACGCGAGACGGATCCGGGACATCGCCTCGAGGTCGTCCGCGCCGAACATCCACTCCATGTACGAGCGCTTCTCGAGGCCCACGCCGTGCTCGCCGGTGATCGCGCCGCCCGCCTCGATGCAGAGCCTGAGGATCTCGGCGCCCAGCGCGAGCACGCGCTCGGTGGCGCCGGGCTCCATCGAGTCGAACATGACGTTGGGGTGGAGGTTGCCGTCGCCCGCGTGGAAGACGTTGCCGCAGCGGAAGCCGTAGCGCGCGCTCAGCTCCTCGACGCCGCGCATCACCTCGGGAAGGCGCGTGCGAGGCACCACGCCATCGAGGAGGTAGAAGTTCGGGGCCAGCGCGCCGATCGCACCGATCGCGCTCTTGCGCCCCTCCCACAGGCGCTCGCGCTCGGCGGCCTCCGAGGCGATCCGCAGGTCGAGCGCCCCGGCGGCGCGCAACGCCTCGATGACCTGCGCCGACTGCTGTTCGACGGTCTCGCGCAGGCCCTCCACCTCCACGAGCAGGACCGCGCCCGCATCCTCGGGGTAGCCGACGTCGCGCGAGTGCTGGACGGCGCGAATGATCTCGCGATCCAGCATCTCGAGGGCGACCGGGATGACGCCGCTGGCGATGACCCGCGTCACGGCGTTCGAGGCGTCCTCGATGCTGGCGAAGATGGCGAGGAGGGTGCGCACCGCCTCGGCGCGCGGCACGAGCCGGACCACGATCTCCGTCGCGATGCCGAGCGTGCCCTCCGAGCCCACGAACAGACCGCGCAGGTCGAGCCCCGGCGCGTCCGGCACGCGGCTCCCGAGGAACGTCGCGCGCCCGTCGGGCAGCACCACGCGCATCCCGAGGACATGGTTCACGGTGCTGCCGTGCACGAGCGTGTGCGGCCCGCCCGCGTTCGTCGCGACGTTGCCGCCGATCGTGCAGACACGCTGCGAGGACGGGTCGGGGGCGTAGGTCAGGCCGTGCGTCGCGACGGCCTCCTGGAGCTGGAGGTTGATCACCCCCGGCTCGATGGTCGCCGTCCGGTTGCGCACGTCAATCTCGAGGATGCGGTTCATCCTCGTCAGCACGCACAGCACGCCTCCCTGGACGGGCACCGCGCCACCCGCGAGGCCGGTGCCGGACCCTCGCGGCACCACCGGCACGCCGTGCTTCCTCGCGAGGCGCAGCACGGTCGCAACGTCATCCGTCGAGGCGGGGAACACCACGATGTCGGGGCGTGCCCGCTCGATGGTGGCGTCGTACTCGTAGGCGATGAGCTCCTCGGGGCGCGCGAGCACGCTCGACTTCCCGAGTGCGCGCGTCAACTCATCCACAAGGACGGCCAGAGTGGGCTGGGAGGTCGACATCGCGGGCAGTGTACCCCGTGCCACTTCGTGCGTCCGGGGTGCACCCATCGAGAACGCCTCGGCGCATCGATGCCCGTTCGGCACGCTATCGATGACGACCGCGAGGCCTATGCTGCACGTCCACGGGGTACCCCGCGTGGAATCCAGCTGCCAGAACTCGGGAGGCGAAGCAGCCATGACCGCGCAGAATGAGCCAGCAGTCACGCTCGAACGCATCGTTGAGCAGGGGCCCGATCCGGTGATCTTCGCGGACCTCGAGGGCATCATCCGCGTCTGGAATGCCGCCGCAACGCGCCTCTTCGGACACACGCGCGACGAGGCGGTCGGGCAAACGCTCGACCTCATCATCCCCGAGCGGTTCCGCGAGCAGCACTGGACGGGCTACGACCGCGCCCTCGCCGCCCACGCCACGAAGTACACCGGGCAGGCACTCACGACGCGCTCGATGCGCAAGGACGGCACGACGATCTACATCGAGATGACCTTCGCGATCATCCTCGATGACACGGGCGACTCGCTCGGCGCGCTCGCCTTCGCGCGCGACGTCACCGAGCGGTTCGAGCGCGAGCGAGCCCAGCGGGCCCAGGCACGCGCGGAGGCCCCGGCCCCTTGACCCTGCTCGACGAACCCGACGCACGCCCTCGCCCTCGGACGCCCGCCCTTGAGGCGCTCCGCATCCCCGACTACCGTCGGCTCTGGCTGGGGAATGCGCTGACCGGCGTGGGACTCAACTTCTGGTTCGTCGGATCGATCTGGCTGGTCTTCTCGCTGAGTGGTTCGCCGTTCCTGATCGGGCTCGTGAACGGCCTCTCCGCCGCCCCCTCGATTGTGCTCTCCGTGGTCGGCGGGGCGCTGGCCGATCGCGTCGACCGGCGGCGCATGCTTGTCGGTGCGCGCGTCGTGTGGGCGCTCCTCGGACTGAGCGTGGGCGCCCTCGTGGTCCTCGGCCGGGCGGAGCCGTGGCACGTCCTGGCCGCCGCACTGGTGTTCGGGATGGCCGACGCCGCGAGTACGCCCGCCGCGCACACGCTCCTCGTCGACATCGTGGGCAAGTCGCGCCTGGTCACGACGAACGCGCTGGACCAGATCAACGAGTACGGTGGGGAACTCCTGGCGCCGTTGGCTGCGGGGTTGCTGATCGCGATCTGGGGAGGGGCGACGTTCTTCATCGCGGCCTGCCTGGTGGGCCTCGGTGCGCTCTCGATCGCCCGGATCCGACTGCGGCTTCCGCACGGGCCATCCGAGGACACGGCGCCGCCGCGAGGCCTGCTCACAGACATCGGTGCGGGCCTCGGCTACACGCTCCGCACGAGGCCGTTCCCGCTCCTCCTCGGCCTCTCGGCCCTGTCGCTCCTGTCCGCCGCTGTGACTCCACTCGTGCCCCTGTACGCGCGGGACGTGCTCGAGGTGGGGGCCGCCGGGTTCGGCGGGCTGCTCGCGGCGTTTGCGGGCGGCATGCTGCTCGGTGCTCTCGGGCTTGCGTCGCTGAGGGAGCTGCCGCGTCCAGGTCCGACCATCGCGGCTGCCCGCGCCGCCTGGTTCCTCGCGATGGCGGCCTTCGCCCTCAGCACGAGCTTTCTCGTCTCGCTCGCGCTCCTCGTGACGATGGGATTCGCGGGCGCCGTCTCGAACAACCTCCTCCTGACGCAGTTCCAGGCCCAAGCTGACGACCAGATGCGCGGCCGGGTGATGAGCATCCACCGTATCGCCGACTCCCTCGAGCCCGGAGGTGCGGTCCTCGGCGGTGCGCTGGCCGCGATGATCGGCGGCGAGCGCACACTCCTCCTGTGCGCCGCGCTCGGCCTCGTGGCGCTGCTGGCGATGCTGCCGCGCGCGCTCGCGTTGCGCGAGGCCTGATCGGCACCAGACGCACGCGGCTCTGCTAGGCTCCCGCGCACACCTCGAGGACCCCGGGGTCTGTGGGCCAACGGCCCGAGGTGCGATGGGAGGTCGGGGATGGCGACGTTCCAGAGCCGGATCGGCGACGCAACCGTGACGACCGTCGAGGAGTTCATCCTCCCCACCTCGGTGCGCTGGATGTTCCCGGACGCCGAGGCGCCGTTCGACATCCTCAATCCCGCGCTCCCCTGGCTGCAGCCGCACTTCGCCAACGACCGCGGCCACCTCCTCCAGTCGATCCAGTCGTTCGTGATCCAGGTCGATGGGATCACGCTCGTCGTCGACACGGGCGTGGGCAACGACAAGCAGCGCGGCGGGGGCATCGGCGACTTCAACATGCGGAGCGGGCCGTTCCTCGAGGAGTTCGTCGCGGCGGGCTTCCCCGTCGAGTCCGTCGACCTCGTGATCGCCACCCACATGCACACGGACCACGTCGGCTGGAACGCACGCCTCGAGGGCGGGACGTGGGTGCCGACGTTCCCCCGCGCGCGCTACCTCTACGTCGACCGCGAGTGGGCGCACTGGCAGGCGGAGGCCGAGACCTCGGAGGCCACACGCACGCTGGTCGAGGACAGCCTCCGGCCACCCCTCGAGGCGGGGCTCGTCGACCTCGTACCGCCCACGCATCGCATCTCGGACTCCCTCTGGCTGGAGCCGAGCCACGGGCACTCACCCGGCCACGTGAACGTCCGCGTCGGCAGCGCAGGCGTCGAGGCCGCGTTCATCGGCGACATGATGCACAGTCCGCTGCAGTGCGCCGCCCCCGAGGAGCGCCCGACCTTCGACCGCGACGCGAAGTGGGCCCGCGAGACGCGCCGCGAGTTCCTCGAGCGAACCGCTGGCACGCAGGTGCGCGTCTACGGGTCCCACTTCCATCGGCCCGTGGCTGGCCTCGTGGAGCGGGACGGCGGGAACTTCCGGTTCATCGCCGTCGACGAGTAGCCGCGCCTATCTCGGGGGCTGCCAGTCGGCGGGCACGGGGATGAACAGCGAGAGCCGATCGGCCGTCCCCTTGCCGCGAGTGATGTGGCCGCGGCCGTTGGTGTCCGCGGTGTCCTCGACGAGCACGATGGAGCCCGGCCCGAGGGGCAACAGCGTGCCGTCCGAGGTCTCGATCTCACCCTCGCCCTGGATGGTGATCACGAACTGGCGGCGAGGCGCGGGGTGGAAGTCGGCGTCGAGCTCGGGCTTCGTCCGGCGGAAGATGACGCCCTCGACGGGCACGAGCGCGGACAGGGAGGGCGACCCGAACCCGAGCGGGAACGCGAACGCCTCGACGTGGGTGTGGCCGTCGGGGCCGGTGTACACGCGGCAGGCTGGGACCGGCTCGTGGGGCGGGCGGTCAGCGTTCGTGGTCATGGCGCCTCCGGATCGTCGCGCGGCTCATCGAGAGCGTGATAGTAACGCCGAGGCAGGCGGGTCTCGCCGCCCGCGAGGTGAGGCGTGGCTCGTCGAGGGCTACTATGCGGCGAAGGACGGCGGCCAGCGCCCGCAGGCCGACCGGCAGAGGGGATTTCCGCATGAACGCGCGCGAGGCATGGCCAGGGCGGATGTCGATCGGTGCGACGCGCGTCGCCATCGTGTCCGACACTCACGCCAAGGGTGACGGCTGGGACTCGCCGCCGGAGCTGATCGAGGCGCTGCGCGGCGTCGACCTCATCCTCCACTGTGGGGACCTCGACGAGCTGGGCGTGCTCGACCACCTCGAGACCGTGGCGCCTGTCCTCGCGGTGCGCGGCTACCCGGACCCGCGCGAGGAGGGGCACCGCCTCGCGGAGATCACGCGCGTCGTCGATGTGGCCGACCTGCGCATCGGCATGGTGCACGACATCCACTGGCCGGGCCCGCGCGTGCGGTTCACGCACACCCTCGAGTTCCCCGAGGGCAACGTGCACGAGCTGATGGAGCGCAAGTTCGGCGAGCACGTCGACATCGTCTGCTTCGGCGACACCCACGAGGAGTACATCGGCTGGTACCAGGGCGTGCTCTTCCTCAACCCGGGCAGCACGACCCGGCCCGGGCTGCGCCATCCTCGCGAGGACCTCGGCACCTTCGCGCTGCTCGACATCAAGAACGGCGCCGTCTCCGCCGAGATCAAAAAGCTCCGCCGCCGGATGGACTGAGGACTGAGTCGGGCGCGCGGCATGGCGCGTCCTCGAGGAGGGATGATGCGGCGGCTGTTGCTCGGGTTTGCCGGGGCGGGGCTCGCCGTCGGGCTGGTGGACTGGCTGCTCGGCACAGGCGAGGCCACGCTGCCCCTCGTGGGCGCGGCACTCCTCGCGATCCTGTGGTCATCGAGGACGAGTGGGACGCCGGGGAGCACGCCGAACTAGCTTCACCACGGTGCCTGATTGCACGCAGAACCGCCCTCGGAGTCTCCGAGGGCGGTTCGCCGGTTCGACGTGTGGGCCAGGCGCTGGGCGCTAGCCTCGAGGCAGCCCCAGGCCGCGGGTGGCAATGATGTTGCGCTGGATCTCGGAGGTCCCGGCGGCAATCGTCGAGGAGACCGAGCTCACGTAGCTGTGCGTGAACTTGGACTTCATCGGCGCCAGGTCACCGCTCCAGATGTTGGAGTGGAGGCCGAAGATCTTCGTCCCCGTGCGCGCTAGCTTCTGGTTCAGCTCCGAGTTGAAGAGCTTGGCCGTTGACGCCTCGTAGTTGGGGATCTGGCCCGCGTTCTGCATCGAGATGATGCGGAACGAGAAGTTGTTCAGCACCTCGGTCTCAACGTAGTCCTGCGCAAGCTCGTGGCGCAGCGTGTCGGAGTCACCGAGGCGTGACCGGGCCCGGCCTTCGTCGGTCTTCACGTAGTCGACCAGCTCGTTGATGTTGCGCCGCGAGTGCACGGCGCCGTCCACGTTCGAACGCTCGAAGTCCAGCAGCGTCGCGCCGACGTACCAGCCGCGGTTCTCCTCGCCCACGCGGTTGCGCGCCGGCGTGCGGACATCCTCGAAGAACGTCTCGTTGAACTCGTGCTCGAACGCCATGTTCACCAGCGGGCGGACCGTGATCCCCGGCGTGGCCTTGTCCACGAGGAGGAACGAGATGCCGCGGTGCTTCGGGGCGTCGGGGTCGGTCCTCGTGAGGACGTAGAGCCAGTCGGCGTAGTGCGCGCCCGAGGTCCAGATCTTCTGCCCGTTGATCACGTACTCGTCGCCGTCGCGGATGGCGCGGGTCTGGAGGGATGCCAGGTCCGAGCCGGACCCCGGCTCCGAGTAGCCCTGGCGCCAGTTCACCTCGCCGCTGAGGATCTTCGGCAGGTGCTCGGCCTTCTGCTCCTCCGAGCCGTGCACGATCAACGTCGCACCGAGCTGCCTCGTGCCCTGGCCGCCCACGTGAGGCGCGTCCGCGAGGGCCATCTCCTGGCGGAAGATGAACAGCTCCATCGGGCTCATGCCGCCGCCGCCGTACTCCTTCGGCCACTGCGGTGCGAACCAGCCGCGCTCCGCGAGGGCGTCACCCCAGTCCTTGGCCGCCTTGCGGACGTCCGCGTCCTCGGACTTGCGGTCGTAGTCCCAGCTCCCGAGGCCCTGCCTGTAGCGCTCGGGGAGCTTCTGGCTAATCAGCTCCTGGACCTGAGCGCGAAACGCAGCCTGCTCGGGCGAGTCATTCCAGTCCACCGGTCACCTCCTCGAGGGGTCTGTGCGCGCGCCAGTATACGTGCATTTGTCATCACCGACGGTCGGCGCGCACGAACGCTCGCGTGGGATACGCCTCGAAACGGCCATCCCCCTCATCGAGGGGGATGGCACGCGTACGAGCGCTGGCGAGGTCGGCGCGGTGGCGCGGACTACAGGGCTGCCGCCGCCGCCTCTGGCCTCATGGGCTTGCGCGCGATGAGGATGAGCAGCGTGGCGACCACGGCGAGGACGGCGATGGCAAAGAACGCGCCGTCGTAGTTGCCGATCCGGTCGAAGTACAGGGCCGTCACGAACGGCGCGCTCGCCCCCACGATGAGGGAGAACGGCAGCCCCGCGCTGCGCACGGCTCCGAGGTAGCGCCGCCCGAAGAACGAGGCCCACACGACCTCCTGGAGGGGGATCAGGCCGCCCCAGCCGAATCCGAGGAGGAAGTACGCCCCGTACACGGCGGGATGCGAGCCAGACCGCACCGCGAACACGATGGCGACCATCGCGACCGCGTTGATCATGAAGCCGGTGGCGGACAGGATGCGCGCGTCGATCTTGTCCACCATGTAGCCCCACAGTGGCTTCGTCAGCATCGAGGGGATCGACGTCAGGGCGATCATGTTCGCCGCAAAGATCGCGCTGTATCCGTTGTCGGTCATGTACGGGATCGTCTGCGCCAGCATGACGCCGATCGACAGCGTGCCGAAGCCGTAGGCAAAGACGATCAGGTAGAACGAGGGCGTGCGCAGCGCCTGGCTGCGCGTCATCGAGGATGCGAAGTCGGCCGCAGCCGCGCGTCCCGCCCCGCGAGCCACCTCGACGGCGCTCTTGCCGTCAGGGTGCAGGCCGTAGTCCTCGGGGGCCCGCCGCATCAGGAAGGACACGGGGAAGATGAGGAGGAACACCCCGACGCTGAACACTTGCCACGCGGACCGCCACCCGACCTCCTCCACGAGCATCGCCACGGCGGGCACGAGGAACACGCCCGCGAACGACACGCCCATCGAGGAGAACCCGACGACCCGACCTCGCTTCTCCACGAACCACTTCGACAGCGTCACGTTGACGACGAGGTTCCCGATCAGCGCCGCGCCGGTCGTGACCGCGAGGCCGTTCACGATCAACCACTGCCATTGCGTCTGCACCATCGACTGCGCGAACAACGCGGCACCGAGGATCACGGCGCCCACCTGCATCAGGAGGCGTCCACCACGGCGGTCGACGAGGCCACCAACGTACAGCCCGATCATCGCCATGACGAACTGGCCGATCGTTCGCGACAACTGGTACTCGGAGCGCGTCCAGTCCAGCTCCGTCGTCATCGGCTTGAGGAACGGCCCGGTCACGTAGTTCTGCGAACCCGCGGAGACGAACTGCGCGATGAACGCCACGACGACCAGGTAGTAGCCGTAGTACAGCCCGCGCTTCGCGGTCTCGATGAGCGGCCGCGCCGGCGCGGCGGGCGCGCCGCTCTGCGGAGCGATCGCCGCCGCACCCAGGTCACCCGCCGAGGCAAACGCGGCAGTCGTCGAGGGCACGGGGGTCGAAGCCCTCGAGCGCCCCGGGCGGCGCGCGGAATGCGCCTGCACAACTCGAGGGGGCAGCGGGGGACGCTGGTCCTCGGGGACCATGTAGTCGCGGGTGACCGCCGGATCCTTCGTCGGACGAGGACCCATGTAGTCGCGCCAGGGTGCGCGCTTCGAGGTCATAACAGCCTCCGTCTGCCTGCAGGCTAGCACCGCATCGATTCAGGCGCGTAGGGCATTCCCCGAGACTGGGCCGCCTCGTGCGCCGTGCGTGCGCCCGCGCGAGCCGCGATTACCGCCGGACTACCCGCCGGACTACCCGCCCGACTACCCGCCCGAGTACCGCCCGACTACCGCCCGGCCGATGCGGCCTCGGCGGCTGCCTGGGCCGCCCGCCGCAGGCGTGGAATCGAGATCGACGCGCGCGTGACCAGGATGTTCGGCCGGTTCACGAACTCCTCCTCGATGCGGTCGCCGGTGCGGTTGTGGAGGAATCGCTGCCACCAGTGCTCCGGCTCGAACTCGGGCACCACGATCGTGAGCATCGTGCGCGGAGGCAGGTCCAGCCCATCGACGTAGGCCCGCAGTGGCCCGAGGAACGTCCGGTACGGCGACTCAATCGTGACGAGGGGTACGTCCGGGAAGATGCCGTGCCAGCGCTCCTCGTAGGCGGCGATGTCCTCCCGCGTCAGGCGCGCGATGTGGACCGCGGTCACCGCGCTCGAGATGCGACGCGCGTACTCGATGGCGCGCGCTGCGTTGAGGTTGATCGAGCGCACCGGCACGATCATCGGCTGACCCGAGAGCTGCGCCGGCCTCGGGAGCGGCTGGTAGTCCTCGTCCGGAATCGCGAGGAGGGCATCCACGCCGTCGTAGTGCCGGCGGATGGCGTTCAGTCCAACCACCATCAGCGGAATCAGGACGAGCACGAACCACGCCCCGTGCGTGAACTTCGTCGAGGCGACTACGACCGCAACGATGCCGGTCAGCACGGCGCCGAAGCCGTTGATCGCGGCTGCCCGCTGCCACCCCGAGCCGCGCTCCTTGCGCCAGTGCATGTACATGCCCGCCTGGGAGAGCGTGAACGCCATGAACACGCCGACCGCGTACAGCGGGATGAGTCGGTGCTCGTCCGCGCCGAATCCGATGAGGATGGCGCCCGAGATGACCGCGAGCGCGATGATGCCGAACGAGAACGTGAGGCGGTCGCCGATGAACGCGAACTGCCTCGGCATGTAGCCGTCCCGCGCGAGGATCGACGACAGCCGCGGGAAGTCGTTGAACGCCGTGTTGGCGGCCAGCATCAGGACGAGGGCGGTGCCCGCCTGCAGCGCGTAGTACGCCACGTTCTCGCCGCCGAAGACCAGCCGTCCCGTCTGCGAGATCACCGAGTCGTTCTCGACAGGCGTGATCCCGAGGCGCACCGCGAGGAACGTCGCACCCATGAAGAACGAGCCGAGGATGACGGCCATCCACGCCATCGTGACGGAGGCGTTCTTCCACTCGGGCGCGCGGAACGCCAGCACGCCGTCGGCGATCGCCTCCACGCCCGTGAGCGCGGTGGCGCCCGAGGCGAACGCGCGCAGCAGCAGCCAGAGGCCGATCGTGGCCGTGGCCTCCTCGATGTGCTCCGGTGGCCGCGACGTGGTGAGCGTGGCGCCCTCGATGCCCACGACCAGCCGCATGAGGCCGAACGCGATCATGCCCCCGAACACCGTGATGAAGAAATACGTCGGAATGGCGAACACGGTCCCCGACTCGCGCACGCCGCGCAGGTTGACCACGGTGATTAGCACCAGCGCCACGATCGCAATCAGTACGCGGTAGGGGATGAGGTCCGGGAACGCGGAGACGACGGCGAGCGACCCCGCGGAGATGCTCACGGCCACCGTGAGGACGTAGTCCGTGAGGACCGAGGCGGCCGCGACCAGCCCGGGCATCGCCCCGAGGTTCTCGCGGGCCACCACGTACGACGAGCCACCGCCCGGATACGCGCGCACGGTCTGGCGATACGACACCACGACCATCACGAGCAGCAGCGTGATCGCGAGCGCCGCGGGCAGCGACAGCGCGAGCGCCGCCGGACCCGCCACCACCAGCACGATCAGGATCTGCTCGGTGGCATAGGCCGTGGACGACAGGGCGTCCGAGGCGAAGATCGCGAGCGCCTTCTTGTTGCTCAGGCGCTCGTGCGACTCCGCCTCCGAGGTGAGCGGGCGGCCGAACAGCCGCTGGCGGAAGCCCCAGATCGCGCGCCCCACGGCCGAGGGGGGGCGGTCCGCGGTCTCGGTCGCGCGCAGGCGGCCACCCGAGACGTAACGCAGGACCTGGTCGCGCGTCCTCGACACGTGGACCCGGCGCGTTCCCAGCTGCTCGCCACGGACGACGCGCTTGCTGCGGGTTCTGGGCTGTAACGGCGCTGGAGCCGCAGGCCCCTCGTTGGGGGACTGCGGCTCCGGGGTCTCCGTGGCCATGGGTCAGGCCTCGACTAGTTGCTGTGCAGCACCGCCAGCAGCAGGAGCGCCACGATGTTCACGATCTTGATCATCGGGTTCACGGCCGGGCCGGCGGTGTCCTTGTACGGGTCACCCACAGTATCGCCGGTCACAGCGGCGTGGTGGGCATCCGAGCCCTTCCCGCCGAACTCGCCGGTCTCGATCAGCTTCTTGGCGTTGTCCCAGGCCGCACCGCCCGAGGTCATCGAGAGCGCGACGAACACTCCGGTCACGATCGACCCCAGCAGCATCGCGCCGACAGCGGTGAGCGCCGCAACCTGGTCCTGGATGAGCAGCACGGCGATGTACAGGACGACGGGCGCCGCAACCGGCAACAGCGAGGGGATGATCATCTCGCGGATCGCCGACTTCGTGAGGAGGTCCACCGCGCGGCCGTAGTCAGGACGAGTGGTGCCCTCCATGATGCCGGGCATCTCCCGGAACTGGCGCCGCACCTCGACGACGACCGCGGCGCCGGCGCGACCCACGGCCATCATCGCCATCGCACCGAAGAGGTACGGCAGCATGCCGCCGATGAACAGGCCGATCACCACGAACGGGTCCGAGAGCTCGAACGTCAGGTCCGCCGCGAGGTCGGGGAAGAAGCGGGCGATGTCCTGCGTGTAGGCCGCGAACAGCACCAGTGCCGCGAGGGCGGCCGAGCCGATCGCGTACCCCTTCGTGACGGCCTTGGTCGTGTTCCCCACCGCGTCGAGGGCGTCCGTGACCGTGCGCACCTCCTCGGGCATGCCGGCCATCTCGGCGATGCCACCCGCGTTGTCCGTGACCGGGCCATACGCGTCGAGCGCAATGACGATGCCCGCCAGCGCCAGCATCGTCGTCGCGGCCAGCGCGATGCCGAACAGCCCGCCGTTGAGGAAGGCCACGATGATCGCGACACAGATGACGAGAATCGGGAGCGCGGTCGCCTCCATCGAGACGGCCAGCCCCTGGATGATGTTCGTCGCGTGACCCGTGGTCGACGCCTCGGCGATGTTGTGCACCGGCCGGTAGCGCGTGGCCGTGTAGTACTCCGTGATCCACACGATGAGGCCCGTGACCGCCAGGCCGAGCAGGCAGCAGATGAACAGGCTCATGCCGCTGTACGTCTCGCCGTCGATCTCCACCTCGCCATCGAGGGGAATGACGTTGGTGATGGCCACGTAGACCAGCCCAACGGAGATGATGCCGGTCACCACGAGGCCCTGGTACAGCGCTCGCATGATCGAGTTCGAACTGCCCACCATGCGCACGAAGTACACCCCGAGCACCGACGCCGCGATGCACAGCGCCGAGATGACGAGCGGCAGCATCATCATCTGCTCGCGGAGCGCACCCTCGAACGAGAGCGCCGCCAGCACCATCGTCGCGACGATCGTGACCACGTACGTCTCGAAGACGTCCGCGGCCATGCCGGCACAGTCACCGACGTTGTCACCGACGTTGTCCGCGATGACCGCGGGGTTGCGCGGGTCGTCCTCGGGGATGCCGGCCTCAACCTTGCCGACGAGGTCAGCGCCGACGTCGGCGCCCTTCGTGAAGATGCCGCCACCGAGGCGCGCGAAGATCGAAATCAGCGAGCCACCAAACGAGAGCCCCACGAGGCCCTCGAGGATGGGGTCGATGTCGTCCGGGAACCACGAGCGTAGGAGCGCGTAATACCCCACCACACCGAGGAGGCCCACCGCCACCACCAGGATGCCCGTGACGGCCCCGGCTCGGAACGCGAGCGTGAGAGCCGGGCCCAGGCCCTGCACGGCGGCCTGCGCGGTGCGCACGCTCGAGCGCACGGACACGTTCATCCCGATGTACCCGGCGAGGCCGGACAGCGCCGCCCCGAGGATGAACCCCGCGGCCACGTGCAGACCGAGCTGCCACCCCAGCAGAGCCGCCACCACCACCCCCACGATGCCAATCGTGCGGTACTGGCGGTTCAGGTAGGCGCTCGCGCCTTCCTGGATGGCGCCGGAGATCTCCATCATGCGCGCGGTGCCGGCGTTGCCCGCCAGCACCATGCGTACCGTGACCCCGCCAAAGGCGAGCCCCAGCACGCCAAAGGCGGCTACGAATGCGTACGAGTCCATACCCTGCTCTTACCTCGATCTCGGCTGCCTGCGGCCGGTGCCCGGGGGGCGTCGACGCCCCGTTCGGCCGCTTCGTGCGGCGCGCCGGACTGTACCACGGCCGATCCGTAGGCCCTAGCGCCTCATTCGCCCTCGACGCGTTCCGCGTGCCGCCTCGCCTGACGCGCCCTCTCCTGAGGCGGTACTGACGAGTCTGCCTCGGCTTGCTGACTCCGGTCGTGATGAGTCACAGCCCCTCGATGATCACCTCGAGGACGACCTGGGCCTCCGCGCCCGCGACGGCGAGCCCAGCCGGGGAGGACTGACGTGTTCGAGCCGGAGCATCTCGCTCGACTCGTCGAGCTCACCGACGACCTGATCTGCGTCGGCCGCGCCGATGGGCACTTCCAGCGCGTGAGTCCATCGTGGACGCGCGTGCTCGGGTGGGACGAGGCCACGCTCCTCGAGCGGCCCTTCGTCGATTTCATTCATCCCGACGACTTCGACACCACGTGGCGCGAGATGCGTCGCGTGACGCGCGGCGCGCGCCTCGTGCGGTTCGCGAACCGCTTCCGGCATCGAGATGGCTCGTACCGCTGGCTGCGCTGGAACGTCGCGCCGTTCCGCGAATCGACGTTCGCCTACGCCATCGCGCGCGACATCACGGAGGCGCAGGAGCTGCGCGCACGCGTCGAGGAGCAGACGCAACGCCTCCAGGCCACCGAGCGGCGCCTCGCCACCGAGATCTCCCGGGCGCGCGCCGTCCAGGACGCCTTCCTTGCCGTCGAACCGCTGTCGCTCCCCTGGATCGAGGTCGCCGGGCGCTGCATCGCGTCCCAGGAGATGTCTGGTGACTTCCTCGACTGGCGCGCGCTCCCCGATGGCGACCTCGCCGTGAGTCTCGGCGACGTCATGGGGAAGGGTGTGGCCGCGGCACTGCTTATGGCGACAACCCAGGCGCTGCTCCGCGTCCCGGACGGCGCCGCGAGGTCGAACACCGATCCCGCCGTGCGGATGGACAGGATCAACGCGGCGCTCGCGGGTTACCTCGGTGCGTCCGGCAGATTCGTCACGGCGTTCCACGCGACATGCGATCGCGACGGGGTGCTCCGTTATGCCGATGCCGGGCACAGCGTCGTCGCGATCCGTCGTGTGGACGGAACCATCGAGGAACTGGCCGGCGTCGGTGGCCTGCCGCTTGGAGTGGCTCCCGCCCTCCCGTACGAGGACGGGGTGTGTCTCCTGGCTCCCGGCGATGTCCTGATCCTCGCTACCGATGGGCTGCGCGACGTCCTGAGTGACGTCGGGCATGGCGACTGGCTCGCGCACCTCGATGCGGCCGTGTCGGACTGGAGTGCGGCGAGCGGCATCATCGAGGAGATCGTGCTCTGGGCGGAGTCCGCCACCCTCGGCGCGGGCGCCGCCGACGACCTGTCGGTGCTGGTGGTCGTCTACCGCGGCGACGGCCTCGTGTGCTCGCCGGCCGCTGAGTCGGTCACGCTGCCCGCGGTCCCCGCTGCCCTCGAACGGGTCGAGCGCTGGGCGGCGCGGCGCATCGCTGCGCTGGGTGCGGCGGCCGACGGTGCGAGCGTCTTCGTGCTCGCGCTTCACGAGGTGCTCGCGAACGTCGTCGAGCATGCGCACGCCTCGAGCGTCACGGTGCGCCTCACGGTCACGCCCTCCGCCTCAGGCGTGGCCTGCGAGGCGGTGCTCGAGGACACCGGGCGTCCATTCGTCGCTCCTCCGCTGGCATCCCCCGCCGACGGCGGCCGTGGCCTGGCCATCTGCCGCGCCGCCCTCGCGGGGTTCGCCTACGAGCGCGACGGTGCGATGAATCGCTGGCAACTGGCGGCCACGCTGCCGCTCGAATCCCCTCAGATCGCGCCTGACCAGGAGGACCCACGCATGACCGGTGAACGCGCGGCCCCGCGAGGGCAGGTGGTGATCGAGAGCCTGTCGGGACGGGTGGACATGACCACCGTCGACGACGAACAGGCGCGGCTGCGTGCTCGGCTTGCCGGTCTGCCGGACCTCGAGCGGCTCATCCTGCGCATGGCCGATGTCGAGTTCATCGACTCGTCGGGTGTCGGCCTGCTCGTGGTGCTCCAGCGCGACCTGCAGGCGGCGGGTGCACGCCTCGTGCTTGCCGAGGTGCCCGCGCAGGCGCGGATGGCGCTCCGACTGACGCGCCTCGAGTGGCTGTTGCCCGCGTTCGGTTCGCTCGAGGAGGCGCTCGCCGCCTGGTAGCGCCTGCACTCAATGGTGTGTCCCCGAGGCTGCCACGTATGTACTCGGGACGACCGTCCGTGTGTATGCTCTCGCGAACTTCGGTGGGAGGCAGCGATGGCGGACGCAGTGACATCCCCGGCATACCCGGCATACAGGGACATGACCCTCGAGGTCCGCGACCACGTCGCGGTCGTCACGCTCAATCGTCCCGAGCGGCTGAACGCGATCAGTCCGAACCTCGTCCACGAGCTGCTCGACTTCGTCGAGCGGTCGGCGCGGGACGACGAGGTGCGCGTCTTCCTCGTGACGGGCGCGGGACGCGCCTTCTGCGCGGGCGCCGACCTCCAGGCCTCGGTCGAGGACCGCGAGTACGACGTCGAGCTCGACGCGCGCGATGGCTACCGCCGCATGCTCCAGGGCCCGATCGGTCACTGGGGCGTGCTCTACTCGGCGCTGGGCCACTACCCCAAGCCGATGATCGCCGCCGTGAACGGAGTGTCCGCGGGAGCGGGCTTCTCCCTCGCGCTGGCTGCCGACATCCGCATCGCCTCGACGCAGGCGCGGTTCATCTCCGTCTTCATCCGCCGAGGACTTGTGCCGGACACCGGCACGAGCTACCACCTGCCGCAGCTGATCGGACGCGGGCGCGCTATCGAGATGATGATGACCGGCGATGAGATCGACGGCGTGACGGCGGACCGGTGGGGCCTCGTGAACCGCACGGTCGAGCCCGACCAGCTCATGCCCGAGGCCATGAACCTCGCCACGAGGCTGGCGCAGGGCCCGACGGTCGCCATCGAGCTGACGAAACGCCTCGTCAGTGACCTGACTCGAGGCGGCCTCGATGTACAGTTGCAGAACGAGGCATGGGCAGGCACGCGCCTGCAGTACACGGAGGACTCCGGCGAGGGCCGCAAGGCCTTCCTCGAGCGGCGCGAGCCCCGCTGGACGGGGCGGTAGCCCCCTCCGAACGCCCGGACCGGCCGAGCACAGAGGGAACTCCCGTTGAGGGTCGGCTCGTTCTCGTCCGCTACGTCGACCACCGGGCGCGCTCGCCGGCGCCTCGGGCTGGCGGTCGGCGTGGCCGCGCTCAGCCTCGGCGTTGCCGCCTGGTGGCAGTACCCCCGAGGCACGGTCGCCACCGAGGTCCCCCTCGCCTCGGTACCGCCCCCCGCCATCGAGGTGACGGCGGCCGCTCCTCGCGAGGTCGTGGTCCGCGAGTATCCAGTGCTCGCCCCCGAGGACATCTGGCCGGAGCGCCCCCCGTTCACCGATGTGAAGGTCTTCGGTCCGCCGCCTCCGGCGCCCTGGGTCGTGTCCTCCGGGCCGATCCGCCGATTCGAGTACCCGCGTTTCGAGGTGAGCGCGCCGGTCGAGCAGCTCTGGGTGACGCCCTCGAACGAGCTCCCCACCCCCCTCGAGGCGAGCTACCGCGTCGGCTGGTACGGCGACTTCGGTCAGCCAGGGCAGGGCGGGAACGCGGTGCTCTCGGCGCACGAGACGTGGAACCACATGCACGCGCCGTTCTTCTACCTCGCCAGGGCCGAGGTCGGCGACGAGGTCTCGATCGAGATGGCCGATGGCCGCCGCTTCACCTACTCAGTGATCTCGAACGTCCGCTACGAGCTGAGCTCGATCCCGATGGACGCGATCCTCTGGCCGCCATCGCGGGGCGCCGAGGAGTGGCTGACCCTCATCACCTGCGGCGGGCGCATCGTCTATGACGAACGCACTGGCTTCGGGGAGTACCTCGACCGCGATGTCGTGGTAGCGAGGCGGATTCGTTAGATTTCTCGCATGACAGTACGGCACCTGTAAGGCGACTGCGGGTAATTTCCGTCGCCACCGTTATCGTTCCGCGGCTACGCTATTTCCCTCTTATCGATGCACATGCCCGCGGGGGCAGTAGATCGGGTTTGACGTGACGCGTGCACCTCTCGGCGTGATCCTCAACGCGGGCCTCGGCACGCGCCTCCGTCCCATCACGCCCACCACTCCGAAGGCGCTGGTGCCGGTCATGGACCGCCCGCTCATCGACTACGGCGTGGAGTTCCTCGAGGGGCTGGGGATCCGCGAGATCGTGGTCGTCGTGAGCCCCGGCGATGACGCCACCCTCGAGCGGGCGCGCGCCTCGGCCTCCCGCGGCGTCGAGGTGCACCAGGCGGTGCAGGTGGAGGCACGCGGCATCGGGGACGCCGTGATCTCGGCCGGCGACCTCATCGAGGACCGCACGGTCGTGGTCCTCGCCGCCGACACGTTGCTCATCGGCGATGACGCCCCGTACGTCCGTGACTTCGAGTCCGCGAACGCGACCGCCGGACTGGTGCTCGCACCCGTCGAGGACCCGCGCTCCTTCGGCGTCGCCGTCCTCGATGGTGATCGCGTGACGGACCTCGAGGAGAAGCCGGCCGAGCCGCGCTCGAACCTGGCACTGGTCGGCGTCTGGCTGCTCAGCCCGGCCGCCATCGAGCGGGTGCGCGAGCGCCCGGTCATCAACAAGAAGGGCGAGAGCGACCTCACCGCGACCATCGGCGAGCTGGTGGCCGAGGGCGCCGACGTGCGCGCCTGGTGCACGCCGGGTCAGTGGCTCGATGCGGGCACCGTCGAGGGGCTCCTCGCGACGCACGCGGTGCTCCTCACCGATCTCGCGGCCCACGGCAGCCTCGATGGCAACTGCCACTCGACGGGCAACATCGCGCTCGGCGAGGGCGCTCGCGCCCGCGGCTCGCAGCTCTACGGACCGGTCCTGATCGGCGCGTCCGCCGCCGTCGAGGAGTCCGAGGTGGCGTCCTCGGTGGTGGGGGCGAACGCTGTGGTGCAGGGCGCACGCCTCGAGGGGTGCGTGGTGCTCCCCGGCGCGCGCGTGGTCGGCGGCACCTATCGCAACGTGGTGATCACGGCCGCGGGCGAGGTTGGTGGCCCGGGCTCGACGCTGAACTAGTTCGAGGACCAGCTCGAGGGCATCACCGGCCGTTCCCTAGCGGCGACCGACCCAGGGCAGGCGCCATCCCTGCGACTTGCGCATCGCCTCGATGCGCGTCTGCACCGGGCCGGGCTCGCCCATGAGCAGTGCGTGTCGCCAGTCTCGAATCGAGGCGGCCGAGCCGTCGCGCTTCCGCTCGGGCGCGCGAAAGCGCTCGAACGGCTGCCACGGCGCCTTCCGCGAGGGGCGCTCCAGCACCTCGAGGCCCGCGGCCCGCACGAGCACGACGCCCGCCGCGATGTCCCAGATGCCGGGCGCCCAGAAGATCGCGGAGTTGAACGCCCCCGCCGCGACCATCGCGCACTCGAGCGCGGCCGACCCGGTCACGCGGTGATCCCAGTCCTTCGCCGCCGCTGACGCGCCGCCCGGCGCCGCCGCCAGCCGACGCCGCAGTCCCTCGCGCGTGCCTCGCGTCACCGGCGCCTCCTCGAAGGTGAGCGGGCCGCCGTGGTGCGCGTGGTACACGCCCGGACGGAGCGCCGGGCCGCTCGAGCACCAGATCGCCCCGGCGACCGGCCTCCCGCGGTGCAGCACGCCAATCGAGCAGGCGATCAGGGGGAATCCATTGAGGAAGTTCGAGGTGCCATCGAGCGGGTCAATCACCCACACGAACTCGTCCTCGGCGTTGGCCGGGACATCGAGTTCCTCGCCAATGACGCCATGCGAGGGGAACCGCTCGCCGATGCGCGCGCGCACCAGCTCCTCGATCGACCGGTCGAGCTCGGACACCGGGTCCCGAGGGGCTCGGTCGTCCTTGCCGGCGGTCTTGTAGTCGACGGTGAGCGGGCGCGACATGCCCGCCTCGATCTCCGCGCCGCCCAGCCTCGCAAGCCCGAGCGCCGTCTCCTCGATGGCCGCAAGCAGGTCCGGTGGGATGTCGGGCAGGAGCGGGAGTTGCTCGGCGCTCACGCGACCGGCGCGCCGAAGTCGGTGAGCACGGTCAGCAGCCGCCCCTCGTTCGAGTGGATCAGCGAGGCACGCTGGTTCCAGGCGGCCACCACGTCGGGCGGCGGATCGAGGTCCGCGCTCGGCCTCGAGAAGCGGTGCCAGTCGGCCATCGAGCGGAACGCGAACAGCGTGACCACCTCGTCCGAGGTGTGCAGCGGGTCCTGTCCGAACGCGATCAGGCGGCCGCCCATCTGCTCCAGCCACGGCCACACGACGAGCGACAGGCGACGGAACTCGGGGAGGGAGCCGGCCCGGAGGAGGTACGTGCGCTCCGAGACGACAGAGCCCCGCCCGAACGTCGGAGGGGGTGTCGCGGGCGCCGAGTCCGGCGAGCGGTACATCGCCCCGAGGTGCGAGACGTCCTCGTCGACCTCGAGCACGCGTGCGTAGGAGCCGCTCACGAGGCTCCCGCGGTCGCGGAACTGGTCGATGTACGGGCGCACCAGCGGCGCGTACGCGGGGTCCGAGAAGAATGCGCCCGCCCCGTTGGGTCCGTCGCGACGGGTGGCATCCCAGTGGCGGAAGTCCTCGTAGGCGGTGTGCGTGACGACGACGCCGTCGTCAGCGCCGAACTCCCAGCGCCCGTACGCCATCATCCGCGCGCCCAGCTGGAGGAAGGCCGGCCACAGCCCCTCGCGACTCTGGCGCTCGAACTCGGCGCGGTCGGGCCGGGCGACGCGAAACTCACGCTGGACCAGGATCGTCACGAGGCCTCCTCGTAACGAGCATACGGCGAGGGACGCCATGTGCGTGCCGTCCCCCGTTTGAGGTGCGCGCCGCCGTGATCCGTTCGTGGTGCGCGCCGTCATCCGTTCGTGGTGAGCCTGGCGAACCACACCGCCGTCCTCGGAAGCCCGAATCGAGGCTCCCGTCGTTCGAGGTGCGCGCCGCCGTGATCCGTTCGTGGTGAGCCTGGCGAACCACACCGCCGTTCTCGGAAGCCCGAATCGAGGCCCCCGATTAACGAGGACGGCGCGCACCGCCTACGAGCCCGCGCCGTCCCCTCGTTCGAGGTGCACGCCGCCGTCATCCGTTCGTGGTGAGCCTGGCGAAGCACACCGCCGTCCTCGGACGTCCGAATCGAGGCCCCCGACCAACGAGGACGACGCGCACCGCCTACGAGCCCGCGCCTGCCTCGGCGGCCGTCCGGCGGCGCAGCTCCCCCTCGAGGTCCAGCCGCCGCGTGCCGAAGCCACGCGTCGCCCACTCCTCGCGAGGTACCAGCCAGAACACCTCGAACTCGTTGCCGTCCGGGTCCTTCCCGTACAGGCTCAGGCTGCTGCCGTGGTCCGACTCGCCGGTCATCGCCCCCGCCTGCAGGAGGGCCACGCGCGCCTCGGCCAGCTCCGGGAGCGCCTCCACCTCCCACGCGAGGTGGTACAGGCCGACCTGCCGCCCACCGCCTGGACCCGGGGCCGCCGCGCCGATGCCGAACAGCCCCAGGTCGTGGTGGTTCTCGCTGCCGCCCGCGCGGAGGAACACGGCCTGCTCACCCATCGCCTCGACGAGCCGGAATCCGAGGACGTCGCGGTAGAACGCGAACGAGGCCTGCGCGTCGCGCACGTAGAGCACCGCGTGGTTGAGTCTCGCGATCTTGAACATGCTGCCTCCGAGCGAGCTCCGAGTCCGTCAGGCGGCGGCCGAGGTCGGCTCGACCACTTCAGCGGCGATGTGCAGCTTGATCGTGCGGCTCACGAGGACGCCGCCCGCCTCGAGGGCCACGTTCCAGGTGAGGCCCCACGCCTCGCGGTCGATCTCCGCGTCGAGCTCGAATCCGACCGAGCGGCCACCCCATGGCGCGCTCACCGGGCCGGCGAACGTGCCCTTGAGCGTGACCGGATGCGAAACCTCGCGAATCTCCAGCTCCCCCTCGATTTCGATACGTTCTCCAGAGAGCGAGACGCGCCTGCTTCGGAATACCATATCCGGGTAGCGTTCCACATCGAGGAAGTCGGGGCTCCTCAGGTGGGCGTCGCGCTCCGGGGCGCCCGTATCGAGGCTAGACGCGTCGATCCGCGCCACCACGAACGAGCGCTCGGGGTGCTCCTCGTCGATCTGCACCTCGGCCTCCACCTGCCGGAACCGACCTCGGACGGTCGCCACCATCAGGTGTCGCGCCGAGAAGCCGACTTCGAGGTGGGTGTGATCGAGGTTCCAGGGCATGGCGTACTCCTTCAGTCTGGGTTGGGGCTTTGTCAGTTAGAAGACGTGAGGCATAATCGGGCTGACCGGGTGGGTCCACCTACCTCCTGCTAGTCGGTTACTGTGTGTAAGTGACGATACCCGGCGTCGTTACGATTGACAAGTACCTTACTGGAGATAAGACTTGACCGTATGACGACCGAATCGGCGATGGACGAGGCCCAGTTCGCGCAGTTCTGCCCCTACTACCACGAGGCCGTCGAGCTGATCGGCCGGCGGTGGGCGGGCGTCATCGTGCGCGCGCTCCTCGGCGGGGCGACCCGCTTCAGCGACATCGCCCGGGCCGTGCCCGACCTCAGTGACCGCCTGCTCTCGGAGCGACTGAAGGAGCTCGAGACCGCGGGCGTCCTCGACCGGCGCGTGGTCCCCGAGACGCCCGTTCGCGTCGAGTACCACCTCACCGGGAAGGGCCGCGAGCTGGCTCCGGTCGTCGAGGCGATCTCGCGCTGGGCCGACCGCTGGGTCGCTCCCGCCGACCACGCTCCCGAGATCGCCGACTAGCTCGTGGCGCGTCGCGTTCCCGACCGCGCGGAATGGGTGGCTGCGAGCAAAGAGCGCGCGCTCCTGCGGGTCCTCGGCATCGTCGCGCACGACCTCGGCGAGGGCTGGTGCGAGTACCGCATCGCCGCGACGCCGGCCTCGAGTGACGGGCGTGGCTCGGTCTCCTCGTTCGCCACGATCGTTGCCGCGGACATGGGGGTGCTCGTCGCCGCCACCTCGACGGTGGACACGGACATCGAGGAGAACAGCGGCACCGCCGAGTTGAACATGACCTACATCGAGCAGCCCGAGGGCGACCTCGTGGTCCGCGCCGAGGTGGCCGGGGTCGCACGCACGATGCGTGTCGTCATCGTGAACGTGCGGGACGCCCGAGGCGTCCTGGTCGCCGAGGGGCGGGGCACGTACGCCGTGCGGCAGAAGTCGCAGGCGGCGCAGACACCGCAGGCCTCGCCCGCGCCCACCTCGCGGTCCGCGCAGGCATCGCACGCCTCGAGGCCCGCATGACCGCTCCGGGTTCGGCTGCGCCGCTGACGCCGCTCCCCCTCGATGCACTCCTCGAGGCGTTCTCGACCACCGTCGAGGCGGGCGATGGCGTGGCGCGCCTCGCGATGCGCCGCACCGACACGACGGTGGGCGGCTTTCGAGGCTCGATCAACGGTGGGGTGCTCGCGGCGCTGGTTGAGCTGGCGGCCCACTCCGCGCTCGCGACGGTGCTCACGCCGGGCGAGGCCGTCGAGCACACCATCGATGTCAGCGTCACCTACCTGCGCCCCTCGCTCGGCGATCCGACGCTCGCCGAGGGACGCCTGCTGCGCAAGGGCGGCCGCTACGCCGTATGCATCGTCGAGGTGCGCAACGGCGAGTCGGGCGACGTCACCGTGATCGGCAAGGCCACCCTCGGTCTCCTGCGACAGAGCGACGGCTGAGCGTGGCACAGCGCGGACCCTCCGAGGGCTGGGACTACTCGACCGAGGGCGACCTCGACCCCGACCTCACCGAGGAGGCCGGGTACGCGGAGTGGGACCCGCCGGGCCGGCGCTGGGGTGGCCTCGTGCTCAAGGTCATCCTCGTGGTGGTGCTGATCGCGATGGTTGCCGGGATGCTGCTGCCGCTCCTCTAGCCGTACCTACCCCCGAGTCCACTCGCCGCTCCAGGCGCTAGACTCCCCGCGCCACTGCAGGGAGAGGTCTCACGATGCCCTACAACAAGCCGCTGCCGCAGCCCACCCCCGAGACGCAACCGTTCTGGGACAGCATGAAGCGACACCAGATGCAGCTCCCCCGCTGCCAGGACTGCCGCGAGTTCCACTTCTATCCGCGGGCGTTCTGCCCGAAGTGCTACTCGGCGAACCTGGCGTGGGAGGACGTGTCGGGGCGCGGCCGCCTCGAGACGTACGTGATCAACCACCGCGCCGCGCCCCGCTTCGAGGAGGACGCGCCCTACGTCATCGCGGTCGTCACCCTCGAGGAGGGTCCGCGGATGATGTCCAACCTCGTCGAGGCCGAGCCCGATCCCGCTCGGCTGCCGCCCGACCTGCCGCTCGAGGTGGTCTACGACGACGTCACCGACGAGGTGACGCTGCCGAAGTTCCGTCCCGTCCGCGCCTAGCCGCCACACAGTCGCACCCAGTCGCGGCGCAGTCGTACCTGCGCCCCTCGGAGGTTCCGATGCCTGACCCCACGTCTCTTCGCCACAGGGTTGCCGTCGTCGGCGCTGCCGAGACCGACTCGGTGGGCGTGCGGCCCGACCGCTCGATGATCGGCCTCCACGCCGAGGCGGCCCTCAACGCGCTCGCCGATGCGGGGCTGAAGCCCTCGGACGTTGACGGGGTGGCGACGGCCGGTCCGTCGCCCGCGCTGGTCGCCGAGTACCTCGGGATCATCCCGCGCTACGTCGATGGCACCTCGGTTGGCGGCTGCTCGTTCCTGATCCACGTGCGCCACGCGGCGGCGGCGATCGCGGCGGGCCTCGCGGACGTGGTCCTGATCACGCATGGTGAGTCGGGGCGTTCGCGCATCGGCGTGGCGGGGCAGGGTCCCGCTCCGGGTCAGCCGGCGGGCCAGTTCCAGGCCCCGTATGGCGTCGGCGGCCCGCCGACGATGTTCTCGATTCCCGTGGCGCGCTACATGAAGCGCTTCGGCGTGACCGAGGAGCAGCTCGCCTCGGTGGCCGTGTCGACTCGGAAGTGGGCGAGCCTCAACCCGCGCGCGGCGATGCGCGACCCGATCACCGTCGACGACGTGCTCACCTCGAGGCTGATCTGCTGGCCGCTGCACCTGCTCAACTGCTGCCTCGTCACCGACGGCGGCGGCGCCCTCGTGCTGGTCTCCGAGGAGCGTGCGCGCGACTTCCCGAAGAAGCCCGTCTACGTCCTCGGCGCCGGCGAGTCGGTGGAGGTCGCCAACGTCTCGATGATGCGCGACTTCCACGAGAGCAAGGCCTACCAGGTGGCGGGCGCGAACGCCTTCCGCATGGCCGGCGTCGGCATCGATGCGATCGACCACACGATGCTCTACGACGCCTTTACGCACACGCCCGTGTACATGCTCGAGGCGCTCGGCATCGCGCAGCCGGGCGAGGGCACGTCGTTCTTCGAGAGCGGGCGCGCGGCTCCCGGCGGCGACTTCCCGATCAACACCAACGGCGGCGGCCTGTCCTACAC
>JADLFF010000115.1 GCA_020845735.1 Dehalococcoidia bacterium
CCGTCGAGGAGGGCGCGGAGGTGGTTGACCTCGCCAGCGTGGTGCAGGTCGTGCTCGATCACGATGCGCACGATGTCGCGGAGCTCGAGGCGCCCTCGCCATGGGGTCAGGCGCTCCTCGGCCAGGCGCAGGTCGGTCACCGCCACCAGTGACGACGTAAACCGCCGGTGCCCCTCGCGGAGCCACTCGATGGCGGCTTCCCGGCCTGTCGGGGCGACCACGGGCGGCTGGCCGTTCTCGTAGCTGCCGTCACCGAACGCGAAGTTCTCGTACATGTACTTCGCGCCACCCACGTGTCCGAGGATGGCACCCACCGAGCGTCCGGCGCCCTCGGGGACGACCGACCAGTGCTTGTCGCGCACGGCGGCGACGCTCGTGAGCAGCGAGTGCTCGCTGTGCTCGAACGCGGAATCGAGGAGCCAGCGCAGCTGCTCGACCTGGTCGCGGAGTTCCGCTGTCATCGCGATTCCTCGGCTCCTTACCCCTCGCCCCGTCCGAGCTCGGTGCGCAGCCGTCTCAGCACGCGCTCGAACGCCGGGTACTCCTGTGCGCCGACGATCGCGTACTTCTGGTTGAAGATGAAGGTGGGGATGCCGGTCACCCCGACGGCGCGCGACCACTCGATGCCCGCGTCCACCTCTTCGGCGAAGCGGCCAGTCGTCAGGGCGTCGCGCACGTCGTCTCGATTCATGTCGTGGCGCCCCGCGATGTCGGTGAGCACATCGATGTTGCTGATGTCGACGTGGTCGTCGAAGTGGGCCTTGAACAGCTCGCGATGGAGCGCGTCGATCGCGGGGCCTTCGAGGCCGTTCGCGTACGCGTACTCCTGCAGCTCGAGGGCGCGATGCGTGTTCGGCGTGAAGCGGCGACCGCGACGGAAGACGATGCCCGAGGCCTCACCGCGCAGCTCGAGGTGCGACTTCGGCGTGTCGGCGGTCGTCGTGGGTTCCCGGACGCGACCCTCCGGCGGGATCGTCGGGTCGAGGAAGAACGGCACCCAGCGGACGTTCACGTCCGGGTGCTCGCGCTGGAGCCGTTCGACCTCAACGAGGCCGACATAACACCACGGTCAGATGAAGTCGGATACGACCAGGAGCGAGATCTCGTCTGGTTGGGTGAGTTCCTCGACCACTGCGGGCCTCCTGGACTGGGATCCGTCACGGGATGCGGCGGATCGTGCGACGGCAGTTCGACGAATCGTATCAAGGCCACTGCCCTCGTGATGGACCGGGGGCGACTCGATGTGCCGCGACGGAGATCAGGGTTTCCCCGAAAGAGAGTTGCGAGGCCTGAGCGTAGGCTCGGGGTCACCAGTGCATTGGGCATGGAGAGCCGATGCGCGCAAGCGAGCCCGTTCGTTCCCTCTGGGAGGCGATGCTCGATCGCCTCGCCGAGCGCTACGAGCACCGCACCTCCGCCGCGAGCCGGGGAGAGGTGTCGATGCTTGCCGGCGCCGGCGTGGTCGTCTGGGCGTTGCTCACGGTCTCGGTGCTGGTCTCGGCGCCGCGCGCGCTGCCCCTGCCGAGCAGGACCTCGCTGTCCGTTGGCGTGTCGGGTGACCTCCCCGGGGCGCTGGTGCCGACGCCGACGCCCGCACCTCGGGGCGCGGCCGACATCGAGGCGGTCAGCCCCCTCGCCGGACCGCCGCCCGAGGTGACGCCCTCCCCGAGCCCGACGCCCAGCCCCTCGGCGACGCCGACACCCGCACGCGGGGAGGCCGCGCGACCGGTGACGGTCGCCGCGACGGCCCCTCGGGCTGTGCCGACGCCGACCGCCGCTCCGGAGCCGGCTGCCGCGCCGCCCTCGTTTGCGCCGCCGACGCCGGTCGTTCCGGCGCCCACCGCGCTGCCTGCCCGCCCGACGCCGTCGGCGACCCCGAGTCCAGCGCCATCCGCCTCGCCATCGGCGGGGCCCGCGGTGCAGGTCATTGGCGCGAACGGTGCGATCCGCACCGGCCCTCGAGGCGGTCCGCTCAACACGGGTGGCGCCGACCTCTACAACTGCAGCGACTTCACGTCGCTTGACCAGTTGCTCGCCGTCTTCCTCGCCAGCGGGCCATCCGACCCCAATCGCCTGGATCCGCAGCGGAGCGGGACGCCCTGCCCTCCCACCGACGAGCCGCAGAGCGAGCCCGTGAGTGCCGCCGGCCCTGAGCCCTCGGCGCCCCCGCCTGAGCCGCCGCCTCCGGCGCCACCCCCCGAGGACCCACCACCCGCCGAGCCGCCTCCGGCTGACCCGCCGCCCGCGGAGCCGCCCCCTGCTCCCTAACGCTGCTCCCTCGCGCTGCTGGCTGGCGCGGAAGCCGCGAGCGGCGCAAGATATCCACAATGGCTACCGCTCAGACTGACGAGGTCGCCTCGGCAGGCGACGTTCCGCCCTCGAGCGTCACACGGGCCTCCGATGTGGCTCGCATCGCCGATGCGATCCGTGCCGCAGGGGCCTTTGCGCTCGACCTCGAGTTCATGTCCGAGGAGCGGTACGTTCCCGCGCTGGCGCTCGTGCAGGTGGGATGGTGGGCCGATGGGCGCGCCGTCGCCGCCGCCATCGACCCGCTTGCGGTGGACGCGTCACCAATCGCCGATGTCGTCGCCGACCCCTCGATTGTCACGATCCTGCACTCGGGGCAGGCCGACCTGGCGCTCATGCGGTCGCACTACGGTGTGGCCGGGGCCGCGGTCGTCGATACCCAGGTAGCTGCCGCGTTCCTCGGCATGGGTGAGCAGATCGGCTACGCGCCGTTCGTCCAGCGCACGCTCGGACTGGAAGTCGACAAGGGTGGGCAGTTCACCGAGTGGCTGCGCCGCCCGCTCTCCAGCCAGCAGCTCCGCTACGCCCTCGATGACGTGTTGCACCTCCTGCCCGCGTGGGAGGACGTGCGTGCCGAGCTCGAGGCGCGCGGCCGCCTCGGCTGGGTGCTGGAGGAGAGCGAACGCCTCGCCCGTACGTGGTCAGAGCGCCCCGCTCCCGAGGAGATGTACCGCCGCGTGAGCGGCTGGGCCGGGCTGCGGCCTCGGCAGCAGGGTGCGCTGCGAGGGGTGGCGGCGTGGCGCGAGCGCGAGGCGCTCTCGCTGAATCGCCCGCCCTCGAGGCTGATCGCGGAGCGCACGCTCCTCGAGCTGGCGCGGCGCCCACCCCGGACCATCGAGTCGCTGCGCGAGGTGCGCGGCCTGAGCGAGGGCATCGCGCGCCGCTACGGGCAGGACATCATCCGCGCGCTCGAGGCGGGCGAACAGCACCCGCTGGAGAACTCGGACGGACCGAAGCCGCTCCCGCCGGCGGCGCAGGCCTGGGTCGGTGTGATGGGCGGCCTGGTGCAGGCGCACTGCCGCGACGCGGACATCGCCGCGCGCTTCGTGGCGTCGCGTTCGGACCTCGAGGCGGTGGCGCTGTGGTGGTGTGAGGGCGACCGCTCGGTGCTGCCCGATACGCCTGTCCTCCATGGCTGGCGACGAGCCCTCGTTGGCGAGGTGCTCCTCGACTGGCTGCGCGGCTCGCTGGGGCTCGTGGCCGACGCTGATTCACCGTTCGGCTTCCGGCTGGTCGACCTGCCCTAGTCCGTAGGCCGGAGGCCCGGTGTCCTGCCGGGAGCTCAGCGCAGGAGGTCGGCCGAAAGGTCCTCGAGGCGGCGCGCGCCGCAGAGGGCGAGCGCCAGGTCGAGCTCGGCGACCAGCAGCTCGAGCACGTGCCGCGCCCCCGCCTCGCCATCGACGGCAAGTCCCCAGAGCAGTGGGCGGCCGAGCATGACGGCGCGTGCGCCCAGCGCCACCGCCTTCACGACATCGGTGCCACGGCGCACGCCTCCATCGAGGAGCACGTCGGCGCGTCCATCGACGGCTTCGACGACCTCGGCGAGCGCGTCGATCGTCGCGACGGCCGTGTCGAGCTGGCGGCCGCCGTGGTTCGACACCACGATGCCCGCGGCGCCCGCCTCGACGGCCAGGGCGGCGTCGTCGCCGCGGAGCACGCCCTTCACGACCACGGGCAGCGTGGTGATCGAGCGCAGCCACGCAACGTCGTCCCACGTCAGGCCGGCATCCATCAGCGAGGCGAAGTAGCGGAACAGCCCGGACTCGCCCGGGGCGCCCTCGAGGTGGCGCAACCCCTCGGACGGCAGGTTCGCCGCGACCAGCCCGGGTGGCAGGGCGAACGCGTTGCGTGCATCCCGCTCGCGGCGCCCGAGGAGGGGCGCGTCGACGGTGAGCACGAGCGCCTCGAAGCCGGACGCCTCGGCGCGGGCCACGAGGTCGCGCGTGAGTGCACGGTCCCGGTAGACGTACAGCTGGAACCACCCGGGGACCTCGGCTGCGGCGGCCACCTCCTCGAGGGCGGTGGTGGCCAGGGTGCTGAGGGTCATCGTGACGCCGAGGCCGGACGTGGCCCTCGCCAGCGCGAGCTCTCCCTGGGGGTGCGCGAGCCGCTGGAAGGCCATCGGCGCGGCGACGATCGGGAGCGCGTGGGCGCGGCCGAGGACGCGCGTCGACAGGTCCCGCGCGGACACGTCGCGCATCACGTGGGGACGCAGGCGGATGCGCTCGAAGGCCTGGCGGTTTTCGGCGACGGTGATCTCGTCGTGGGCGCCACTCGCGTAGTAGTCGTACGCGAAGGCGGCGAGCTGGTCGGTGGCACGTTGTTCGTACTCGAACAGGTTGAGCGGGCGCGCGACCGCCTCGTTCACTGAAGGTCCTCCGCGAGGAAGCTCACGGGACTCGAGTGGTGGTGGACGAGGCGCCAGCGGTCGTGCTGCCTCGTGAAGAGGTTGGTCGCCGCCAGCGGTGAGCCGCTCACGAGCTCGCGACAGAGGACCCACGCCGAGTCCCCGACCACGTGCACCTCGGCGGCGCCCACGATGATCCGGGGCTGGTCGGGATTCGCGAGGATCGCGTTCCACGTGGCCAGCACGTGCTCGCGGCCTCGGACGGCGGCCCAGCCGGGATGGATGCACGCGACGGGCACGCCGTCCGCCCAGAGGCTCGCGATCGCCTCGGCGTCCCGGGTGTTGAACGCGTCGTACAGGGCCTGGTTCGCGGCGAGGACGCGCGCGGTCTCAGCGTCCTCGTGAGTGGCCGTCATCCGGAGTACGTCCACCCCGTGTATCCGGTGGTCATCGGCTCCGCGCTGTGCTGCACGCGGCCATCGAGGACCCGGCCCACGACCATGATGTGGTCGCCGATCGGCGTGAAGGTCTGCGCCTCGCACTCCAGCCACATGAGGGCATCCTCGAGGAGGGGGAGCCCTCGCGAGGAGCGCCGGTACTCGACGCCGTCCAGCTTCGAGTGGTGCGGCGCTGCCGCCTCGCGCCGCCCCTCGACCTTTGAGGGGTCGGCGGGCTGCACGAACTGCATCGCCATCCGGAGCGAGTCAGGGTCGGCGGTAAGGAGGTTCACGCTGAAGACGCTCGAGGCGCGGATGCGGCGCAGCGTGCTCGAATCGGCCTCGAGGACCACGGCCACCAGCCGAGGGTTGAACGACACCTGCAGCACCCAGTCGGCGACCATGACGTTGGCTTCGCGCTCATCGATGGACCCGATGGCATAGACGCCGTAGGGCATCTGGTGCATCGCCTCGGCGACCGGGTCGAGGACGCGGCGCGCCGGAACGTTCGCAGGGAGGTCGGACATGGGCACTCCTGGGCTCGGCGCCTTCACGATAGCGGGCGCGTTCCCTCGATGAGCGTGATTCAGCGCGGTGCCGCGCTGAATCGCACGGTGCAGCGTTGCGAAGAGGGTACGGGGTGCGGGGTGAGGGCTCGCGCCGTGGACGCCCGCCATTGCCCTCGTTACGATTGCGCCGACTGGGTTCTCGCGCTGGCGCGGTTCGCGACGGCGTGCTGTGCGCCCGAGGACGGCGCTGCGGAGGGTCGTAGTGGCATTCGTAATCACGCAGCCGTGCATCGATACGACTGACCAGTCGTGTGTCGAAGTCTGCCCCGTGGATTGCATCCACTTCGAAGAGGGCAGCGACCGCATGCTGTACATCAACCCCGCCGAGTGCATCGACTGCGGCGCCTGCCAGCCGGCCTGCCCGGTCTCCGCGATCTTCCCCGACACCGAGGTTCCGGCCCCGATGGCGCCGTTCGTCGAGATCAACTCGTCGTGGTACGAGGACGCGAACGGGGCTCGCCAGAAGGTCGCCGCGCTCCTCGGTGGTGGGTCCGCCCCCGCCGCGGCGCCGGCCGCGGCAGCAGCACCCGCCGCAGCGGCGGCTGAGGCTGCACCGGCCGCCGAGGCATCCTCGGCAGCGGCGCCCGCAGAGGCGGCTCCTGCTGCCGCTGCCGCCGAACCCGAGCCCGCCGTGGCGGCCGCTCCGGTGTTCGTGCCCCCGACTCCTCACGCGGGCAAGGCCGACTTCCGCAAGGCCTTCGCCGGCTTCCACTACCCGATCTCGCGTGACGCCGTGTGGCGCGGCTCCCGAGACAAGGGCGGCCTCGACCGCGAGGTCGCGCGTGTCCTCGCGCAGCTCCCCCTCAAGCGCTACCGCTCAGAGGACGAGCTGATGTCCGCGGTGCGCTGGGTCTACGTCCAGAACGGGGTCCCGGAGGACGCGGCGCCCGTCTAGCCTCGCAAGGCCCGCACGAGGCGGGTGCTTCACCTACGTCGACGACTGCAGCTCGCGATCAGGGGGTGCCTCATGCCCAGTGCCAAGGACTTCTTCAAGCCACTCGCCGTCGGGGCGCCCCAGCCGCTCCACGAGATCGAGGTGCGCCCGGGCCGGATGATCCACTTCTTCCCGCCTCACAACGAGCGGGTCCGCGAGCGCATCGCCGAGATCATCCCGCAGGTCGACATCCTCCTCGGCAACCTGGAGGACGCCATCCCGGCCGACTCGAAAGTGGCGGCGCGACGCGGGCTCATCGAGGTGGCGCAGGCCAACGACTTCGGTGCGACCCAACTCTGGACGCGGATCAACAGCCTCGACAGCCCGTGGTGCCTCGATGACCTCATGGAGCTGGTGGAGGCGTGCCGCGACAAGCTCGACGTGATCATGGTCCCCAAGGTTGAGAGCGCGAACGACATCCACTACGTCGACCGGCTCCTCGCGCAGCTCGAGGGGCGGCACGGGCTCACGAAGCCACTCATGGTCCACGCCATCCTCGAGACCGCGGCCGGTGTGAACAACGTCGCCGAGATTGCCGCGGCGAGCCCTCGGATGCAGGGGATCTCGCTCGGGCCCGCCGACCTCGCGGCGTCGCGCCGGATGAAGACGACGCGCGTCGGCGGCGGACACCCGGGGTACCTCGTGCGTGCGGACGCCGACCCCTCGAGCCCGGATGCGCCTCGGAGCACCGCGCAGCAGGATCTGTGGCACTACACGATGGCGAAGATGGTCGATGCCTGCGCCGCAAACGGCATCCTCCCCTTCTACGGGCCGTTCGGAGACATCTCGGACGGTGTGGCCTGCGAGGACCAGTTCCGCAACGCATACCTCATGGGGTGCGTGGGGGCATGGTCGCTGCACCCGAGCCAGATCGAGATCGCCAAGCGCGTCTTCAGCCCGGACCCCGACGAGGTAGCGTTCGCACGACGCATCGTCGAGGCGATCGGCGAGGCGGGCTCGGGCGTGGCGATGCTCGACGGGAAGATGCAGGACGACGCCACCTTCAAGCAGGCGAAGGTCATCCTCGCGACCGCGGAGCTCATCGCCAGCCGCGACTCGGAGCTGGCGACGGCCTACGGGTTCGCATAGTCCGTGGCTGGCTGCGCCTCGAGCGCTGTTTGCCCTCGGTAGGTGATGACGAGGATGGCGCACACCAGCGCCGCGAGCGGCACGGTCATCGGGAGCAGGTAGCCCCCGGTCGAGTCGACGAGCACTCCACTGAGCCAGGGGCCGGCCGCACCTGCGATGCTGGCCACGAACTGCTGCACGCCGCTCAGCGTTCCGAGGCGCTCGTCCTCGTACGTGCTGGCCGCGAGCAGGCCGTGCACCGGTGACAGCAGCCCAACGGCAAAGCCCGCGGTCAGGGCGAAGATCGCCGCCAGCGCAGCCGGCGGTCCTCCGAGCAGCGCGAGGCA
>JADLFF010000116.1 GCA_020845735.1 Dehalococcoidia bacterium
TCTCGCTGCCCTTGTAGCGCCGGTTCCCGTTCTCGCCGACGGACACCATGCGGCGTTCCTGCACCACCTTCGAGGGGTCCGGCCTCACGATGTCCTGCGTGCGCTCGGCGAGCATCATCTCGGACAGGAGGATGACCGGGCCCTGGTAGCGCTCGGCCCAGTTGGTCGCCTCGGCGGCGGCCCAGAAGAGCTCCTCGACGGTGCCGGCGGCGATCACCGGGAGGCTCATGTCGCCATGCCCCGGGTTGATCGCCGTCAGCAGGTCGGACTGCTCGGTCTTCGTCGGCAGGCCCGTGGCCGGGCCACCGCGCTGCACATCGAGGATGGTGAGCGGGATCTCCGCCATCCACGCGAGCCCGAGGCCCTCGCCCATGAGGCTGAAGCCGGGCCCCGAGGTGGACGTCATCGTCTTCTTGCCGGAGAAGCCGGAGCCCACGAGGGCGTTGATCGCCTCGATCTCCGAGCTGGCCTGTCCGACGAACTTGTCCTCGCCGACGAGGTTGCTCTCCATGAAGACCAGCGTGGTCGTCGCGGGCGAGATCGGGTAGCCGATGAACGTGTCGAGGCCGGCGGCAATCGCGCCCATCGAGGCCGACTGGAACCCGGAGATGAGCACGCGCTCACCGTCCTTGGCCGGCGGCGCATCGAGCTCGTCGACCTTGAAGCCGGTCTTCTCCGCCTCGTCGAAGCCGAGGGTCAGTGCCTTGATGTTGGCCTCGATGATGACCGCGTCGCTGGCGCGGCCGCGGTTGAAGCGCGCGCGGACGAAGTCCTCGAAGTAGGCGAGGGGAATCGAGGCCAGGCTCGCCAGGGCGCCGACGAGCACCATGCTCGCGGTGATCGGGCTGCCGGTGGATCGCGCCAGCTCCTCGACCTTGAGGGGGACGATCTTCCCGTTGAACTCGCCAGGCTGGAGGTCGAACTCCTCCTGGTTGTACATCAGGATGCCGCCGGGCCGGAGCTCGTCGACGTGATGCTCGAAGGCATAGCGGTTCATCGCCACCAGCACGTCGAGCTCGTCGCCGGCCGTGAGCACCTCGTCGGTGGAGACCCGGGCCTGCGCCCAGACGGGGCCGCCCTTGATCTGCGAGGGGTACGTGGCGAACGTCTGCACGTGATAGCCGACGCGCGCGGCCGCTGCCGCGAGGCTGTCGGCGGACGTGACGAATCCACCGCCGCCTTCTCCGGCCAGGCGGACGATGAGGTTCTTACCCATTCAGGCCTCATTCGTGCTCAGGCGCATCCGAGGGGGCTCGCTGCACGCCCGCCGAACTCGGAATTGCCTCGCTGCTCTGGGCGCGCCCGCAGGCACCGCTACGGGCGCCGTTGGCACACGATGATACGAGTATCGGACGTGAGTCTCGATACGCTCAACATCCGGTATGCCCGGATCAAGCAGGCAGGATCATAACACCGCCATTTGCTTGAGGGCACTGGACATGCCGCCGTGCGACGTAGAGGATCCCCTCGATGCAGGCTGGAGGCCCCCCGATGATCAAGGCGTACGTCCTCATCGTCACGCACCCGGGCGCGACCCGGCGGGTCGCAGAAGCGCTGAAGGCACTCCCGGACGTCGATGAGATCCACGAGGTGATGGGGCCGTACGACATCGTGGTCGAGCTGGTCGTCGAGAACCTGTCCGAGGTGCCGCCGATCCTCGCCGACCGCATCCGCACGCTGGACGGCATCCAGTCTACGACCTCGCTGGTGGCATTCCCCGAGGGCTGAGCCAGGCCCGGCAGGGGACTGGCAAACTACTCGACGTAACGACGGACGCCGCCTCAGGACGGCTGCGCCGCAGCCGGTCGCGCGGTCCGCAGTGACGGCACCACCACGAGCAACGTCACAGCGAACGCCGTCACCGAGAGCGCCCCGACCGCGACGGCCACCTGCACCCCGAACCACTCGGCGAGCAGCCCCGCCGGGAGCCCCCCGAGGGCGGACAGCACCCAGGTCAGGCTCCAGACGCCCATCACACGGCCGCGCAGCTCGTTCGGCACCAGGATCTGCAGCGTCGTCATGCCCAGGTTCAGGTACACCGATGACGCCAGCCCGCCGAGGAAGAGCAGCGCCAGCGAGAGCGGGAACGAGCGACTCATCGCAAACGCCGCGATGAGGAGCCCGAACGCCGCCGCCGAGAGCAGCATGAGCTGGCCTCGGCCTGTGTGACCGCCGAGGCGGACGATCGCGAACGTCCCGATGAGCGCGCCGCTGCCCGCGGCGATCTCCATCTGACCGAAGCCGACCGCGCCCACGTTCAGCACCTCGCGCGCGTACACCGGCAACAGCACGATGTATGAGCTGCCGAACAGCGAGGTGAAGAAGGAGAGGCCCACGGTCGCGAAGAAGATCTGGTTGCCCATGACGTAACGGAAGCCCTCGAGCATGCCATCGCGCTGGTGCGCACCTCGAGGGGGTGCGTCGGCCAGCTTGAGCGTCATCAGCAGGACCGTGGAGAGCGAAAAGCCGATCGCCGTGGCGAAGAGCGCCTGCCCCGTGCCGAGGAACGCGATCACGACACCGGCTGCCGCGGGGCCCACGATGCGGGCCGAGTTCCAGATCGCGCTCGTCGCGGCCACCGCCGAGGCCACCACGTGCATCTCGATCAGCCTCGGCAGGATGGCGTTGAGCGCCGGGTTGCCCAGCGACCCGAGCGCGCCCGCAAAGGCCGCCCACACGATGACCATCCACACCTCGGCGTTGCCGGTCAGGACCAGGGTCGCGATGGCAGCGTCCGCCATCGCGCTTGCGGCCTGCGACCACACGAGGAGCTTTCGGTTGTCGTAACGATCGGCGATCACCCCCGCCGGCGCCGACACCACGATCGTCGCGATGGCAGTCGTTGCCGCCACCAGGCCGAGGAGCGCCCGGGAGTCGGTGAGTTCCGTCACCAGCCAGGGTGCGCCGATGAATCGGAACTGCAGGCCGTACACCCTCGCGAGGTTGGCGAGCCAGAAGCGGCGGTAATTCGGGTAGGAGAGTGCGCCCCAGCGCGACGCTGGAGCCGCGGTCGTCGCCACGCGGATTACGCCCGGCCTGCGTGCGCCGCGATGAAGTCGCTAACGACGTGGATGAACTCGGGCTCCATGTCGAAGAAGGTGTTGTGCCCGGACTTCTCAAGGGTGATCGAGCGGGCCGGCTCGATCTGCATGTCCATCTGCTGGAGCGTCGCGGCATCGAGGACGCTCGAGCGCCCGCCGCGGAGGAGCAGCACCGGCCTCGAGATGGTGCGCGCCTCGTCCCAGAGATCCTTCGGCGCCCAGTGGATCGAGGCGTTGGGGTCATAGCGCGGCGTCAGGCCGCCCTCGACGGCCTTGAGGCGCGTCTCGCCGCTGAACCGCAGGATGTGCTCGGGCGTGAACGGCTGGGCCGGCCGCTCGCTCTCCATCCACGCCTCGACGCTGGCGAACACGGGATGCCGGCCGCCCGGGAACCGCTCGGCGGTAGCCTCGACGTCGCGCTCGACGGCCGGTGGGATGTCGTTGACGACGGCGCAGCGCACGCGCTCGGGGTGGCGCGCCGTGTACGCGAGCGTGTGATGCCCACCCATCGAGTGCCCCACGAGCACGAACCGCTGGAGCCCGAGGCCATCGATGAACGCCTCGAGGTCAGCGACGTAACTGTCCGTGTCGTAACGCTCGGCTGGCACCCAGGACGAGTCGCCGTGCCCGCGCTGGTCGAGCGCGATGACATGGAAGTCGGCCACGAAGTGCTGCACGACGCGTTGCCAGGCCGCCGCCGAGCTCGATAGCCCGTGCACGAGGAGCAGCGTCGGGGCCGCCGGGTTGCCCCAGTCGAGGTAGTGAAGGCTGACGCCCGGCACCTCGAGGGTGTGGTGCGTCGGTTGGACGTCGGCAGCGGTGGTCATCTCGGCTCCCGGTCGGCGCGCGATACGGTGCGGGGCCAACGGTACCAGAGGCGCGCGCTCGGGCGGGTGCGTTCGGCGTCGCGGATGAGGTGAGTCGCGCGGTCGCGGCGAGCGCGGCGAGCGCGGCGAGCAGCGCGAAGGGCGCGATAGGATCGAGGCGCACTCGCGGAGGAGTACCAATGGCGATCACCCTCGAGGCTGGCGACACTGCGCCCGACTTCACGCTGCCGGACCAGGACGGGAAGCCCTACGCCCTGGCGGACTACCGAGGGCGCGTCGTGGTGCTGTACTTCTACCCGCGGGACAACACGCCCGGCTGCACGAAGGAGGCGTGCTCGTTCCGCGACGAGTACGCCGACCTCACCGCGCAGGGCGTCGAGGTGCTGGGTGTGTCCACGGACAACGCGGGGTCGCACCAGAAGTTCCGCGACAAGCACGACCTCCCGTTCCCGCTGCTCGTCGATGACGGCGCGCAGGTGGCCACACGGTACGGTGCGTGGGGCGAGAAGGTGCTGTACGGCCGGACATCGATCGGGATGACACGCTCGACGTTCATCATTGGGCCGGACGGCAAGCTGCTCAAGGTGTGGAAGCGGGCACGGGCCGAAGGGCACGGCGCCGTCGTGAGGAAGGCCCTCGAGCAGCTGCGCGTCGCCTAGGCCCGCGTAGCTCGGGGCCAGCGCAAGCCCGAGGACACAACAGAGCCGCCTCGAGGGCGGCCCTGCCAGTGCCTGGGGTCACGAGTCGACAGACGGCGGGCGTCAGGCCGCGACGCGCTCCAGCTGGTCGAACACGACTCGGCCGCCGCACACCGAGCAGCGCAGGCCCTGCGCCGTCTCGATCGCCTCGAATGAGCGCCGGCCGGCCTCGGGCTTGAGCACGTGCAGGTCGCCCTTGCCGTGCCGCTCGGGGTGCGACTCGAAGTCGCCCAGGTATCGTGAGCAGGAGAAGCAGCGGAGCTCTCCGCGCAGCGTGGTCATGGTTCCCTCCGATCCCGCTTGTACGGGTACCCCCTAGTGGTATGCGAGAAGATATACCCCATCGGGGTATGCGTCAACGCCGAGATGGCACACGACACACAGACGACACGGCCTCGGAACCCCATGCCGTCAGCACCAACCTCGCGAGGCGGAACGCGCCACCCGAGGCGCAACTCGAGCAGCCGCCGGCCTCGATGTCACCGTTCACCCGCTCGACGGAAGCGACACGAGGCAGGGGCGACGAGCCGCGGAATGACGGCGCGACGAACGGCCCAGCGGAGGTCGACACCCCTCGAGGCCGCACCTCGGAACTTCGCACTATCGCGGTTATGTGGCGCTCAAGAGGAACGCACGCGTTTGATTGAACCGTGGCGACGCGAGCGGACGTAACCATCAGGCACTCCCGCACGGGCGCGGTTACCGACGCCACAGGAGCCCGATCTACGCAGAAACCCACCGCGTCTCCCTCGGGAACCCCGAGGCCCGGGCCGTCGTGCGGCTCTGCGAGGCGGTAGACTACTCACCAGACGTCACAACCGTCACCCCGGAATGGCACCCAGCGCGCTCCTGAGCGAAGAGTCAGCGATGAACAACCAGGTCGTTCGTTCTGTCCTTATCGGGCTGACCTCGGCGTTGATTGGCGTGATGCTGATCGCCGTCGGCTTCATCGCTCGCGTCGCCACCGAGCCGGAGACGCCGAGCCAGGTCCGCGGCCGCCCCGCCGCAACCACCTCGGATACCGACTTCAGCACCCTCAATGAGGTCTATACGATCCTCCAACAGGATTATGTCGATCCTGACCGAGTCGACGGCGCCCAGCTCTTCGAGGCTGCGGTCAACGGCGTGTTCAAGGCCCTCGGCGACCCCCACTCGACCTACATCGACCCCGACACGTACGCGATCAGCCGCGATGACTTCCAGGGGGCGTTCTCCGGCATCGGCGCCACCGTGGCGCTCCAGGGTGAGTTCGTGGTCATCGTCCGCGCGATGCCCAACACGCCCGCGGAACGCGCGGGCCTCAAGGCCGGGGATGCCATCCTCGAGGTCAACGGTGAGGCTGCCGAGGGCTGGTCCGTCGACAAGGCCGTCCTGAAGATCCGCGGGCCTCGCGGCTCGACGGTCGACCTCAAGGTCCGCCACGTCGATGGGAGCCTCGCCGACGTGCAGCTCGTCCGCGACGAGATCACGGTCGCCTCGGTGGACGACCTGCCGCCGGGCGGCACGCTGCGCGATGGGACCGGCGCCGAGGTGACCGACATGGGCTACCTCCGCATCCGCTCCTTCACGAATCGCACGCCCAAGGAGCTGAGCGACACGGTCGCTGCAGCGAAGGCAAAGGGCGCTCGAGGGCTGATCATCGATGTCCGAGGCAACCCCGGCGGGCTGCTGAGCGAGACGGCACAGACGGCCGACATGTTCCTCGACAAGGGGATCATCGTGACCCAGGTCGATCGCGCCGGGGGTGAGCGCTCGATCCAGGCACGCTCGGGCAACGAGATCTGGTCGCTCCCGGTCGTGGTCGTGCAGGACGAGTTCTCCGCCTCCGGGTCGGAGCTGCTCGCGGCCGCCCTCCAGGAGAACGGGCGCGCGACGGTCGTCGGTTCCCGGTCGTTCGGCAAGGGGACGGTGAACCACGCGCGCGAGCTGAGCA
>JADLFF010000117.1 GCA_020845735.1 Dehalococcoidia bacterium
GCGTGCCCGTCGTGGGGATGGAGCCGCCGCTCAAGCCGGCGGCGGAGCGCACGAGGAGCGGCCGCGTGCTGGTCCTCGCGACACCGGCGACCGCTCAGGGCGAGCGCCTGCAGCGCCTGCATCGAGATCATGGCGGCAACGCCGTGATCGAGACGCTGCCGATGCCCGGCCTCGCGGACCTCGTGGAGTCGGGCGAGATCGACGGCCCGCGCATCGAGGAGCTGCTGGGCGACGCGCTGCGGACGCCCCTCGCGGAGGGGGTGGACGAGATAGCCCTCGGGTGTACGCATTACGGCTACCTGCGACCCGCCCTCGAGCGGCTGGTGCCCGTGGGCGTCGAGGTGATCGACACGGCGGAGCCGGTCGCGCGCCGTGTGCTGCACCAGCTCACCGCCCACGCCCTCGATGTGCCCGCGGGCCTCGAGCAGCCGCTCGCGTGCACCGCGACCGGTGACGTCGTGGCGTTCGCCGACACGCTGAGCCGCCTGCGCCGGGCGGGTGCGGCGCTGCCACCCATCGTGTTCGCCACGCTCGACCCGGGGAGCGCGGCGCCCAGCAGTTCGGAGGCCTGATGCCCGCCGTCCCGTCCGAGTCGAGGTTCCTCGCGAAGTTCGAGGCGAGCGCCGCCCGCAACCACTCGCTGCTGTGCGTGGGGCTCGACCCCGACCCGACGCTGATCCCCGAGGGCGTCGCACCCCTCGACTTCCTGCGCGGGGTGATCGAGGCGACGTCCGACCTCGTGGCCTGCTACAAGCCGAACGCCGCGTTCTACGAGGCGCTGCCCGGCGACCCGTTTGCCGCGCTCCGGGCGGTGATCGAGGCGGTGCCCGCGGATGTGCCCGTGCTCCTCGATGCGAAGCGCAACGACATCGGCAATTCCGCCTCCTTCTACGCGCAGGCCGTCTTCGAGCGCATCGGCGCCGACGCCGTGACCGTGAACGCGTACCTCGGGCGTGACGGCGTGCAGCCCTTCCTCGACTACCGCGATCGCCACTCCTTCCTGCTCGTGCGCACCTCGAATGCCGGTGCGCGCGACCTCCAGGACCTCGAGGTGGGCGGTGGCCGCCGCCTCTACGAGCACATGGCCGCGCTGGCGCACGAGTGGAACGGCGCAGGCAACGTCGGCATGGTCGTGGGCGCCACATACCCCGAGGAGGGCGCGCGCGTCCGTGCGATCGCGCCGGACCTCGCGATCCTCGCGCCCGGCGTCGGTGCGCAGGAGGGTGAGCTCGAGGCAGCGGTGCGAGCGTGCCTCGACGCGCGGGGGGGCGGCCTGCTCGTGAACGCCTCGAGGGGTGTGCTGTACGCGGACCGATCGCGCGAGGGATACGCCGAGGGGGCACGGCGGGCCGCCACGACGCTGCGCGACCAGATCAACGCTGCCCGGGAGTCGGCGCTGCCCGCCCAGGGCCGGTAGCCCTCGCCGGGCGGGATTTCGGAAAGTACGCGGGAGCAGCCGATGGTCCTCGATGTCCGCATCGGCGACGTGTTGCGGATGCGGCGGAAGCACCCCTGTGGCAGCGTCGATTGGGACGTTGTGCGGGTGGGCGCCGACATCGGGATCGTGTGCCGCGGCTGCCAGCGCCGCGTGCTGATGCGCCGGGACGTGCTGCGTCGACGGGTGCGGGCGTTCCTCGAGCGTGGCGCGCCCGTGGACCCCGAGGTCTGGCGCGCCCTCGAGGGGGACGGGCCGGCGGCGCCTCGTGGCGACGAGGGCCCTCTGGAGGCCCGCGACAGCGACGAATCGATGACAGAGGCGGAGGGCGCGCCCGGCGAGCGTTGACCCGCTCGGAAGCGCGTTCCTACACTGGATTCAGCGCTCGAGACCGGTGCTCGATGGCACAGTCGAGGCCGAGCGTGCCCGGGAGACCAGCATGCGTGAGCTCGTGATCGACAGCATCCGAGTGAACCTGCGGAGCTATCAGCGCGTGGTCATCCTCAAGGAGAAGGACCGCGACCGCTACCTCCCGATCTGGATCGGCATGACCGAGGCGGACGCGATCGCGTTCCGGCTGCAGGACATCACCGTGGCGCGGCCGCAGACCCACGACCTCCTGGCGAGTATGCTCAGCGAGCTGGGCGCGACCATCCAGCAGGTCGTGGTCAACGACATGAACAACGACATCTACTACGCGCGGATTCACATGGACGCTGGCGGGCGCCACATCGAGGTGGACTCGCGGCCGTCCGATGCGATCGCGCTGGCCGTGCGCGCCTCCGTGCCGATCTTCGCGGAGGACGCCGTGCTCGATCGTGCGGGCGTGGTGCTGAACGCCGAGGGCGAGATCGAGCATCCGCAGGAGGGGGGCGCCGCCCCCGTGTCTCCCGAGGAGCTTGAGCGGCTGGGTGCGTTCCGCGACTTCATTGCCGGCCTCGACCTGGACGACCTCGGCAAGAAGTAGCGTTCCTCGCGCGGGCGACCGGCTGAGGCCGGCACCTGCAGATATCACAAGTTCACGATCGTTTCTGGATCGTGCGAGCCCTCACAAGTGTTGATCATCGCGATCCGCGATGGTACTTTCCGCGAGGCCTCGGACCGGAGGTGCCGGTACGGGCAAGATCTGGGGTTCACCGGCATTCGCGTTCGTCGGGATCGGGTGGTTTCTGGCCACCGCGATACTGGTCCCGACCGGGCTCGGCGTGTGGGCGGACCGCAGCTGGGATACTGAGCCCTGGTTCACGCTCCTCGGGCTGAGCCTGGGGTTGGCGGCAGGGTTACGCGGCGCATATCAGCAGCTGCAGGAGATCCTGCGGCGCCAGCGGTCGGCGGACGACCGTGCTCGGGGCGGGGAGAAGCGGTAATGCGCGGAGCGGCCATCGGCCTCGGCGTCCTCGCGCTGATGGTCTTCGGCTTCCTGTTCTTCCGAGGGCCTGCACCCACCATTATTGTCGCTCCGGAGACCATCTTCCACCTCGGTAGCCTGGCGGTTACCAACACGATCTTCACCTCGTGGATTGTGGTGGCGCTGTTGTGCCTGGTGGCCGTGATCGCCGGGCCCCGCATCTCGCTGGTGCCGAGTGGGTTCAGCGGACTCATCGAGGCGATGGTCGCGGGCTTCTTCAGCGTGGTCGCGGGGGTCGTGGGTGAGGAGCGCGGCAAGCACTTCTTCATGCTCGTCGCGACCATCTTCTTCTACGTAATCACCTCGAACTACCTTGGGCTGCTGCCCGGGAACATGTTCATCGGCAAGCCCGAGGTGGGGCACGGTGCGCCGCCTGTCGAGATGCGTCCGGCGAACATCGCCGGCATCGATGTGCTGTACGTCCCCTTCGGTGCGAAGGCGGGCGAGGAGCACGACGAGCACGCCGCCGCCGACACTGCTGCGACGGACACCCACGCCACCGAGACGAAGGCTGCGACCGACACCCACGCGACCGAGTCCGCGGACGTCGAGGGCACGCAGTACGGCATCCTTGCGCCGTACCTGCGGTCGGTGAACACCGACATCAACACGCCCCTCGCGATTGCGATCTACTCGTTCCTCTTCGTGGAGTTCTGGGGCTTCCAGGCGCTGGGCTTCGGCTACCTCAAGAAGTTCTTCAACTTTGGCGCGATGGCGAAGGGGCCGATGGGGCTCATCGATGTGTTCGTCGGGCTCCTCGAGTTTGTGTCCGAGCTGTCGCGCATGGTGTCGTTCACGTTCCGACTCTTTGGGAACGTGTTTGCCGGTGAGGTATTGCTCACGATGATGGGCTTCCTCGTACCGCTCGTGCTCATCGATGTGTTCTACGGGCTCGAGTTGTTCGTCGGGGCGATCCAGGCATTCGTGTTCGCGATGTTGACCCTCGTCTTCGCACAGTCCGCGGTGGCTCACCACGGCGATGACCACGAGGAGGGCCACGAGGCGGCGCACCACTAGGCATGTCGGATCCGTTGCGAGTGACACCGTGAGTACCGCGTGGCCTGTCACGCGAATTGTTGAGCGAGTCGGGTTGGTTTGGCCCGGTTGACGCCGGGGCATCCGGGAGGGGATTTCGATGACAGCAGCACAGCTCGTTGGCCGGATCGGTCGCGCGGCACTGGTCGGGACAGGGCTTTTCCTGCTCGCCAGCGGTGTGGCCGGCGCGCAGGCGGCAGCGCCCGCGAACGAGTTCTCCGAGGCGGGGATGAAGTTCCTGGCCGCGGCAATTGCGATTGCCCTCGGGACGCTGGGGCCAGGCATCGGCATCGGGCTCCTTGGCGGCAAGGCCATGGAGGCGCTTGGGCGCAACCCCGAGGCGGCCGGCGTGGTCCAGACGAACATGATCCTCGCGGTCGCGTTCGCCGAGGCGCTCGGCATCTACGCCCTGGTCGTCGCCATCCTCATCGGCTTCGTCTTCTAGGCCAGTCATGACTGCGAGTGGGCCTGCCTCGAGGGGTGGGCCCACGATCGGGAGATCACGATGACTGAGCAGCGACAGCGGCGTTCGCGCCTGCTCCGGGCGGCGGCTTTTGGCCTCGCGCTGGGGGTGGTGCCGGCGTTCGCGATGGCGGCCGAGGAGGAGGTCACGGGCATCGCAGCCCTGGGCTTCAACCTGCCCGGCCTCATCGCGCAGCTGATCAACTTCGGCATCCTGCTGGTTGTCCTGCGGATGTTCCTCTACAAGCCGGTGCTGAACGTGCTCGAGGAGCGCAAGCGCCGCATCGAGGAGGGGCTGAACCGGGCCGAGCAGGCGGCCGTGCAGGCCTCGGCAAGCCAGGACGAGGCCCGGCGCGTCATCGAGGAAGCTCGAGCGCAGGGTCGCGACATGGTGGCGGCGGCGCAGGAGTCGGCGGCGCGCCTCCGGGCAGAGCTCGAGGAGCGCGCCCGTGCGGACGCGGCGCAGCTCGTGGACCGCGCGCGGCAGGAAGTGCAGCAGGAGCGTGACCAGGCGATCCAGCAGCTTCGCCGGGAGTTCACGGACCTGACCATCGCTGCCGCCGAGCGCGTCATCGGGCAGTCGCTCGACCGCAACGCGCACCAGCGGCTGATCGACGAGGTGCTGGTCAACAGCGACCTCGGGTCGAGGAACTAGTCGGTGGCCGTGCGCGACGTTGCCGGCCGCCGGTACGCCCTCGCGGCGATGGACCTGGCGCGATCGGACGGGTCGTTCGACTCGTGGGCGCGGGCGCTCGATGCGCTCGAGTCGCTCACCCAGCGACGCGAGTTCGTCGATGCTCTGCAGGCCGACGGGATGACGGACGAGAAGTTCGTCGCGATCGCGCGGCAGGTGGCGCCGGAGCTGCGTCCGATCGAGTTGAACCTGTTCCGGCTGCTCCGCAGCAAGGGGCGACTCGCCCTCGGTCCGTCGATTGCTTCGTACTTCACGGAGCTGGTGGACGCGGAACGAGGGGTCGTGCGCGCGAGACTGCGGACGGCCGTACCCCTCGACGAGCAGCAGGTGGCCGGGTTCCGTCAGCGCCTCGCGGCGCAGACGGGCGCCACGGTCGAGCTCGAGGCAGAGGTCGACCCCGAGATCATGGGTGGGGCGATCCTGCAGGTTGGTGACCAGTTGATCGATGGCTCCACGCGGCGCCGCCTCCAGCGGCTGCGCCAGGAGCTGACAGCCGCGGGCTAGGGCCCGCGCACAGCACGGAGGATACCGATGCCCGTACGTGCCGAAGAGATCGCATCGATCCTGCGCACGCAGATCGAGAGCTTCGATGCGGGTGTGACCCGGACGAACGTGGGCACCGTGATCGAGGCGAGCGACGGCATCGCTCGCATTCACGGCCTCGGCGAGTGCATGGCGTCCGAGCTCATCGAGTTCGCGAACGGCACTCGAGGGCTCGCGCTGAACCTCGAAGAGGAGACCGTCGGCGCGATCATCCTCGGCGAGTACACGGCGATCAAGGAAGGTGACGAGGTTCGCACGACGGGCCTGGTCGCCTCGGTGCCGGTGGGTGAGGCGCTCCTCGGACGCGTGGTGAACGCCCTCGGCGACCCGATTGACGAGCGCGGCCCCGTGAACACCTCGCAGCGCATGCCGGTGGAGCGCATCGCTCCCGACGTGGTGTCGCGCGTGAAGGTGGACCAGCCGGTGCAGACCGGCATCAAGGCCATCGACTCGATGATCCCGATTGGCCGAGGGCAGCGCGAGCTGATCATCGGTGACCGTTCGACGGGCAAGACCGCGATCATCGTCGACGCGATCATCAACCAGAAGGACAGCGGGATCCTCTGCATCTACGTCGCCGTGGGGCAGAAGGACGCGAAGGTTGCGCAGACCGTCGCGCTGCTCGACCAGTACGGCGCGATGGGACACACGATCGTCGTGTCGGCCTCGGCGGCGGAGTCCGCGGCCCTCCAGTACCTCGCCCCGTACGCCGGCGCCGCGATGGCCGAGTACTTCATGGCGCAGGGCAAGGACGTCCTGATCGCGTACGACGACCTGACGAAGCACGCGTGGGCGTACCGCCAGGTCTCGCTGCTCCTCAAGCGCCCCCCGGGCCGCGAGGCGTACCCGGGCGACGTCTTCTACCTCCACTCGCGCCTCCTCGAGCGGTCCGCGCGCGTGACCGCCGATCACGGCGGCGGATCGATCACGGCGCTCCCCGTGATTGAGACCCAGGCCGGTGACGTCTCGGCGTACATCCCGACGAACGTGATCTCGATCACCGACGGCCAGATCTTCCTCGAGCAGGACCTGTTCAACGCCGGCCAGCGCCCGGCGGTGAACCCCGGCATCTCGGTGTCGCGGGTGGGTGGTTCGGCGCAGACGAGGGCGATGCGGGCCGTGGCCGGCACGCTCCGCCTCGACCTGTCGCAGTACCGCGAGCTGCAGGCGTTCGCGCAGTTCGGCACGGAGGACCTCGACCCTGCGACGCGGCGCCAGCTGATCCGAGGCCAGCGCCTCACCGAGCTGTTGAAGCAGCCGCAGTACCGGCCGCTGACGCTCGCGCAGCAGGTAAGCGTGCTGTTCGCGGGTGCGCAGGGCTACCTCGACGACGTGCCCGTGGAGAAGATCTCGGACTTCGAGAACGCGTTCCACGACTACATGGCCGCCAGCGGCCGAGGTGTGCTCGACGCGATCCAGAGCACGGGCCTGCTGAGCGACGAGACGCAGGCCAGCCTGCGCAAGGCCATCGAGGACTTCAAGGGATCGGTCGCGTACTAGAGTCGCGGCGGCATCGAGGGGACGGGGCGCGACATGCCCGGAGGCGGCGCAGTACGGGCGATCCGGCAGCGGATCAAGTCCGTCCAGAACACGGCCAAAGTCACGAAGGCCATGGAGCTCGTCGCGTCCTCGAAGATGCGGCGGGCGCAGCAGCGTGCCTTTGGAGCGCGTCCATACGCCTCGCAGATGCGGGCGGTGCTGGCGCAGCTCTCCGGCTACGCACAGGGCGCCGAGGACGCGCATCCGCTCCTCGCGAGCCGGCCGGTGAAGCACTTCGCGTTCATCCACATCACCGCTGACCGAGGGTTGGCGGGCGGCCTCAACGCGAACATGAACCGGGCAGGCGCCACCCTGGCCCTCGAGCACCAGCCGCACGTCGAGCGCGTCTCGGTGATCACCGTCGGGCGCAAGGGACGTGACTTCTTCCGGCGGTCGGGCTTTCCTCGGCTGGCCGAGTTCACGGCGCTGGGTGACTACCCGGGATTCGAGGCCGTGCGACCGATTGCGCGCCTCGTGATTGACGACTTCACGAGCGGCGCCGTGGACCAGGTGTTCATCGGCTATCAGCAGTTCGTGAACACCGCCGTGCAGCGGCCGACCGTGCGCCAGCTGCTCCCCGTCTCGTCACCCGGAGGTGACGAGGATGCGGGCGCGACCGAGTTCATCTTCGAGCCCTCGCCGGAGGGGCTGCTCGCCACGTTGCTGCCTCGCTACGTGGAGATGCAGATCTTCGAGGCGCTGCTCGAGGCGTCGGCCTCGGAGCAGTCGGCGCGCATGGTCGCGATGCGTGCAGCGACCGACGCGGCGAACGCGATGGTCCAGGACCTGACGCTGACGTACAACAAGGCCCGCCAGGAGATGATCACCGGCGAGCTGCTCGACATTGTGGGTGGCAAGGCCGCCCTCGAACAGGGTTCGTAGCCGGGGCGCGTTGCGCCTCGACGGGCGCCTTCCGAGGCGCAACGGGAGGAATCTCATGGCCAGTGGTCTCGTCCGACAGGTCATCGGCACCGTCGTCGACGTGGAGTTTCCCTCGGGCGACCTGCCCGAGATCTTCAACGCGGTGCGCATCCAGATGGATGAGAAGCCGCTGATGACCGAGGTGCAGCAGCACCTGGGCAACAACTGGGTGCGCTGCCTCGCGCTGGACTCGACGGACGGCCTTCGCCGGGGGAGCGCGGCGGAGGACCTCGGCGCGCCGATCTCGGTGCCCGTGGGGCCTCGGACGCTGGGGCGCATCTTCAACGTGCTCGGCGAGCCGCTGGATCCGGGCGAGGCCGTGGGTCCCGAGGTCGAGCGGATGCCGATCCACCGTCGGGCGCCCGAGTACTCCGAGCAGGAGACCAAGGCGCAGATGCTGGAGACCGGCGTGAAGGTCATCGACCTCATCGCCCCCCTCGCACGAGGTGGGAAGGTCGGCCTCTTCGGTGGCGCGGGGACGGGCAAGACCGTCATCAACACCGAGCTGATTCGCAACCTCGCGACCGAGCACGGCGGCCTCTCCGTGTTCGCGGGCGTGGGTGAGCGCTCCCGCGAGGGCAACGACCTCTGGAAGGAGATGGCGGAGTCGGGCGTGCTCGACAAGACCGCCCTCGTCTTCGGCCAGATGAACGAGCCGCCCGGCGTGCGCCTCCGGATCGCCTTCACGGGCCTGACGATGGCCGAGTACTTCCGTGACCGCGAGGGCCGCGACGTGCTGCTCTTCGTGGACAACATCTACCGCTACACGCTCGCCGGCATGGAGGTGTCCGCACTCCTCGGACGTATGCCGTCCGCCGTGGGCTACCAGCCGACGCTGTCGACCGAGATTGGTGAGCTCGAGGAGCGCATCACCTCGACGCCAAAGGGCTCGATCACCTCGTTCCAGGCGATCTACGTGCCCGCCGACGACTACACGGACCCCGGCGTGTCGACCACGTTCGGCCACCTCGATGCGACCGTGGCCCTCGACCGGGGCCTCGTCGAGCAGGGGCTGTACCCCGCCGTGGACCCGCTGTCCTCGGGCAGCCGCATCCTCGACCCGAACGTCGTGGGCGCCGAGCACTACGCGGTCGCGAACGGCGTCGTGCGGACCCTGCAGCGCTACAAGGACCTCCAGGACATCATCGCCATCCTCGGCATCGAGGAGCTGTCGGACGAGGACAAGCAGGCGGTCGGTCGCGCGCGGCGCATCCAGCGCTTCCTGACCCAGCCGTTCTTCGTCGGTGAGCAGTTCACGGGGCGGCCGGGGCGCTACGTCTCGGTGGCCGAGACCGTGCGCGGCTTCAAGGAGATCCTCGAGGGTAAGTACGACGACCTGCCGGAGAATGCCTTCTACATGGCGGGCACCATCGACGAGGTGGTCGAGAGCGCTCGGGCGATGGCGGCGGCCGGCTAGTCGAGACCGGCCGACCGAGGCAGAGCGAGGACGGGGCGAGGCGCTATGCCACTGCATCTGATCGTGGTGACCGCGGAGCGGACCGTGCTCGACCGCACGGACGTCCAGCGGGTGATCGTGCCGACCACCGAGGGCCAGATTACGCTCCTGCCGATGCACGCGCCGCTGATGGCGAGCCTCGCGATCGGCGAGCTGGTGGCGGTCACACCCACGGGCTCCGAGGCGATGGCAGTGCACGGTGGGTTCGTCCAGATCGTGCGCGACACCGTGACGATCCTCGCGGATGCCGCCGAGCGCGTCGAGGACATCGATGAGGAGCGCGCCGAGGCCGCTCGTGCGCGCGCGCAGCGCCGCCTCGCGGGTGAGCGCATCACCACCGAGGAGGGCCAGGTCGACCTCCTGCGCGCCCGCCTCTCGATGGAGCGTGCGCTGGTCCGGGTGAAGGTGCGCCGGCGCCGTCGTGGCACGGGCGCCCCGGCGATGACCGACCGGGCCTAGAATCCCGGGGCTCGCCAGAGCGCGGCGAGCCCGGGAGGCACGCCGTGGACGCACGGGATAGCACCGAGATCGTCGAGTTCGCGGCGCGGTGTGCCGAGCGGGACACCGGCGACGCCGAGTCGTTCCCCCTCGAGAGCGTCAACGAGCTGAAGGCCGGACGCCTGCTGGGTGCGGCGCTTCCCGTCGCGCTCGGCGGTCGCGGTTGGTCCCTCTCCGAGTGCGTGGAGGCGGTGGAGACCGTCGCGGCGGCGTCCCCGTCGGTCGCGCTCGTCTGGGCGATGCCCCTCGGACTGTCGGGGATCTACGCGCTGGGGCCCGATGTCGCACCGCCCTCGGAGCGCGCGCGCTGGTCGAGCCAGATCGAGCGGGTGGCCGAGCGCTACCGCGCCGGCGAGATCTTCGCCGCCTGCAACTCGGAGCGCGGGGCGGGCGGTGCGCTGTCTGCGATCAAGACCGTCGCGAGGCGCGGCCCGGGCGGCACGTTCCGCCTGAGCGGTGACAAGATCCTCGCCTCGGCGGGACGCTACGCGTCGCACTTCTTCTCCACCGCGAAGGTGTCGAGGGAGGAGATCCCAGGCGCGGGCGAAGTCGAGTTCTTCCTCGTCGAAACCACCGCCTCGGGCGTCGAGATCCTGGATGACTGGGATGGCTTCGGGATGCGCAGCACGGAGAGCCAGTCCGTGCGCTATCGCGAGGCCCCTGCGTGGGATCTCATGGGGTTTCCGGACTTCGTGAACCTCGTCCAGCCGACGCCGTTCTGGTCCTGCCTGTTTGCGGCGGTCGGCCTCGGGTGTGCGCGTGGTGTGCTCGAGGAGATGAGTGCGCCACCGGTGCCCGCTTCGCCAGCGGTCCGCGCCCGCCTCGTGGAGGCGACGATGCGGTACGAGGCGCTGCGCGCGTACCTCCTCGCCACGGCGGCGGAGTGGCGGCCCGCCGCGGGCGCGGCGTACGCCTCGCGGGTGCTGCGCACCAAGACGTACGTCACGCAGGAGAGCACGCGCCTCTGTGCGGACCTGATGGCGCTCAGCGGCGGGCGCCACTACCGACGAGGCAGCCGGGTCGCCCGCCTCCTCGCCGATTCGTTCGCCGGGACCGCGTTGCGTCCGCCCCTGCCACTCGCCATCGAGACCCTCGCCGAGCAGTTCGGCGAGCCGCAGGCGTAGCCGCCGCCCGGCGACGACCACGTGCGCCTGCGAGCTCGCCCTCAGGACGCCGGCTGAGCCGGTACCGCACCTCGCGCACAGCTCGACATGCGGGTACGCGCTGGCGGCACGGTCCGGCGGGGGACGTGCGCGTGCCCGCTCGTGCGCCGGTGCCGAGTCGTAGCGCGGCCGCCTGTTCCGGGAGGACGTGTTGACATCGATGTGATATCATCACGATGTCAGAGGCCCAGGATCGGAGACCGACGTGCAGAGTCCCCTTGCCGTTTCCCCGCCCTCGTACACCGAGCACTCCGCAGGGAGGCTCTCCGGATGGCTGGGTGTCGCGGTCGTCCTGGTGCTTGCCGTGGTGGCCGTCCTCCTGTTCATTCGCGGCGTGACCACCGAGGCGCCCGCCCCGTTCATCGGCTGGGCGTTCGCGATCCTCGGTGCGGTGTTCGCCGGGGCCGGACTGCTGGTGCTGCAGCCCAACCAGGCGAGCGTGATCATCGTGCTCGGCAGCTACCGCGGCACGATGTCGGAGTCCGGGTTCTGGTGGGTGAACCCGCTGGCCGTCGCCGAGCGCCGCCGGGTGTCGCTGCGCGCGCGGAACTTCATCACGCAGTCCTCGAAGGTGAACGACGCCAACGGCAACCCGATCAACATCTCGGCGGTGGTGGTGTGGCAGGTGCAGAGCCCGGCGCGGGCAGTGTTCGAGGTGCAGGACTACGAGAACTTCGTGACGTTGCAGAGCGAGACTGCCGTGCGCCACCTCGCGAGGTTGTACCCGTACGACTCGTATGGCGAGAACACGTCCTCGGTGACCCTCACGGGTGACGCGGAGACCGTGGCCGACACGCTGTCCGAGGAGCTGCATGCGCGCCTCGAGGTGGCGGGCGTGCGAGTGATCGAGACGCGGCTCACCGACCTCTCCTACGCGCCGGAGATCGCCGAGGTGATGTTGCGCCGCCAGCAGGCCACGGCCGTCGTCGCGGCGCGGACGCGCATCGTGGAGGGCGCCGTGGGGATGGTGAAGCTGGCGCTGGCGGAGCTCGACGAGGCGGGCGTGGTCGAGCTGGACGAGGAGCGGAAGGCCACCATGGTATCGAACCTGCTGACCGTGCTGACGAGCGAGCACGCGACCGCGCCCGTCGTGAACGTGGGGACCCTGAGCCGCTAGGCGCCTCGCCAGAGCGAAACCACCATGCCGGAGCGCAAACGCTTCCTGCTGCGCCTTGATCCCGCAACCTACGACGCCCTCGAGCGGTGGGCGGGAGACGAGTTGCGGAGCGTGAACGCGCAGATCGAGTTCGCGCTCGTCGAGGCGCTGCGCCGCGCGGGACGGCTTCCGGCGCGGACTGCGCGGAGGAGTGAAGACTCCGGGCCAGCCGTTGAGACGTAACGGCCCGCTGTTGCATCGAGGAGTGCCGCTGCGCATCGACTGGCGCTGAGGACGGTCGGATGGCCGTGGCCCGGCGGAGCTGACGGGGTAGCTCGAGGCGGGGCGTGCGCGAGGGGGCTTCGTGGAGCCCCGATACGGGCCCGCCGTGGACGGCGTGTGTGGTTCGCCAGGCTCACCACGAACGGATGACGGCGAGGCGCGCCACCGACCGCTGGAGGCGGGGCAGCGCAAACGCGGCCCCCCCGTTCGCCCTGAGCCTGTCGAAGGGCTCGCCCTCCTCGAGGAGTGCGAGTCGAGGGTCCGGAGCCGGACGCCGCCCTCATCCGTTCGTGGTGAGCCTGGCGAACCACATGCGCCGTCATCGAGACACGCGCATCGAGGATCCGTGGACTCGCCTTTCGAGGACGGCCGGCCCGTCGACAGGCCCCTCGACCGGCTCAGGAGAGCCTGAGGGCGACGGGATGTGAAGGCGCAGCGTCACGATCCGCTGACCTCGGCCGGATCTGACGCACGTCGGGTCGGGCCTCCGATGCAGGCGTGTGTGGTTCTGCCAGGCTCACCACGAACGGATGACGGCGGATGCGGCGCGGGCCGCGCGGCGCAGCGAGGACGAGACGTAACACCCTCGCCACCCTGCGAGGTGCCGTCTATGCTCGGTCGCAGGAGGTCGGGCATGGGCGCAGCGGAACGCGACGCGAAGCTCGTCATCCGAGGTGGAACGCCGCTCCGCGGGTCGATTCCTGCGGCCGGATCGAAGAATGGCGCGCTCTACCTCGTGGCTGCCGCGCTGCTCAGCGCCGAGCCCGTGACGCTGCGGAACGTGCCCGAGGTCGCCGACATCCGCGAGATGGGGCGCCTCCTCGAGGCGCTGGGCGCGACAGTGGCCATCGACGGCCCGACCGTGCACGTCGAGGCTGCCACGCTGACCGAGACGTTCGCGCCGGCTGACCTCGTGGCGTCCACGCGCGCGTCGTTCCTCGTGATGGGGCCGCTGCTGGCGCGGCTGGGCGAGGCGGGGTGCGCGCCTCCCGGAGGCGACGCGATCGGTGTACGCCCCCTCGACGTCCACCTCGCGGGGTTCCGAGCGCTCGGCGCCTCCGTCTCGCGGGAGGGCGCCAACTGGGTCGCGCGCTCCTCGAGGCTGCAGGGCGCGCGGCTGTTCCTCGACTACCCGTCCGTGCTCGGGACCGTGAACGTGATCTTCGCCGCCGCGCTGGCGAGCGGCACGACCACCATCGTGAATGCCGCCGCCGAGCCCGAGGTCGCGATGGCGGCGGACATGCTCAACGCCATGGGCGCGCGGATCAGCGGCCACGGCACCGGCATCGTGACAGTGGAGGGCGTGCCGCGCCTGCACGGGTGCGCGTTCGAGGTCATCCCGGACCGCATCGAGGCCGGGACGTACCTCCTCGCCGGGGCCGCGACGCGCGGTTCGGTGGAGGTGACCGGCGCCCGCGCCGACCACCTCGATGGGCTGCTGTCGAAGCTGACCGAGGCCGGCGTGCGCGTCGACGTGACGGAACGGAGCGTGCGCGTGACGGCCTCGGAGCCGCTGGCGCCGATCCAGGTGCAGGCCGTGCCCTACCCCGGGTTTGCGACCGACCTCCACGCGCCGATGGCTGCCGCCCTCACCCAGGCGACGGGCGTCTCGATCATCCACGAGCGCGTGTACGACAACCGCCTGCTCTACGTGGGGGAGCTCCGCGCGATGGGCGCGCGCCTGACGACCGGCGGCCAGTCCGTCATCATCGAGGGGCCCGCGCGGCTCACCGGGACGCCCGTGCGTGCCCTCGATATCCGTGCGGGGGCAGCGGTGGTCATCGGCGGGTTGTGCGCGGAGGGGGAGACCACGATTCGCGACATCGGCCACATCGACCGCGGCTACTCGCGCCTGGTCGAGCGCCTGAGCGCGCTGGGCGCGGACATCGAGAGATTGGTACCGTAGCCGTCTTCCCCGCCGCGCCTGGTAGCGCCGCAGCATGGACGACAGTGGTGGCGCGTGGCCTTCCTCGGTAAGCGCATCGGCATCGACCTCGGGACGGCGAGCATCCTGGTCTGCGAGTACGGTCGCGGCATCGTCGTCGACGAGCCGGCCGTGGTGGCTATCGCCGAGCGCGACAGCACCGTCGTGGCCGTGGGTGACGAGGCGCGCGCGATGATCGGCCGGCACCCCGGGTCCATCTCGGTGGTCCGTCCGATGCGCGACGGCGTGATCGCTGACTACCTCATCACCGAGGCCATGCTCCGGTACTTCATCTCGCGGGTGGCCGGCCGCACGAGGTTCATCCGCCCCGAGGTCGCGATCTCCGTGCCGGTCGGCGTCACAGGAGTCGAGCAGCGCGCCGTGCGCGACGCCGCGGAGGCGGCGGGCGCGCGGAGGCCGGCGCACCTGATCCCCGAACCCCTCGCGGCCGCGATTGGCGCTGAGATCCCGGTCGGGTCACCTCGAGGGCACATGGTCATCGATATTGGCGGGGGGCGGACCGAGGCCGCCGTGATCTCGATGTTCGGGATCGTGTCCGCCGAGTCGGCGCGGGTGGGTGGCGACGACCTCGATGACGCGATCGCGCACTACGTGCGGCGGCGGCACAACCTGATCATCGGCGAGCGGACCGCCGAGGAGCTGAAGATCGCCATCGGATCCGCGATCCCCCTCGAGGAGGACACGACGGCATCGGTGCGCGGGCGGGACCAGATCACCGGCCTGCCGCGGACGATCACCGTGCGCTCCTCGGAGATCACGAGCGCGATCCAGGAGCAGGTGGCGGCGATCGTGGGTGCGGCGCGCGCCGTGCTCGAGCGGACCCCTCCCGAGCTGGCCTCGGACGTGATCGACCGCGGGATCGTGGTGACGGGCGGCGGCGCGCTGCTCCGAGGCCTGGACACGATCCTGATGCACGAGACGAACGTGCCCGTGCACGTCGCGGACGACCCGCGACTCTGCGTGGCCCTCGGGGCCGGGGCGTCGCTGGACTACCTCGAGGTCATCGCGCGGGCGATTCCGACCGAGGAGGAGTCGCTGGTGGCCGAGGGGCGGGCGACGCTGCGCGGGCCGTGACGGCCACCTCGTGGCTAGGTGCGTGCCCTGGCGTTCCTCGTGAGGTGGTAGGTCATGCTCTGGAGCTGGAGCACCGGGTCGACCTGGCGGATCTCGACGCCGGGCGGCGCCTGGATGGCGACCGGCGCGTAGTTCAGGATCGCCTTGATCCCCGCCTTCACGAGGCGTTCGATGACCTCCTGCGCGTGCTCCGCGGGCACGGCGACCACACCGATGTCGACCGTGAGGTCCTTGAGGTCGCGCTCCAGTTGCGCGGAGTCGCGGACGACGATGCGGCCGACGTTGGTGCCCACGATGGTGGAGTCGGCATCGAAGGCCGCGACGATCTGCATGCCCTCGGCGTCGAAGCCCCGGTAGGAGGCAATCGCCTGGCCGAGGCGACCCATGCCCACGAGCACGAGGTTCCAGGAGCGGTGGAGCCCCAGGATGAGCCGGAGCTCCTCGTGGAGGCGGTCCACCGAGTAGCCGCGGCCCTGTTTGCCGAAGCGGCCGAAGTACGAGAGGTCCTTGCGGATCTGGGCCGGCGTCACCCCGAGGGCCTCGCCGAGCTCGTGCGAGGAGACGACCGTCTCCCCCTCGGCGCGGATCCGCGAGAGTAATCGGTAGTACACCGGGAGGCGGTCGATGACGACCTCGGGGATGTCGAGGGGGGCCACGGGACCTTCTTGCGACGGCGGCCCGAAGGACGGCTGCGCCGCGTCGGCTTAGCTGCAGACCGGGGAGACTACTCGGGATAATCGCGCAGTTGCCAGAGCGACGCAATACTTTGTGGTCTGCAGCACAATTGACGTATTGCGACGGGTCGTGATGGGGCTGCGACGGGTCGCGATGTGTCCGTGAAGGGACGCGACGGGTAGCGACCGTGTCGAGACGTATCGCGACGTATCGCGACGTATTGCGATGTATCGCGCGCGCTGAAGTGAAACGAGCGGCGGCAAGGTGAATCCGAACGGGACTGACGAGCGAATCGTGCGGCTGCTCAGGGAAGGGGCGCGTGCCAGCGTGTTCGTGCCAGTGCCGGGCGGCACGTTCCTCATGGGCTCCGCCGTGCGCGCTGACGAATCGCCGGTCCACCGGGTGACGGTGGGAGCGTTCGAGGCGGCGCTGACGCCGGTCTCGAACGTTGAGTACGCCGAGTTCCTGCAGGCGACGGGCCACGAGCCGCCTCGATTCTGGGACGACGATCGATTCACCGCGCCGGAGCAGCCGGTGAGCGGCGTCAACTGGTTCGATGCCGTCGACTACTGCACCTGGCTCACGGACCTCCTCGGCAGGGCGTGCCGGCTGCCCACCGAGGCCGAGCGGGAGTGGGCAGCCCTCGGCGGGGCCACGGATGGCCGCGCGTACACGTGGGGCAACGAGCCGTGGACCGAGGGCCCGTTCGCCCTCGTGGGCGGCATGGACCGCCCGCTGCCCATCGGCACGACCGAGCCGAACGGCTACGGGCTGTACCACATGTGCGAGAACGTGCACGAGTGGTGCAGCGACTGGTACGCCCGGTACGAGGAGGGCGCCGAGGTGAGCCC
>JADLFF010000118.1 GCA_020845735.1 Dehalococcoidia bacterium
GCGATCGCCTCGGTGGCGGCCTGGATGTTGTCGACCATGCCCTTGGTCAGTCCGGCGGAGGGGCCGATGCCCACCCCGAGGATGCGCAGGTCTCCCTCCGGGGAGACTTCGCCGACGACCGTGCAGACCTTGGTCGTCCCGACATCGATGGCAGCGAAGGTGGGGTTCGGCATCAGCGCATCACCACTTGCTTTCCGTAGCGCAGATCGATCTCTGTGACCGCAAGGCGCTGTGACTCGATCTTGTCCAGTAGCGCACCCCACGTCGCTACCTTGAAGTCGAAGTCGTGCGCGTCACCGAAGATGACTCGCGGCCCCTGGGCAACATGGACAGTGAGGCCGCGCTCGCGGTTGTAGGTGAACCCGGTGGGGACGACTCGGAGGATCGAGAAGGACCCCTCGTCGAGGAGACGGCGCACCAGTTGCACCGTCTCGGCGTTTGGTTCGACGGCAGCGCCGGTCTCCGCGGCCGGGCCATCCTCGTAGATGACGAGCGCCTGCGAGGCGGGGACGCGGCCGCGATCGAGCATCGTGCCGTGTTCGTCGACGACGACGCGGTGCCCGGCAACCTCCCAGAAGCCCCAGCCCTGCGCCTCCTGGATATCGATGGCGACCGCGTTTGGCCACTGGCGGCGCACCTGCACCGAGCGCACGCCCGGCACCGCGGCCACGGCCGCCTCGACCTTGCCGCGGTCGAGGGTGAACAGGGTCTTGCCGGTCACGGCTGCGGCCGCGCTGACCTCGAGGGGGTCGACCGCCTGCAGCTCGCTGATGCGCACATCGGTGACGCGGAAGAGGCCGCCGTAGAGCACCCAGTAGGCGAAGAAGCCAAAGAGGACGGCGAAGCCAACGAGGCCCGCCGAGATCGCGGCGCGCTTCCACGCGGGCACCTCGATGGGTGCGGCGATCGGAGCCGCGCCTCGGACGTGGGCCGACGCGCGCAGGTGCGGGGGCACCGAGCGCAGCGGCAGGGACTGAGTCGTGCGTCGCGAGTCAGCCATGCGACACGGCTCCTTGCTGCGTCCCCGCGCCCCGCAACGCGGTGGATCGATGGCGTTCGAGTGCCAGGTCGACGAGTTTGCTGATCAGCCCGCCGTAGGTGAGGCCCGCCTCCTGCCAGAGGCGTGGGTACATCGAGATGGGGGTGAAGCCCGGGAGTGTGTTGACCTCGATGACGCGGAGGTCATCCTCGGGCGTCACGAAGAAGTCGACGCGTGCCATGCCTGCGCAGTCGAGCGCCTCGAAGGCGCGCACCGCGAGGGACTGGATGCGATCGCGGACCGCCTCGGAGACCCGAGCGGGGACCGTGAGCTCCGTCGAGTCGTCGGCGTACTTAGCGTCGTAGGTGTAGAACTCGGCGCGCGGTGTGATCTCGCCGAGCGGAGACGCCTCGGGGTGCGCGTTGCCGAGGACGGCGCACTCCACCTCGCGGCCCGCGATGGCCGCCTCGACGATCACCTTGCGATCGAACCGCCCCGCCTCGTGCAGGGCCTCGAGGAGGTCCTCGCGCGAGCGCGCCTTCGAGACGCCAACCGATGAGCCGCCGTTGCACGGCTTCACGAAGCACGGGAAGCCGAGGCGTCCCGCGATCTCGCGGAGGGCGTCCTCGGGGGGCGCCTCGATGTCGGCGTCACGCAGCACGAGGTAGTCCGCCTGGGGCAGACCCGCGCGCGCGAAGACCGCGCGCATCAGCTCCTTGTCCATGCCGATGGCGCTCGCGGCGACGCCGGCACCGACGTAGGGGATGCCCGCCAGCTCGAGGAGCCCCTGGAGCGTGCCGTCCTCGCCGAGCGGACCGTGAACGATCGGGAAGACCGCGTCGACGGACGCGAGATCGCCGAGGACCGCGGGAGTGTCGAGCACGCCGCGCGCCTCCTCGTGGCCCATGTCGCGGCGCGCGCCGTCATCGAGGCGTGCACGCGTGTCGGCGGGGGATAGCCAGCGGCCGCCCTTCGTGATCCCGAACGGCACCACCTCGAAGCGCGCGGGGTCCGCCTCGCGCATGACCGAGCGCGCCGAGACCACGGACACCTCGTGCTCGGGGGAGCGGCCGCCAAAGATGACCGCGAGGCGCTGGCGTGCGGCGGTCATGTGCGCGCCTCCAGCCTGGCGAGGACGCGCGGACCGAGCTCGGTGACGCTGCCCGCGCCGACCGTGATGAAGACATCGCCGGCGTGGAGGTCGGCCGCGATCTGCGCCTCGGCGTCCTCGAACGAGTCGAGGTAGCGGGCGCGCGGCTCCTCGATCTCCGCGGCGAGCGCCTGAGCGTCCATGCCCGCCGACGGCTCCTCGCGCGCCGCGTACGTGCGGAGGACATAGAGCGTGTCGAGGCCCTCGAAGCAGCGCTTGAACCCCTCGAGGAGGTAGACGGAGCGCGAGTAGGTGTGCGGCTGGAAGCAGGCGACGATGCGCCGTCCCGCGAAGCGCTGCCGCGCCGCCGAGACGAGCGCGCGCACCTCGGTGGGGTGGTGCGAGTAGTCGTCGACGACCGTGACGCCGCCCACCTCGCCCACGAGATCGAACCGCCGCCGCGCCCCCGTGAACTCGCCGGCCGCGAGGGAGGCACGGTGGAAGTCGACGCCCGCGCGCATCGAGGTGGCGAGCGCACCGAGGGCGTTCGCGACGTTGTGGCGCCCCGGCACCTGCAGGGACACTCGCCCGAGCTCGGCACCGTGGAGGGAGGCAGTGAAGTCGAACGCGCCGCGGTCGTTGACGCGCAGCGCCGAGGCCTCCCAGTCGGCGGGCTCGCTCGAGGAGGACACGATCGCGTAGCGCTCGACGCGTGCCCCGGCGGCGCGGCGGGCCTCGCCGAGTGCGAGCGCGCCCGGCGAGTCGGCGCAGACGATGAGCGTGCCCTCGGGCGTCACGCGCTCGGCGAAGCGGGCAAAGGCATCGGCGTAGCGCTCGGGTGTGCCGTAGTAGTCGAGGTGATCCGCCTCGATGTTGGTGACGAGGGCGAGGTGCGGGTGGTACTGGAGGAAGGCCTCGGCGTACTCGTCGGCCTCGACGACCGCGAAGTCCCCTCGGCCGTCGCGGGCGTTACCGCCGAGCTCGCGGGCGTCGCCCCCGAGGAGCGCGAGGGGGTCGAGGCCGCCGCGCACCGTCATGAGGGCGACCATCGAGGAGGTCGTGGTCTTGCCGTGCGTGCCCGCGATGGCGAGGACCTTCCGCCCTTCGAGGAGGCGCTGCACCATCTCGGCGCGTGTGATTACCGGGATGCCCCGGCGCTGCGCCTCGAGGAGTTCCGGGTTCTGCGACTTCGCGGCCGCGGTCGCGACCACCAGCTCGGCGCGCCCGAGGTTCGCGAGCGCGTGTCCCTGGTAGACCGTGCCGCCGAGGGCGCGCAGGCGCTCGGTGTACTCGGATAGCTCGAGGTCGGAGCCCGTGACCTCGTGGCCGCGCGCGAGCAGGATCTGGCCGATCGCGGACATGTGGATGCCGCCCGCGCCCACGAGGTGCACGCGCTGTGGGATCGAGGAGGTCCCGCCGTCGGATCGCGAACGCAGTCTGACCATCATGCCGCCATCTCCCGCAGCATCCCTGCCAGCGTGCGCGCGGCATCCGGTCGCGCCAGTTCTCCCATTGCTCGCGCCATGCGGCGACGCTCCATGTCGTCGTCGAGCAGGCGCGTCACGGTCGCCTCGAGGTCATCGATCTGCCGCATCGGGAGGGATACGGCGGCGCCGCACTCCTGGAGGAGCGCGGCGTTGAGGTGCTGGTCCGAGAAGTCGCCGGGGATGACGACGGCCGGGAGGTGCGTCGCGGGCAGCTCGCCGAGGACGGACGCGCCCGCCCTCGTGACCGCGAGGTCCGAGGCCGCCATCGCCCACGCCATCTCGCCGGTGTAGGCGTAGAGGTGGTAGCGCTCCTGCTGCCAGTCGGGCAGGCGCTCCCGCTCTCGGGCCAGCCACAGCTCCTCATCGCGACCGGCGATGTGGATGATCTGCACCCGGCCGAGCAGCTCGCGGAGTGCTTTCGCCAGCACGAGGTTGATCGCGTGTGAGCCGAGCGAGCCGCCCGCGACGAGCAGCGTCAGCAGGCTCGGGTCGAGGTTGAAGCGCTGGATCCCGGCGTCGCGCGTGGCCTCGGTGAACTGCCGGCGCACCGGGTAGCCCGTCACCACCGTCTTCGACGCCTTGAGGAACTTCAGGGACGCGTCGACGGAGCAGGCGACCGTGGTGGCGTAGCGCTGGAGGTAGCGCACGGCCCAGCCCGGCTTCACATCGGGGAGGAAGAGCAGCATCGGAATGTGCTGGGAGCGGGCGGGGCGTCCGAGGGGTGCCGCCGCGTAGCCGCCTGTCGCGAAGATGCTCGAGACGCCCTCGTGGCGGAGCGTGTGGGCGGCCTCGGCGCTGCCGCGCAGCAGGTCGATCGTCCCGCGCAGCAGGCGGACGGGAGAGCGGCTGCGCACCGGCGAGGCGGGCACCGTGCGATAGGGGATCTCGTTCTCCTCGGCGACCCGGCGCTCGGGGCCGCGTTCCGTGCCGAAGAACACGAGATCCACGTCCGCGTGCTCGCGCAGGGCCTCGGCGACCGCGATCGCCGGGTAGGCGTGTCCGCCCGTGCCGCCGCCTGCGAGCCCGATCTTCATTCGGACGCTCCGTCAGGTGACGAAGCCCGTGAGCGCACGGCGCCTCGAGGTGACGTGGTCGCCTCGGGGATGGCCGTGTACCTGGAGACCGAGAGCAGCACGCCGACCGCCGCCATGGTGGCCGCGAGGGCGGACCCACCCGAGGAGAGGAACGGCAGCGGGATGCCCGTGAGCGGGATCATCCTCGTGACCCCCGCCACGTTGATCAGGAGCTGGCAGGCGATCCAGGCGATCGTGCCGGTGGCGAGCAGGGAGCCGAACGTGTCCGCCGCTCGATGCGCGATCAGCGCCGCGCGCCAGACGAGGACGACGAACAGCATCAGCACCACGACGATGCCGACGAACCCCAGCTCCTCGCCGATGATCGCCATCACGCCATCGTTGTGCGCGCCGGGGATGTAGAGGAACTTCTGCCTCGAGACGCCGAGGCCCAGGCCCCAGACGCCGCCCGACCCGAACGCCACGAGGAGCTGCAGCGTCTGGAAGCCGAGGCCGGACGGGTCCGACTCGGCAGAACGGAACGAGGCGATCCGGTCCATCCGGTAGCCGGAGAGTGCGATCAACAGGAGCCCGCTGAGGCCGGAGGCCACGACGAGCCAGAAGATGTGGACGAGCTTCGACCTCGCGACGAAGAACAGCGAGCCGGTGATCGCGACGATCATCACCGTGGTGCCGAGGTCTGGCTGCGCCATCACGAGTCCGCCGACGCAGGCGACGATGAACACGAAGGGCGCGACGCCCATCTGCAGGTCGCGCACCGCCTCGCCCTTTGCGGCGAGCCAGGCGGACATGTAGAGGAGGACCGCGAACTTCGCGAACTCGCTGGGCTGAGCGCTGAACGAGCCGATGGTGATCCAGCGTTTCGCGCCGTACGCGTCGTCACCCACGATGTGGACGCCGATGAGCATGAGGATCGCCGTGCCGATGATGGGGATGGCGAGCCAGCGCAGCCACCGGTAGTCGACGTTCATCAGGGTGATGATCACGACGAAGCCCACGAACGCCCAGAGCACCTGCCGCTTGATGAAGTAGTTCGCGTCGCCGAACTCGAACTCCGCGTACGCGTACGACGCGGAGTACACGGCGATGAGCCCGAAGAGGACGAGCGTGGTGACCACGGCCAGCAGGAGGTAGTCGGGCGCGTGACGTTGCGGCACCCAGGGCATCACCTCCGAGGGCGCGCGCACGCCTCGGCGGCCCGCCCGCGCCTCCCGCGCGCCACCGAGGGCGATCCCGCGCGCCATCAGCGGCCCCCCTCGAGCGCCTGCACGGCCTGGCGGAAGGCGTCGCCCCGACGCTCGAAGTTGGGGTAGGCATCGAAGGATGTCCCCGCGGGCGAGCAGAGCACGACATCGCCAGCTTGTGCGACACGCGCCGCGGCGCGTACGGCCGCCTCGATGTCGCCGACCCGTTCGAGGGGCAGAGCGGGTGAGGCGGCACGGAGCGCCTCGGCGAAGAGGTCGCCGGCCTCGCCGAAGGTGACCACGGCGCGGCAGCGCCGTGCGGCCTCCGAGGCCAGCTCGTCGAGGGGGAGCGACTTGTCGCGGCCGCCGAGGAGCAGCACGACGGGCTCGGTGTAGGAGCGCAACCCCGCGAGGGTGCGCTCGGGCGTCGTGGCGATGGAGTCGTTGACCCAGAGCACCCCGTCGAGCGTCGCGACATGCTCGAGGCGGTGCGGGACACCTCGGAAGGCGCGTACCGCGGCTGCGATGGCCTCGTCCGGGGCGCCGAGGAGGGACGCGACGGCGGTCGCCTGCAGCACGTTGGCGAGGTTGTGGGCGCCGCGCAGGGCGATGTCCTGGCGCGGGAGCACGGCGACGCTCGTGCCGCCCTCGCGGCGCACGACGACATCGCCCTCGACCGTCACGCCGTCGAACGAGCGGCCGTTCGCCTCGAGGTGCCCCTCGAGACTGGTTGCGCGGATCGCGCCCGGAGCCTCCGCGAGCAGCTCGCGGCTGACCGGGTCATCGAGGTTGAAGATCGCGATGTCGTCGGGGCGCTGGAAGCGGAAGATGCGCCGCTTGAGGTCGACGTAGGCGTCCCAGCTGAACTGGTCGAGGTGGTTCGGGGTGACATTGGTGAGGCAGGCCCAGTGCGGGCTCGACTCGACGCTCTCGAGCTGGGTGTGTGACAGCTCGGCGACCACCTTCGTGTCGGCCTCGATGCGCCCGAGCAGACCGAGGAGGCCCACGCCGATGTTGCCGCCGACCACGTGGTCGAGCCCGGCCGCCTCGAGCATGGCGCCAACGAGCGCCGTCGTCGTGGTCTTGCCCGAGGAGCCCGTGATGCCCGCGACCGGCGCCGGGCAGCGCTCGAGGAAGAGGCGTGCCATCGAGGAGACCGCGACGCCTCGGGAGCGCGCCTCGTCGAGGACGGGCAGATGCCAGTCGATGCTCTGCGAGACAAACACCATGTCGGCGCCCGTCACAGCGGTATGGGTGTCATCGCCGAGTGAGAGCGTGGGAGTGCAGGAGGCGACGGCGTCGAGGGCGGCGCGAATGAGCTCGGGACGGCGGGAGTCGGACACGGTGACCCGAGCCCCCTCGGAGGTGAGGAAGTGCACCAGGTCCACGCCTTCGATGCCGAGCCCGACCACCGTCACGCGGGCGCCTCGCAGTTCCTTGCGCTGGTTTGAACCGGCCCGTAGCTGTTCATCTGCCATAGCGCATTAGCCGATACTCGTTTGTATCACACCGTCAGCGCGAGCGCGACGCCGACCATGCCTGCCGCGAACCCGACCAGCCACATGCGCACCACGATCTGGGGCTCGCTCCAGCCCAGCAGCTCGAGGTGGTTGTGCAACGGCGCCATGCGGAAGATCCGCCGGCCGCCGGTGGTCTTGAAGTAGGCAATCTGGATCACGTCGCTCAGCGCCTCCGCGACGAACACCACGCCGATGACCGGGAGCAGCAACCAGTGTCCCGTCATCAGGGCGACCGTTGCCAGCGTCGCCCCGAGGGGCAGCGCGCCCGCGTCGCCCATGAACACCTGTGCGGGGTGCGCGTTGAACCAGAGGAACCCGAGCAGCGCGCCGACTACCGTGAAGGAGAAGGTGCCGAGGTAGATCTGCTCCTGCAGGAAGGCGATCACGGCGTAGGCCGCGAACGCGAACGCCGCCGTGCCCCCGAGGAGGCCATCGAGGCCGTCCGTGATCGCGACGGCGCTGGTGGTCGCGAACACCGTCACGAACGCGATCAGCAGGTACACCGGGCCGAGGTCAAACTCTCCCAGCCACGGCACGTGAATGCTGTGGGCGCCGAGGGAGAAGTAGAGGACCACGGCGGCGACGGCGGCCACGATGCCGATCAGCGCGAACTTCACGCGCCATGACAGCCCTCCGTAGCTCGCGTTGGTGAGCAGCGTGCCGAGGTCGTCGTAGATGCCGATGCTCACCGTGGCGAGTAGCACGCTGAGGGGGAGCAGCATCGACTCGCGGCCCGCGAGGTTGGTGGGGATCGTGACGAGGGCGACCGTGCCCCAGATGAGCAGCCCGCCCATCGTCGGCGTTCCGGCTTTCACCATGTGGGTGGACGGTCCGAGCGCCGAGATTGCCTTGCCGAGCTTCTTCGCGCGCAGGACTCGGACGACCGGGCGTCCGGCGACCAGCGAGAGGAGAAAGGCGAGGACGCCGCAGAGCAGGGAGTAGCTCACGAGGCCACCCCGATCTCGCGCTCGAGCGTGCGCACGAGCCCCTCGAGGGCGAGCGCGCGGGAGCCCTTCACGAGCAGCACGTCGCCAGGCTGGAGCACCCCGCGGAGCACCTCGGGGGCGCGGTCCGCGGACTCCAGATGATCGACGTGGGGGAGCCCCGAGGCCGTCGCCGCCTCGGCAGTCTCATGCGCGAGCTGCCCCACCGTGAAGAGGATCGCGACGACCTCGGCGGCGCGCTGCCCGAGCGCGCGATGCTCCTCGGCGGCCACGGGGCCCAGCTCGAGCATGTCGCCGAGGACGGCCACGTGGCGGCCGGGCAGGTCGGCGAGCAGCGCGAGCGCCGCGGCCATCGAGCCCGGGTTGGCGTTGTACGTGTCATCGAGGAGGGTGACGCCGTTGGCGAGGGCGACCACGCGCATCCGCGGGCTATCGCGCAACGCCTCGAGGCCCGCGGCGACCTCGGCGAGGTCGATGCCCTCGACGAGGCTGACGGCGGCGGCCGCGAGGGCGTTCGTGACCAGGTGCCGCCCCGGGAGCTGGACGCGCACGCGCCGCGCCGCGCCCTCGAAGTGGAGCGTGAACTCGAAGCCGTCCCACCCATGCCCGACGACGTCCGCGGCGCGCACATCGACGCCCGCAGACTCCCCGATCGAGACGACCCGCGCCTGCGTGTGGGACGCCATCGAGGCGACGCGGTGGTCGTCGAGGTTGAGGATGGCACAGCCCTCGGCAGGCAACGCCTCGATGAGCTCGCGCTTGGCGCGCACGATCGCCTCGATGGACCCGGCGCGCTCCATGTGCACAGGGCCCACGTTCAGGACCACGCCGACAGCCGGCTGGGCCCAATCGCAGAGCTGAGCGATCTCGCCGGTCGTGTACATGCCCATCTCGATGACCGCGCGCTCCGTCTCCGGGCGCAGCTGGAGGAGCGTGAGTGGCACGCCGATCTCGTTGTTGAAGGAGCCGGCGGTGGCCTGGACGCGGAAGCGCCTCGCGAGGAGTGCCGCGGTGAACGCGCGGGTCGTGGTCTTGCCGACGCTGCCGGTGATCCCGACGACGCGCAGGTCGAGGAGCTTGCGACGCCAGGCCGCGCCCAGCGCCTGCATCGAGGCGAGCACGTCATCCACGAGATACGTCGTGACGCCCGCATCCCCGCTGCCCTCGATGGCCTCGGTGCCGCCGACCGGCCGCTCGACGAGCAGCGCGGCGGCGCCTCGTCGGGCCGCCTCGAGGGCGAAGTCGTGGCCATCGTGGTGCTCGCCGGGGAGCGCGACGAAGAGGTCGCCCTCGCGCACCGCGCGGGAGTCCATCGCGGCGCCGGTCACGACGCGAGCCGGTCCCGAGCGGGCGCGCAGATGGCCCGCGAGCGTGGCCTCGATGAACGCGCCGTCGAGCTGAGGGGGCGTGGTCACGTGGTCACCGTGCGGAGACCTGCGAGGGCGTCCGCCCCGCCGGTACGCGGAGGTACTGCATGATGTCGCCCGCCATCTTCGCGAAGGCGGGTGCGGCGACCTGCCCGCCGAGGTTCAGCCCGCCGCTCGGCTGGTCGATCTTGACGAGGATGCCGACCTGGGGGTCCTCGTAGGGGATGAACCCGACGAAGGAGGCGATCGTCGTGTCGAGGTCGTAGCCGGTGGGAATCGAGACGAGCGTCGTGCCGGTCTTGCCGGCGACGTGGTAGCCGGGCACGCGTGCGCCGTGCGTCGGGACCCCCTCGACCACCTCGTACATCATCCGGAAGACCGTGCGAGCGGTGTCTGCGGACACTGCCTGCCGGACGCGGACCGGCTGGAACGTGCGCACCTCGCCGTTGGCTGCGATCCGGGAGACGACGTAGGGCCGCATCAGCACGCCGTTGTTCGCGAGCGATGAGACGGCGGTCAGCACCTGCAGGGGGGTGACCGCCAGACCCTGGCCGTAGGAGTTCGTCGCGAGGTCGACCGGGTACCAGTCGTCATTGTCGGGCGTGCGGATCATGCCCTCGCCCTCGCCCGACAGGCCGACGTGCGTCGGCTCTCCGAGGCCGAACGCGCCCATGTAGCGGTAGAAGTCGCGCGCCCCCACCTTCGAGGAGAGCCAGACCGAGCCGGTGTTCAGGGACCGCTGCAGGTACTCGATCATGGTGACCTGCCCGTATTTCTGGAAGTCCCAGTTGCGGATCGTGTACTCGGTGCCGGGGATGTCGACGCGGCCCGTGTCGATGTAGGTGGTGGTGGGCGTGACCAGCCCGAGGTCGATGGCGGTAGCCGTCGTGAGGGTCTTGATCACCGAGCCGGGCTCGTAGAGGTCCGTGATTGGTCGGGCGCGGACCAGGGTCGAGAGCTTCGGGTGATCGAGAATCTTGTCGTAGGACGTGGGGGCGGGGCGGGAGGCCACCGCGAGGAGCGCGCCGGTGCGGGGGTTCATGACGAGCACGCTGCCGCTCGGCGCGTTGTTCTCGCGGAGCGCTTCATCGAGGCGTTGTTCGACGATGCGCTGGATGTGGCGGTCGATGGTCAGCTCGATGTTGCCGCCGATCTCGGCGGAGCGCTCGACACGGGGAGCGATCGCGATCGGCCGTCCGAGGGGGTCGCGCTCGGTCATCACCATGCCGCTGCGTCCGCGGAGGACCTGGTCGTAGTCGGACTCGAGACCCCAGAGGCCCTCCCCGCCGAGGCCCGTGTAGCCCACGAGTGGAGAGGCGAGTGTGCCCTCGGGATACATGCGCTCTGCGGAGGGGAGGAGACGGACGCCCCACAGCTCCTCGTCGACGAGCTGGCGACCGGTCTCGTAGGGGATCTGGCGCAGCAATGGAATGTCACCTCGGCTCTGCGCCGTCCCGAGCGCGAACGTCTGAGCGGCATCCACCCCGAGGATCTGCGACAGCTTGAACGCGGCGTCCCGTGCCTTGTCGCGGTCTCGCCACAGGAAGGTGTCGAGGTAGACGTCCCAGGTGTCGCGCGACATCGCGAGTGGATAACCAGTCGCATCAGTGATGGTACCGCGAGGTGCGGACGTAGCCGCAACGCCGTCGCGCGTGCGCGCTGCCTGGTCGACGTACGACTGGTGGTCGACGACCTGGACCTGCCACAGGCGCACGATCACGGCGACCAGGGAGGCGGCCATTCCTGCCAGGAGGACGGCGTGCCGCCAGGTGAGGTGATGAGGCCGCTGCTCGGACACGGGGAGCTCCCTCGCAACGGTGAACGCGGACTAGCGGACGGGTGGCAGGCTCTCCAGCAACTTCGCCCACCATGGACGTTGCAGTGGGCCTACGACCTCGACGGCCGGTGTGAATCGACTCGGCACGGGGACGCCCTCGGGAGCGGTGACGCCGACGGCGACGCGGACGGTTGCCGTCGGAGAGACCATGCCGAGGCGGTCGGTGGCCTGCTGGTACACGCGGTCGGAGTGGGCCATGTTGGCGACCTCGACCTCGAGGAGCCGGATCTCGGCGTTGAGGCGATCGCGCTCCTGCTCCAGGCGGCCGATGTCGTAGCCCGCGGAGGCGGCCTCGCTGGCCTGCATCACTTGCAGCACGCCCGTTCCGGTGACGATCGTGAGGGCGAGGATGGCGAGGGCGACGCCGGGCAAGCGACCAAGGAGCCGACGAGCCGGGACGGCACCCGTGACGGGTGCACGTCTGAGGGCCGCGGCGGCCATCAGGCGGCCAGTGCTTCCAGCGCTTCGGCGGCGCGCAGTCGTGCGGAACGCGCTCGAGGGTTGGCAGCGACCTCCGCCGGGCCGGGCCGCATCGCACGGCGCGTGACCAGGCGGAGGGTCGCTACATGCCCGCAGACACATTGCGGCGTGCGAGGCGGGCAGACGCAGTCTGTGGACTCTCGCCGGAGGTAGTCCTTGACCATGCGGTCCTCCAGCGAGTGGAACGAGATCACGGCCAGACGGGCGCCAGCGCCGTCGAGCAGACCGTGGGCCTGAGGGAGAGCGTCGTGCAGGCTGTCCAGTTCCTGGTTGACGGCAATCCTCAGGGCCTGGAACGTCAGAGTGGCGGGGTGAATTTGACGTTCCCTGCCCCGTCCCACGGCCTGCTCGATGGCGCTGACCAGGTCGCGCGTGCCCCGCAGGGGGCGTCGTGCGACGATCGCCCGGGCGATGGAGCGACTCCTTCGCTCCTCGCCGTAGCGCCAGATCACGTTCGCGAGGTCCTCCTCGTCCCATTCGTTGACGATTTCCTCCGCCGTCAGGGGTGACGACGGGTCCATCCGCATATCGAGGGCGGCGTTCTCCTGGAAGGAGAATCCGCGCGCGGGCGTGTCGAGTTGCATCGAGGACACGCCGAGGTCCATCAGCACGCCGTCCACCGCCTCGAAGCCGGCGTGGCGCGCGTGCCTGTCGAGCTCGCGGAAGTTGCCGTGCGCGAGCACCGCGCCGTCGCCGAACCGGGCGAGGCGAGCGCGGGCCACCTCGAGGGCGGCCGGGTCCTGGTCGAGCCCGAGGAGGCGCCCGCCGGGCGCTGCCTCGAGGATCGCCTCGGCGTGTCCGCCGAGGCCGACCGTGGCGTCGACGTAGCTGCCACCGGGGTGCACGGCGAGCACCTCGAGGACCTGGGGCACCATGACGGGGAGATGCGCGGCAGCGGAGGGAGAGCGATCCATGCTCATTGGTCCCCCGCCACCGCGTGCAAGCCGTCGCCGGCCCGCATCTCCCGCTCGACGCTGGCGAGTTCCCTCTCCCAACGAGCGGGGTCCCAGATCTCGATGTAGTCACCGCAGCCGACGATGACCGCCTTGTCGCTGAGTCCGGCCTGCTCCCGCATCGGCGGGGGCAGCAGGACGCGGCCCTGGCGGTCCAGCTCGGGGTCCGCGACGCCCGCGAGGAAGGCGCGCCGCACCCGGCGGCCGTCCTGCGTCTGCGTGCTGCGGTTTGCGCCCAAGCGGAGTTCCTTCTCGGCCTCGAAGCCGTCGGGTGTGTACATCTCGACGCACCCCTCGGGCCCCAGTCGCAGGACGACGCCTGCGGCGAACGCGGGACGGTAGCGCGCGGGCACGGCGACTCGCCCCCGGTCATCGATGGAGTGCTCGACGGTTCCGTAGAACGTCGTCACCGGCGTGCCCTCCGGCGACGGTGAGGCCGGACTCCGTCTCCGGAGTCCCCATTTCTCCCCCACCGCGCCCCGGAACCCTACCAACCTCCCCATTTCCCCGTCAAGCGCCCCCAGATCCCCACGGCGCCCCCCGCCGGTCCCCCGGGCGCTCCCGCGCTACCATCGAGCGGCGCCTCAGGCTCCGAGGGCGCCCCGGGAGGCCACACGCGATGACCTCGGACGCGCACGCGGAACATCGAGATCGGAAGCGGCGGAGGCGGATGCAGGTGCACAGCAAGGCGTCCATCTACCTCATGCAGCAGGCCATCGCGCGGGCGGCACGGCGTGCGTCCGCCGTCGAGGGTGCGGCTGCGGCGCCCCGCGAGCGGCGGCGACGGCGATGACCGTCGACCCCGCCTCGAGCGCACGCCGGACGGCGGCCGTGCTCACCGTGTCGGACCGTGGCTACCGAGGCGAGACCGTCGACACGGCGGGTCCCGCGGTGACGGCGCTCCTCGTGGGCGCGGGGTTCGAGGTCGTGACGCAGGTGCTGTTGCCCGACGAGGCAGCCCTCATCAGCGAGCGCCTGCACGGCTGGTCGGAGGGCGAGGGGCTGGCGCTCGTGATCACCGTGGGCGGGACCGGACTGTCGCCCCGCGACCGCACACCCGAGGCGACGGTGGCCGTCACGGACTACCTCGTGCCGGGCATTCCCGAGGCGATGCGCACCGTCGGCCGCGCCAGCACGCCGCTCGCGGCGCTGTCGCGAGGCGTGGCCGCCGTCCGCCGTGGGACGCTCATCGTGAACCTGCCGGGCAGCGAGCGCGGGGCCACCGAGAGCCTGCGCGCCATCCTCGAGGTGCTGCCCCACGCGATCGACCAGCTCGAGGCCATTGACCATGCGCCGCGTCCGCAGCCCTGACCCATGCGCTTCGACGTCCTGACGATCTTCCCTCGGATCTTCGAGAGCCCCCTCGACGAGACCATCCTGCGCCGGGCCATCGACAGCGGACTGATCGAGGTGGCCGTGCACGACCTGCGGGCGTGGGCGACCGACCGGCATCGGACCGTGGACGACTACCCGTTCGGCGGCGGGGCGGGGATGGTGATGAAGCCCGAGCCGCTGTTCGCGGCGATCGAGGCCATCCAGCCACTGGCGGCGCCTCGCGCGACCGTGGTGCTGATGTCACCGCAGGGCCGCCGACTCGACCACGACCTGGTGGGGGAGCTGGCTGCGACGGAGCGACTGCTCCTCGTCTGCGGGCGCTACGAGGGCGTGGACGAGCGCGTCCGCGAGCACCTCGTGGACATCGAGGTCAGCGTGGGGGACTTCGTGGTCTCTGGTGGGGAGCTGCCCGCGCTCCTCGTGATTGACGCCGTAGCGCGCCGCGTGCCCGGCGTGCTCGGCGGGGAGACATCCCTCGATGAAGAGAGCTTCGAGGGCGGCCTCCTCGAGTACCCGCAGTACACCCGCCCGGCGGACTTCCGCGGCTGGACCGTGCCCGACGTGCTGCTTTCCGGGCACCACGCGGAGATCGAGAAGTGGCGCCGGGCGCAGCGCATCGCGCGGACCCGGGCGCTGCGCCCGGACCTCCTGGCCGCGGCCGACCTCACAGCGGCCGAGCGGCGCGCCCTCGAGGGCGGGTAGCGCTCGCAGGCCCCGAATTGTTATGAAGCTGATCCGCCTCGACTCAGGAGCCGTCGGACGGGTATGCTCGCAGCTCTGACTCCAGCGACTGCGACCCACGGATACCAAGATGCCTTCGATTAACCTCGCTGAGCTTGCTCAGCCGCGCAACCCGAACCTGCCCACCTTCGGTGCGGGCGACACGATTCGTGTGTCTGTACGCGTCGTGGAGGGCGAGCGCGAGCGCATCCAGCCCTTCGAGGGCCTGGTCATCCGCATCACCGAGGGCCCGCACGCCGCGTTCACCGTGCGCCGGATCGCCTCCGGCGTGGGGGTGGAGCGCACCTTCCCCTTCAACAGCCCTCGCGTGGAGGGTGTCGAGGTGAAGCGTCGTGGCCGGGTCCGCCGCGCGCGCCTCTACTACCTGCGTGGCCTCACCGGCCGCGCGGCGCGCGTCAAGGAAGCGCTGCGCCGGTAGTTCCGCCCGGGCCTCGCTGAGGACGGCCCTCCGGGCCGGGGGGACCCGCTCCCCGCCCTTTACTAGCGAGGGGGGGAGCCCCTCGCGCGCCCCGCACGACGGTCAACTGCAGTCGCGTGACCGTGCGCTCTGCCCGCGCGCGCGTCGAGCAAGCGTGATGCAGCACCACGCGCCCAGCCGAACAAGTCGGTGCACCGCGCCGCGTGACGTGACCACTCGGGAAGCGGACCGCTAGACGAACGGGCCGGCCCGGCGTCCTTCCGAGGCGTTCCGGAGCACCTCGTCGATGCGGCGGGCGCGCGTCTCGGGGCGCTTTGCCTGGCTGACCCACGCGAGCAAGCCCTTGCGCGTCGTTGCCGAGAACGCCTCGAAGTGGGCGCGCGCGCCGGGGTTCGCCTCGAGGGCGGTCCGCAGCTCCTCGTGCATCTCGAAGGCCTCGACGGAATCGAGGGCGTTCCACGAGCCGCTGCGCCGCGCCGCCTCGATCGCCGCGAGCCCGGCCGGTTCGAGGAGGCCCGCCGCCTCGAGGCGCGCCACGCGTTCCTTGTTGAGCTTCGACCATGCGCTGCGCGGCTTCCGAGGCGTGAACATCTGCATGTAGCGCTGCTCGTCGAGCTTCTTGGTCCGGCTGTCGATCCAGCCGAAGCAGAGCGCCTCCTCGACGGCGTCGGCGTAGGCCACGCGAGTTCGGCCGCTGCCGAGCTTGTAGTAGACGAGCCAGACGCCCGGGAGCCGGTCGTGGTTCCGGGAGAGCCACGCGCGCCACGCGGGGCGGTCCGGGGCGTAGACCGCTCGCAGGCCATCGGCAGTCGTGACGTCGTCGAGGGTGACCGCCCGAGGCATGGGGGGAGCGTACTGCCTCGAGGAGCCGGCGGCTGGGGGGCGTGGGGGCGAGACGTCGTTGCGCGCCTATGATCGCCGTCGATGACGATCACGCGCATCGATGCAGCGACGCCCGACCACAGCGACCGCGCGAAGTACGTGCGCGTCGCGGTCAACTCCGGCCGTCCCGTCGACATGACGTTCAGCTACCGGGTCCCTCCCGGCCGTGAGGTCACCACCGGCGAGGTGGTGCACGTCCCCTGGGGGCCGCGCACGTTGCAGGGCGTGGTGGTCGAGGGGCCGATGGACGTGGGGGGATACCCCGCGGAGCAGACCCGGCCGCTGGAGCCGCCCGTCGATGGCGCGCCGCGCATCGACGAGACGCACATGGCCCTCGCCGAGTGGATCCGTGCGTACTACCTCGCGCCGGCGTGGGAGACGTACTCGTTGATGCTGCCGCCGGGTGCCGGCGAGCGACCGCGGACGGCGGTCGTGCGAGGTGCCCCGCCTGCTGACCTAGACGGCCTGAGCCCGCGCCAGCAGCACCTCCTGTCGTTGCTGACGGATGAGCCCCAGGACCTCGAGGATCTGCGGGAGCGCTTTGCCGAGCGCGGGTTCAGCGCGGCGCTGACGCCGCTGCTCCGGCGCGGGTTCGCTGAGCGGCGCTACACCCTCGCGCGGCCGCGCGGGCAGGCGCGCGTCGTCGAGGTGGTGCGCCTGGTGGACACCCCCGAGCAGGCGCGCGCGCGCCTCGAGGGGATCGTGGGGTCGCGGAGCTCGCGGCGGGCCCGGGCCCTGCGTGCCGTCATCGAGGCTGGCGGCGCACTCAGTGAGGTCGCCGCGGCGCGCATCGCGCGTGGCGCTCCGGCCGTCGCGACGCTCGTCGATGCGGGCCTGCTGCGGCGCGACGGTGACAGCGTTCGCCTCGTCCTGACGCCTGAGGAGACCGAGCGGCACGCGCGAACGCTCGCCTATTCGCGAGAGGAGGCGGCTGTCGTCGGCATCCTCGAGCGGCTGGTCCGCTCCGCCGAACCGCTGCGGCTGCCCGAGCTGACGAGCGAGCTCGGGCGTGGGACGCGCGAGGCGGTGACGCTCCTCGAGACCGCGGGCGCGGTACGCCTCGAGTCGCAGCTCGACCGCCGCGATCCGCTCCGTGAGGTCGACGTCGTGCGCCGCGTCGCGGTGGAGCTGGTCGCCGAGCAGCGTCATGCCGCCGAGCGCATACGTCAGGCCGTCGACCAGCGCAGTGGCACGGAGTTTCTGCTGCAGGGCGTGACCGGCTCGGGCAAGACCGAGGTCTACCTCGACGCCATCGAGCACGCCGTGGCCTCGGGCGGGCGCGCGATCGTGCTGGTCCCCGAGATCGCGCTGACTGCCCAGACGACGCGACGGTTCGCCGAGCGATTCCCCGGGCGGATCGGCGTGCTGCACTCGGGGCTGACGCTGGGCGAGGAGTTCGACGAGTGGCACCGGGTGCAGGCGGGTGAGTGTGACGTCGTGGTGGGCTCGCGGTCGGCGATCTTCGCGCCGGTGCCGAACCTCGCGTTGATCGTCATCGACGAGGCGCACGAGTGGACGTACAAGCAGGTCGACCCGGCGCCTCGGTACGACGCGAGGAGCGTCGCGGCGAGGCTCGCCGAGCTGACGGGCGCGGTCGTCGTGTACGGGACGGCGACACCCAGCGCCGAGCACTGGTACGCCGCGTCGCGAGGCGACATCGAGCGGCTGGATCTGCCGAGGCGGGTGCGCGTGGTGCCGCAGCCGTCCGGTCCGCCTCGGGCGCTGCCGTGGTCCGAGCTTCCCGAGGTGGACATCGTCGACATGCGCGGATCGCGATCGCTGTTCTCGCCGCCGCTCGTGAGCGCGCTTGCCGAGACGCTGGACCGCGACGAGCAGGCGATCCTGCTGCTCAATCGCCGCGGGCGTGCGGCCTTCCTCCTGTGTCCGCAGGGGCACTCGCCGACCTGCTCCGCGTGCGATGTGGCGTTCACCCTGCATGACCCCGCGCAGCAGCCGGCGCCCGGCGCGCCCGTGCGTGGCCGCCTCGTCTGCCACCAGTGCAACCGCTCGAGGCCCGTGCCGCCCGCATGCCCGGAATGTGGGTTGCGCCTCGCGAGGACGCGCGCGGGCACCCAGGAGGTGGAGCGCGAGGTGCGGTTCCACTTCGTGACGGCGCGCGTGCTGCGCTGGGACCGCGACACTGCGCGCAACGCCGAGCAGCACGCGGAGCACCTCCGCCGGTTCGCCGCCCACGAGGCCGACGTGCTGGTGGGCACGCAGATGGTCGCGAAGGGCCTCGACCTGCCGCTGGTGACCCTCGTGGGGGTGGTGCTGGCCGACTACTCCCTGCGGGAGGGGGACTTCCGCGCGGGCGAGCGGACGCTCCAGCTCCTCGAGCAGGTGGCCGGGCGTGCCGGGCGCGCCGACCTCCATGGCCGCGTGATCATCCAGACGATGCGTCCCGAGGAGCCCGCGATCCAGGCGGTCGCCGACCACGATGTTGACGGCTATTTCGAGTCGGAGCTGCCGCGGCGGGGACGCTTCGGGTTCCCGCCGTTTCGACGGATCGCGCGCCTCGTCATCTCGCACGAGCACGGTGACTATGCGCGTGAGGAGGCGGGACGCGTGGCCGCCGAGCTGCAGGCGCGGACGGCCGCGTTCCCGCACATCGATGTGCGTGGCCCGAGTCCGCCCTCGATTCCCCGCCTGCGCGGCCGCTATCGATGGCAGATCCTGCTGTTTGCTCCCGACCCCGCCGCCGTCCTCCGCGAGGTCGAGCTGTCTCCGCCGTGGGCGGTCGACATCGACCCGGTGGTGGTCACGTGATTGGGTGCCGCGCGCCTCATCACGGGTGAGCGCAGCAAGGGACGCTCGCGAGGCGACTCGGTACACTGACCGCCATGCGTGCCCAGATCACTGCGCCCCGGATCCAACGAGGCCAACCGTGACCGTGCGCCCGATTCGATACCTCGGGGACCCGGTCCTCCGTCGCCCTGCGGCGGCCGTCGAGGACGTGAACGACGCGATCCGTGCGCTGATCGACGACATGATCGAGTCGATGCACGAGGCGCAGGGGGTGGGACTCGCGGCGCCGCAGATCGGCGTCGGGTTGCAGGTCGTCGTGCTCGGGATGCCGGACGAGGAGCCATTTGCCCTCGTCAATCCGCGGGTCAAGGCGCGGTCGGGCACGCGGCTGATGGAAGCCGAGGGTTGCCTCTCGGTACCCGGCTATCGAGGTGCGCTCGAGCGCTCGGTGAAGGTCACCGTGGAGGCCCTCGACGCGCACGGGCGGCGAGTGGAAATCACGGCGGAGGACGACCTGCTCGCGGAGGCACTCGAGCACGAGGTGGACCACCTCAATGGCATCCTCTACGTCGACCACGTCCCGGACCTGGGCAAGCTGCAGAAGCTGCGCGGGACGGGCTGGGTGGACGAGGGTGAGCCCGGCGACGAGGTGGAGGAGATCGGCGCGACGACTGCCGGGGGGGCACGCTGATGGATGTCCTCCTGATGCTCATCGCCGTGCTGGCCGCGTTCTACTTCATCCTCATGCGCCCGGTGATCGTGCAACAGAAGCGCCGGCGGTCGGACATCTCGCAGCTCCAGGTGGGTGATGAGGTGCTGACTACAGGCGGATTTTATGCCACCGTGAAAGAGATCCAGACGACTGACGAGGGACCGATGCAGATCTATCTGGAGGCCGCCCCCGGCGTGGTGCTGAGGGCGACCCCTGCGGCCGTGGAGCTGGTGTCCAGGCGCGCCGCCGAGGAGCAGCCCGCGCCGGCCGCCTCGGGGGACGCATGAGGCGACGCCAACTCGTCCCGCTGGCATTGCTGGGGCTGCTCGTGGCCGCCAGCCTCTGGGTGGTATGGCCCGCGAACCCCGCCTCGGTGCTGCCGCCCGGCGTGCCGTGGCCCGCGGGTCGAGGGGTGAAGATCGGCAGCTTCGAGCGCACCGAGATGCGTCTCGGCCTGGACCTCCAAGGTGGGACGCGGCTGCTGCTCGCGGCGACCATCCCCGACGGGTTCGAGGGCAACCTCGACGACGCGCTTGATGGAACCATCCGCGTGCTGCGGCGGCGCGTCGACGCCTCGGGCGTGGCGGAGGCCGAGATCACGCGGCAGGGCCAGTCGAACATCTCGGTGCAGCTGCCCGGGCTCACCCCGGACGAGGCGCGATCGCTGCTCGGGCGCACCGCGCTGCTCCGGTTCTGCGAGGCCGCGGGCCAGCAGACGCTGCCCGGCGGCGAGGAGCCCGCGGTGTGTGACGCCGAGGGCCAGTGGGTGCAGTCGTACGGCATCATCGATGGCCGGGCACTGCCCCTGAACGGGCGTTCGCTCAAGGCCAACGCGTTTGTCGGTGCTGACCAGCTCGGTTCGCCGGCCGTCAACTTCGAGTGGCAGGGCGACGGGCCGGAGCTGTCCGCGCAGGTCACGACGCGGCTCCTGAACCAGCCGCTCGGCATCTTCCTCGACAACGAGTTGCTGTCCGCGCCGAACGTCGGCAGCACGATCCGCGATCGTGGTCAGATCACCGGGCTCGACCTGCAGCGCGCGCAGGAGCTGGTGATCCAGCTCAACTCGGGTGCGCTGCCCCTCGAGTTGTCCGTGCTGCAGCAACAGCAGGTCGATGCCACCCTCGGTGCGGACTCTGTGCGGCAGTCGGTGGTGGCCGGGGAGATCGCGTTCCTCGTGGTCGTGCTGTTCATGGTGCTGTACTACCGGATGGCCGGCGTGCTTGCCTCGGGGGCGCTGCTCATCTACGCGTTGCTGTCGCTGGCGATGTTCAAGCTCATCCCGATCACGCTCACACTGGCGGGCATCGGGGCGTTCGTGCTCTCGATCGGCATGGCCGTGGACGCGAACATCCTGATCTTCGAGCGCATGAAGGAGGAGCTGCGCGCCGGACGAGGCTACGCGGCAGCCGTCGACGCGGGGTTCGCGCGCGCGTGGCCATCCATCCGCGACTCGAACGCCTCGACGCTGATCACCTGCATCATCCTCTATGCGCTCGGCGGCGGCATCGAGATACCCGGGATCGGGGCGTTCGATGCCCCCCTCGTGCGAGGGTTTGCGCTGACCCTCGTGGTGGGCGTGGGCATCTCGATGTTCACGGCGATCACCGTGACCCGAGCGCTATTGCACCTCTTCATCGGCACGCGCTTCGCGAACCCGATCTGGCTGGCGCCCGGCGCGCAGCAGGAGATGCTCCCGGCAGGTGACCGATGAGAGTCCACAGGATCGACCTGGTTCACAACCGCGGCTGGCTCTTCCTCATCTCGGGAGGCATGGCGGTCATCGCGCTGATCCTGCTCGCGATCCCGCCGGCGCTGAAGCCCGGCATCGAGTTCTCCTCGGGCTCCACGGCGCTGTACCGGTTCGAAACGGCGGTGACGGCGGCCCAGGTGCGCGATGTCTACCGCGAGATGGGGCACACCGAGGCGCGGATCCAGAGCGCCGGGACCAACGAGTACCTCGTGCGAACGAGCACCCTCCGGGTCCCCGCTGATGCCCTGAACGAGGTGGAGCCCACGCCCGAGGCCGCCCCGGTGGGGCCCACGCCGATCCCCGAGATCGGCACGTTGACCCTCGGCGCACCCGACCAGGTCGGTGACATTTCGCTGTTCAACGCCACCACCGGTGTGGCCGTGGCGCCGGCAGGCTCGACGTCCATCACCTCGTGCCCGACGGTCGCCGAGAGCATCGGTGCGAAGCCGAACGGGACGCGGGCCCAGGTCCTCGCGAAGTACGACGGGTGCGCCGAGGGCGGCACGCTCTATCGAGTGCTGGCCGATGGCCTCGTGGGGTACGTCGCCCAGGCCTCGACGCGCGACTTCACGCCGTCTGCTGCGGCGACCCCCGCTGCGACGTCATCGACCGTGGACCCCGACAACGAGCGGGCCCAGATCGAGCAGGCGCTCCGCGAGCAGGTGGGGCCGTTTACCGTGCGCGAGTTTGCCCAGGTGTCGCCGGTGGTGTCCACGGCGGCCGTGCGGAACGCGGCGATCGCGGTGCTCGTCGCGTCGCTGGCGATCCTCATGTACATCGCGTTCGCCTTCCGTAGCGTGCCGCGTCCGTTCCTCTACGGCACGTGCGCGATCGTGGCGATGCTCCACGACGTGATCATTACCCTCGGGATCTACTCGTTCTTCGGCAAGGTGTTCGATGTCGAAGTGAACCTGATGTTCGTGACCGGGCTCCTCACCGTGATCGGCTTCTCGGTGCATGACACGATCGTGGTCTTCGACCGCATCCGTGAGAACGTGCGCACGCACCCCACGCTGCCGCTGGCGACGAACGTGAACGCCGCGCTGCTGCAGACCCTCGCGAGGTCGTTCAACACGTCGATCACCGTGATGCTGACAGTGATGGCGCTCCTCCTCCTCGGAGGGGAGACCATCCGCGAGTTCCTGCTCGTCATCCTGGTCGGCATCATCTCGGGGACGTACTCGAGCGTGGCAGTCGCGGCGCAGATGGTCGTGGCCTACGAGGAAGGCGACTTCGACCGCCTGTGGGCGCGGATCCGCGGTCGCGCGCCCGAGGCGCCCGCAGCGACCTGACGCGGGCGTCGCCTGCTCGGCCGCGGATCCTCAGACGTGGATGGTCGTCGCGACGGACCAGCCAATGCGCCGCATGAGGCCGGTCGTCACGGCCGTGTCGAGGGGTGAGGCGAGGGGCAACGTCGCGCCGCTCAGCTCCTGGTACGCCGTCATGTCCTCGAAGCTGTCGAAGCCTGTCTCCATGACGTGCCAGCCGAGGAAGGTCCCGGCCTGGCGCGCGACCCAGAGCGTGGCCTCCACACCGAACGTGCGATGCCGGTCCTCCGAGGCGACGCAGACGCTGCGTGCCTCCAGCTCGCGGCCCGGCTCGGGCAGGAACACCGAGTAGGCCGTGACCGCGCTCGACAGTGGCACGGCTGAGTCGAGCTGGAGCGTCTCCAGCCAGGTGCGTCGCACCACCTCGACCGGTGGGCGCGGCGAGCGGAGCGCCATCATGAACGGACTGCGCACGCCGTCGGCGCGCATGCGATCGAGGACGCGCGCGCGTGTCAGGGCGTCGTGGAAGACGAGCTGCAGCGACACCTCGGGGCGGGTGTCGGTGACGTGCCACTCGTGGATGCGGAGGAGCGCCGCCCCGTCGAAGGAGGCGACGTAGTTGCCCATCCGCTGGAACATCTCGAGAGATTCGTTGTAGTAGCCCGGCGTGATGCGCAGCCGCGTAGTTTCCATCGTGGCCAATTGCGTCGCCTCCTGCGCTGCAATCGAGCCTCGGCGGCTGCATTCGCCGGTCTCGTCAGGGATCCGACAGATTCACACTCATCATCCCATAGCTGACGACTAGTCGGTAGCGCTTCGTCCTCGTCACTTGCCGAGCCTTGCGACGATGACGCCGACGAGGATCAGGCCGAGTCCGCCCACGCGTGCCACCGAGGCGGGTGCGGGCGTCGCGCCGAAGGCGCCCAGCTGGTCGATGACGAGCGCGCCGATCACCGAGCCTGCGGTGGTAGCGCCGAAGAAGATCGCCACGCCCAGCCTCGGGACGAGGAGCGCCGCCGTCGCGAGGTAGATCACGCCGCCGAGGCCCGCCAGTCCGAAGTACCAGGGCAGCCCGCGCATCGAGAGGATCAGGATCGCGAGGGCGACGGCGAACGCGGCGACGTAGGGCCACGGCCGGTCGAGCGGCTGGGGCATGGCGTGCGCGTCGCCGCGGGTGGCGCGGAACAGCATCACGAGTGAGATCCCGACGATCGAGCCGAGCAGGGAGACCCATGCGGCCTCGATGGGGGCGCGCCCGCGGCCCATCGCGCCGAGCATGGCCGTCTGGAGTGCCGATGCCAGCCCGACGGTGATCGCGATCGCGATGCCTGCCCATGCCGTCATCGTGTCCCCGTTCCGGCGAGCGCACTGCGTTCGTGGTGCGCGCA
>JADLFF010000119.1 GCA_020845735.1 Dehalococcoidia bacterium
CGGCTGCCTAGGCCCGAAGTCCACCCCTAGCGAACGAACGCGGAGAGTCCCATGACCCCACAAGTCGCACCGAGCGCGGACCAGGGCGAGCAGATGACCGAGCTACAGCGCCACAACGCTGAGCTCTGGGAGCGCTACACGACGGCGGGCGACGGCGCCGTGCGCGAGCAACTGATCCTCCAGTACGCGCCCCTCGTGAAGTACGTCATGGGTCGCCTGGCGATCTCGCTGCCCGCGATCCTCGACTACGAGGATGTGCTGTCGTCGGGGACGATCGGGCTCATCGAGGCCGTCGAGCGGTTCGAGCCCTCGAAGGGCGTGAAGTTCGAGACGTACGCCATCTCTCGGATCCGCGGCTCGATCATCGACACGCTCCGTGCCCTCGATCGCCTCCCGCGCTCGGTGCGGCAGAAGGCCCGCGTCGCGGACCGGGCCGTCTCGAAGCTCACGGTCGACCTCGGGCGTGAACCCACGGACGCCGAGGTGGCGGCGGAGCTGGGCCTCACCGTGGAGCAGTACCTGAAGCAGATCGTGGACGTGTCGTGGGTCACGATCTCGCTCGACGCGATGGGCTTCAGCGGCGACGACGACGACGGGCCCTCCGACATCTCGGTGGCCGACCCTGACGTCGAGGAGGTCACCAGCGGGCTCGAGCGCGAGGAAATGATTGGGGATCTCGCCGCCGCGATCCGGGAACTCCCGGAGCGCGAGCAGGTCATCCTGTCGCTCTACTACAAGGACGAGCTCACCATGCGCGAGGTCAGCCGAGTGCTGGACATCTCGGAGTCGCGCGTGTGCCAGCTGCACGCTCGGGCACTTTCGAGGGTGCGAGCGTCGCTGGCGAGGCGGAGACAGGAAGCGGCATGAGCGTCCAGACGGCATTCGGAGCGGTCCTCCTCGTTGGACTTCCCCTGATGCTGCTGGCGGTCGGTGTGCTCGCACACGCCTACTACGTGGCGCGCCCTCGGAGTGCGGCGCGCACGGACCGGATGATTGAGGACCTGATCGCGGAGTCCATGGATCAGCTCCTCGCGGAGCTGCGCGCCACCGGCAGCCGCGTGGACGCCTCGAGGCCTGCCCCGTTGACTGGCCTGCCCGGACTGCCCGGACTGCCCGGACTGCCCGGACTGTCCGAGCTGGCCGTGGCGGCGCCGGCAGCGCACACCTTCTCGGCGCTCGCTGGCGAGTCGCCCGCGCTGTCCCGAGGCACGCCATCCCCGAGGGCGGGACGGTCCGCGGCGGCTCTCGCTCCCTTGAACCTCCGAGGCGCCGTCGCGCAGCTCCTGGCCGAAGGTCTGTCGGACCGCTCGATCGCGCGCCGGCTCGGCGTGGGCATCGAAGAGGTGCGCGCTGCGCGCCTCGGCCGCAGTCCGCGGAGCGCGGCATGACGCTCGATCACGCGCGCCGCCGCTGCAGCGCGGGGTTCGTCCTCGCCATCCTCGCCGTCCTCGCGACCATGCTGCTCGCGCAGGGGCCGACCCCCGGCCGGGCGAACGGCGTGCCGACGTTTGTCGACCTGCGCTACATCGAGGGCCTCTCGAACTGGGGCCCGCAGGACGCGACGGGCCGCCTGGAGCTCTCGTTCGCCGAGGGCTACGCGAAGGTGCAGGCCGACCGCCTCCCCCAGCTCGAGCGCGAGCGCTACCAGGCGTGGCTCGTGAACTCGCAGACGAACGCGGCGATCTCAGCCGGACGCTTCAACGCGGACGCGAGTGGCAAGGCAGTCCTCGACGGCACGCTCCCGCTGATCACCGATTTCGGCTTCGACCTCTTCATCCTCACCGTTGAGCCCGAGCCCGACGACGCGCCTCAGCCAACCGACCGCCGGGCCATCGGCGGACGGTTCGCGCTCGCTTCCTCGCACGAGGGCCAGCAGTCGACGGGCGACGTCACGAATCGTGCCGCTCAACCCTCGACGGGTGCGGCCGGCTCGACGAGCCAGCGCGGCACGACCCCGGGCGACGTGAGCAACCGGCCGGCGCAGCTGCCGACCACCGGCGAGGCCCCCCTGGTCCCCGATGTCGTGCGCGGGCTGATGCTCCTCGGGGCGATGCTCCTGACCGGCGCCATTGGCCGTCGGCTGGGACGGAGGACCTCGTGATCCGAGGGTTCTACACCGCCGCCTCTGGACTGCTCGTCAACCTGCGCCGCCAGGAGGCGGTCGCGAACAACCTGTCGAACCTCAACACGACGGGCTACAAGGAGGATGCCGCCGCCGACTCCTCGTTCGAGAAGGTGCTGGCGACGCGCGTCGGCAACGCGCCGCTCCCCGTGCCGCTCAGCCTCCAGACGCGCCTCGGCGCGATCGGCACCGGCGCCTACCAGGACGACCGGCGCCCCGTCCTCAAGCAGGGCACCCTGACGAGGACGGGCGAGGCGCTCGACCTTGCGATTGTCGGCCCCGGCTTCTTCGCCACCCGCGAGGCCAGCGGCCAGACCGTATACACCCGCGACGGCCACTTCACCACGAACGACGCCGGCGAAATCATCACGTCCGAGGGCCGCGTCGTCCTGGACGCGAACGGCCTCTCGATCACCGTCGGCGACGCCAATCCGAGGATTCTGCGCAACGGCGAAGTCGTCGTCGGTGAGGACGTGGTCGGACAGATCGCGCTCTACGACATGCCCGCGGACGAGCTTGTGCGCGCCGACGGCTCGGCGTTCACGACTGTGGGCACGCCCGTCCTCGCGACCGCCGGCTCCGAGCCGCGTCTCGAGCAGGGGCAGCTCGAGCAGTCGAGCGTGGAGCTCGCCGCGGAGACGTCACGCCTGATGCAGGCCTCGCGGCAGTTCGAGGCGAACCAGCGTCTGATGCGCGAGCTCGCCCAGAACCTCGAGAAGGCTGTGACCGAGATCGGACGGGTGGGCTAGCGATGACGGTGTCCATCGACGCCGCGCTGAGCGGCATGCTCGAACATCAGCGACAGATCGAGCTGATCTCGAACAACGTCGCCAACGTCAGCACGGCTGGCTACAAGCGCGTCAAGGTGCACTTCCAGGCGCTTCTCGACACCGCCGAGATCCTGCAGGCGGTGCAGGGGCAACTGCCCGTGCAGGACGCAACCACCGCCGGAGGCGTCGAGACCTCCGCGATTCACCGCGCGTTCGAGCAGGGCACGCTCCAGCCCTCCGAGTCGCCCCTCGACTTCGCGATCGTCGGTCCCGGGCTCTTCAAGGTGCGCCTCGAGGACGGGACCGCCGCGTACACCAGGGACGGAGCGTTCCACGTCGACGCCGACCGCCGCCTCGTGCTCGCCGACGGCACACCGCTCGAGCCGCCGATCGTGCTCCCCGAGGTGTACGTCTCGCTCAGCGTGGACGAGACCGGCACGCTCAAGGCCGTGCGACCAATGACCGAGGAAGAGCTCGCCGCGCGCGCCGCCGACGACCCGTCCACGACGGTCGCCGTGGAAGTCGGGCGGTTCAGCCTCGCGCGCTTCGTCAACCCGGAGTCGCTGGCAGGCATCGGAGCGAACCTCTACCTCCCGACGGATGCCTCCGGCCCAGCCGTCGAGGGCAGCTCCGGTGACGACGGCTTCGGCCAGGTCGCCGGGTCTCGCCTCGAAGCCTCCAACGTGGACATGGGCACCGAGCTGACGAGTCTCATCGTCGCGAGTCGCTCGTTCCAGATGAACCTCCAGGCCTACCGCACCATCTCCGAGATGCTGCGGCAGGCTGGCGAGCTGCCGTCCTAACGGAAGGAACCCGAGATGGTCCAATCAGTCCGTCCCCAGGATGCTTCCGGCGTCTATCGCCGCTCGCTTGGCGAGGTCGGCCAGGCGGGTGGCGCGGCGCAGACTCGCACCGGAGGCGCCGTCCGCGCGCGGCGCTCCGACAGCGTGGCGCTCTCCGAGCAGGCACGCCTGCTCGCACGGACGCTCGAGGCGGCCGAGGCGGCCTCCGACGTGCGCCCGGAGCTCGTCGAGAGCCTGCGTACCCGGGTGAACGACGGCACGTACAGCGTCAACGCGAACCAGATCGCGGCCCGCATGCTGCAGGCCGCCACCAACGGCACCACCGAGGGTGTGCAGGCATGATCCAGCTCCTCGATGGCGTCGCCGCTCTGACCTCCGCGCTCGAACAGCAGCGCGACACGATGGTGTCGATGCTCGACCTCGCGCGCCGCGAAGAGCGGGCGATCGTCGGGGGCGACGTCGAGGCGTTGACCAAGCTCACGGATGAGCGTGAGGGCCTCCTGGAGCTCATGGCCGCGCTCGAGTCCGAGCGCATGACCGCACTCGTCGCGATCGGTGGGTCCGTGGGGCTTCCGCCCGCGAGCCTGACCCTCACTCAAGTAGCCGAGGCAGCCGGGCCGGCCGGGGCGTCCCTCACCTCCGTTGGCATGGAGCTCCGCCAGCGCGCGACCGCCGCGCGCGATGCCAACGCCAGGAACGCGCTGCTGCTGCGGACCAGTCGCGACATCGTCGACCGCTGGCTGCAGTACCTCCGCTCGATGATGACCAGCGTCCTCTACGACGCCGGTGGGCGCACCGCCGAGGCTGGGCGTCGCCCGCAGCTCGACCGCAGCGCGTAGGACACCGCGATGAGCATCTCGATCTCGCTGAACACCGCCGTGCAGGCGCTGCTTGCCCAGCAGCTGGCGATCGATACCACCTCGCACAACATCTCGAACGCCTCGACGCCCGGCTACAGCCGCCAGCGTGCACGCCTCGAGGCGATCCCGGGCGCCTACGAGAGTGATGGCCTGCCGCATCCCGGCTTCGGCGTGCAGGTGATGGACATCAGTCGCGTGCGCGATATCTTCGCCGACTTCCAGCTGCGTGGGCAGCTGGCGAGCGGCGCACAGTACGACACCGAGACGCAGGCGCTCACGAGCATCGAGAGCCTGATGGCCGAGCCCGGCGACGCCGGCATCCGTGCCGCCCTCGATCAGTTCTTCAACGCCTGGCGCGACCTGTCCAACAACCCCGAGTCCGGTCCCGCCCGCATCGCCGTGATCCAGGCGGGGCAGACGCTATCGATGGCCGCGAATCGCCTCGGGAACGCCCTGGTGCAGCAGCGCACCGATGCCAACAACCGCATCGCCGCCTCGATCACCGAGGTCAACGGGCTCACCGAGCAGATCGCGCGATTGAACGAGCAGATCGTGCCGATGAAGCTGTCCGGCACGTCCACCGGGGACCTCGAGGACAAGCGCGACGCCGCGCTGGACCGCCTCGCGCAGCTGATGAACGTCACCTACATGGAGGTGGACAACGGGTCGATGGAGGTCTCCGTCGGCGGCCACCCGCTGGTCTCGCGCAACCGGTCGTTCGCCCTCGAGGGCGTCCCGAACGCGCTTAACGCGAACTACCTCGACATCCGCTTCGTCACCGACGGCGTCGCGCTGAACGCCGCGAAGGGCGAGATCCGCGCGAACCTCGACATGCGCGACAGCTACGTGCCCGCGCGCATCACCGAGCTGGACACGCTCGTCGCCCAGATCATCAACGACGTGAACACCGCGCACGCCGCTGGCTACGGACTCGATGGCGGGACCGGCCGAGCGTTCTTCACGGGCACGAGTGCGGGGACCATCGCCGTCGATGCCGCGGTGGCGGCCAACTCGAACTTTGTCGCAGCGTCCAGTACGGCCGGAGGCGTGCCCGGAGACTCCCGGAACGCGCTTGCGCTCGCGGACCTGCAGCACGCCCGAGTGCTCAACGGGAGCACTCAGACCTACAACGACTTCTACGGCTCGATCGTCTCCGGCGTCGGCGTGAGCCTGCGCGAGGCGACCAGCCGCTCCGAGGCCCAGTCGCTGGTCATCGAGCAGCTCAACGCCACCCGCGAGGGCGCGAAGGGCGTCAACCTCGATGAGGAGACGGTGCAGCTCGTCCAGTTCCAGCGCGCATACCAGGCCGCATCGAAGCTGATTCAGGTGATCGACGAGATGCTCGACACCCTGATCAACCGGACCATCTGACGATGCGCGTCTCGACGAACTGGCTATCGGAGCGCATGCTCGGGCAGATCCAGCGCGCGCAGTCACGCATGATCGACGAGCAGGGTCACGTGGCGACCGGCAAGCGCATCACGAAGCCCTCGGACGATCCGGTCGGCACCGGCCGCGTCCTGGGCCTGCTGACCCGAGGTGCGAACAACAACCAGTACCAGCGCAACGTGGCCGTGGCTGGGCAGGACCTGGCCGCCTCGGAGGCTGCCTTTGGCGCCATCCACGACCTGCTGGCGCGCGCCCATGAGCTGTCGATCCAGGGGGCGAACGACTCGCTGGGTGCGAGCGACCGATCAAAGATCGCCCTCGAGGTCAGCGAGCTGATCGCGCAGGCGGTGAACGTCGGCAATCGGCAGCACGGCGACCGCTACCTGTTCTCGGGACACAGGACCAACGTGAAGCCATTCACGGAGGACATCCCGGGCAGTCCATCGACCGTCACATACAACGGCGACACCGGCATCATCGAGCGCGAGATCGCGCAGGGTGAGCGCGTCGATGTGAACGTGAACGGGACGCAGTTCTTCCCGGCTGCGTTCCAGCGACTCATCGAGCTGCGCGACGCCTTGAACGCCGACGACCGCACGGCCGTCAGGAACTCGACGGGTGCGCTGAAGGCGAGCATGGACGAAGAGCTGACGATTCGCAGCGAGATCGGCGCGCGCGTGTTGCGCGTCGAAGCCGCCGGTCAGCGTCACGAGGACGAGTACGTACTCGTTGAGTCCATGCGCTCCAGCCTTGAAGACGTCGATCTATCCGAGGCGCTGGTGCGTCTGCAAACGCAGGAGACGACGTATCAGGCAGCCCTCGCTTCGGCTGCCCGGACGTCGCAAATGAGTCTGCTCGACTTTCTCCGGTAGAAGGGGTCAACCGTGGACATCGTGACGTACCGGTATGGGGCGGCGGAGCGTCTCACCGTCGAACCAGCGGATGTGTACGAGTTCCGGCCGGGGCTTGCGGGATTCGAGCGGCTGCACCGCTACGCGATCATTCCCGAGAGCGACTCACCGGTTGAGTGGCTCCAGTCGCTCGAGGAACCCGAGGTCGCGTTCGCGACAATCGAGCCGTTTCTCTTCTACCCGGAGTACGCGTTCGAGTTGACCGATCGTGATTGCGAGGACCTTGGACTTCGCACGCCTCAGACGGCGCTGGTCAGGTGCCTGCTGACACTGAGTCCTGCCGTGGAGGAGATCACGGCGAACCTGCTCGCGCCCGTGGTGCTGAATCGAGAGACGCGGAAGGGCCGTCAAATCGTCCTTCCGGATTCGAATCTTTCGATGCGTTTTCCGATTTTTCAGACGTTGCATTTACCACTTTCGGCGTAACATAAAACGTGCCGAGCGGGGAAACCCGCACCGCCATTGCCCGAAGGGCCGGCTCGGGCTGGATCCGGCAGGAGGCCGTTGTGCTCATCCTTACTCGCAAGGCCGAGCAAGGCATTGTGATCGACCAGGTCACCACCGTCCGCATTCTGAGCATCGATGGCGACCGCGTGAAGATCGGCATCGATGCGCCGACGAGCATCACCGTCTTGCGCGAGGAGCTGCTCGAACAGGTGGCCGGGCAGAATCGCGAGGCCGCTCGTCCCGGGGGGAATCCGCGAGCTGTGCAACAGCTGAAGTCGCTGGGGCGCAACGGGGCCAGCCGTTCGAATGGCGGCTCGACCGAACGCGCGGACTCGAATGGCGTCGCACCGGAACCCGAGCATCGGTAGCTGATCACGCGCGGAGTGGGGCCGAAGCGACGCGGCCCGACACCACTCCTCGCTCTTCCCCGGGGCGACGCGAGTGGGCACCCCGCGAGGCGCCGCCGCGCGGGCGGGCGCCAGAATTATCGATTCTTTACACTCTCCTCGTGGAACCCCAACGCCCTGCTGCGACGATTGAAACCAGACGGAGCCGGATCGTCCGGCTGCTTGCAGCAACAGGTACGGTGGGAGCAGGTGCGAGCGCGCTGGCGCTGCTCGCCTCGGTGAGCGGGAGCCGGCTCCGTCACTCCGAAGAGGGCCGCTGAGATGCCAGGCAGGATCTTGGTCGCCGACGATGAGTCGAACATCGTCCAGCTGCTCCGGCTCTACCTCCGCGAGGCCGGCTACGAGGTAGTCGCCGCCCACGATGGGCGCGAAGCCCTCGAACGGTTCCGCGCCGACAGCCCGGACCTCGTCCTGCTCGACATCATGATGCCGGAGCTCGGGGGATTCGAGGTCTGCCAGGAGATCCGCAAGACCTCGGACGTGCCCGTGATCATGCTCACGGCTCGGACCGACGACGTCGACAAGATCGTGGGCCTGGAGATGGGCGCCGACGACTACGTCACGAAGCCCTTCAACCCTCGCGAGGTGGTGGCGCGCGTGAAGGCCAACCTGCGCCGCCGCGAGTGGGACGCGGCCGCCGCGCAGTCCCCCACCGAGCGGGCCGCCGTGACCGTGGGCAACGTCTCGCTGGACCCCGCGAGCCGCGTCGTGACCGTTGGTGAGAAGGCCGTGCGACTGCGTCAGCGGGAGTTCGACCTCCTCGAGGCGTTCCTGCGCCACCCGAACGTCGTGCTCGACCGGGAGCGGCTGCTCGCGCTCGTGTGGGGCGAGGACTACTTCGGCGACCCTCGGACCATCGATGTGCACGTCGCGTGGCTCCGCGACAAGCTCGCGGACGCGTCCGCGCGCATCGAGACGGTGTGGGGGGTCGGCTACAAGCTCGTGCCGCCCGATGCCGAACCGCCGCCGAGGAAGCGGTAATGATCCTCAGCCTGCGGCTGCGCCTCATGGTCGCGTTCCTCAGCGTGATCGTGATCACGCTGACATTCGCGTCCGTCGGCGCCGTCGTGCTGCTCCGCGAGCAGCAGACGGAGTTCGCCAGGCAGCGCTACGGCCGGCTGGTGGACCCGTTCGCCCTCCGCGTGCAGCAGATGGAGCGCGCCGGGTACCCGCTGTTCCGCATCCGCAGCGAGCTGAGCGACCCCGCCAGCTACTACGAGGTGCGCCTGCTCCTGCTGGATGCCGACAACCAGGTCGTGCTCGACACGGAGCCCGGCGAGGAGATGCTCGGCGTCACGCTCGCCGTCGATCAGCCCGCCCCCGTCGTCGTGGGGCAGCCCTACCGCGCGTGGCTCGCGCGCTGGCAGCAGCAGGACCTGTACCTGTTCGTCTCGAACGCCGCCTCGCCGCCGCGCGTGGAGTCCGAGGCGGGCTCGCTGCGCCTCGTGATTGCCGTGCCCGCGAGTGACGTCACAGCCGCGTGGGAGCTCCTCTTCCCTCGCCAGCTCTGGGCAGGCTCGCTCGCCTTCGTCGTGGCCGTGCTGCTGTCGATCGTCGTCGCGGGGCGTATCACCCAGCCCGTGCGCGCGATGACACGCGCGTCAGAGGCCATCGCGGAGGGGCACTACGACCAGCGCATCGAGGTCAGCGGCCACGACGAGATCGCGCAGCTCTCCCGCGCGTTCAACCGCATGGCCTCCGAGGTCGGGCGGAACCAGCGCGCGATGCGCCAGCTCGTCGCGAACATGACCCACGACCTGAAGACGCCGCTGACCTCGATTGGTGGCTTCTCGCAGGCCATCGCGGAGGGGCTGCCAGAGAACGTCGAGGAGTACCAGCGCCTCGGCCAGGTGATCAACGATGAAGCCGGGCACATGGGCGCGCTCGTCGACGACCTCCTCTACCTCTCGCGCATCGACTCCGGTCAGCTCGCGCTGAACCTCGAGAGCGTGAACGTGGACGACCTCGTGGCGGCGACCGCGGACCGATTTGCCTTCCAGGCGGAGTCCGGCGGCGTCGAGATGCGCCGCGAGCTGCGCGCCGGCGAAGTGCGAGGCGACGGCCGCCGCCTCGAGCAGGTGTTCACGAACCTCGTCGAGAACGCGATCCGCTTCGCGCCCCGGGGCAGCGAGATCCTGCTGCGCTCCTACCGATACGGCCCGAGCGCGGTGATCGAGGTGCACAACGGCGGTGAGCCGATCGCGCCCGAGGCCCTGCCGCACGTGTTCGACCGCTTCTTCCAGGGCGACCCCTCGCGCCGCCGAGGCGGGCACCAGGGGCTTGGCCTGGCGATCGTCCACGAGCTCGTCCAGGCGCACGGAGGCAGCGTGGCCGTGCAGTCCGCGACCGGAAGCGGCACGACCTTCACCGTGCGCCTCCCGCTCGCCGGACCGCCGATCGATGACGCGGAGGCGCTGCCCGCCAGCACCGAGGACGCCGGCGAAGCCTCCTCGCTGCGCCTGGAGCCCGAGAGCGCCACCTAGCGACGGAGGCCGCGCGCCCTCTCACCGGTTGGCCCTGAGCTCGCCCTCAACCGTTCGCCCTGAGCCGCGCCGTCATCCGTTCGCCCTGAGCCTGTCGAAAGGCCAGCCGTCCTCGAGGCCGCGCCCTTACGCGTCCGCCGTGAGCCGCGCCTTGATCCGTTCGCCCTGAGCCTGGCGAAGGGCCGGCGCTGTCATCGAGGGCACGCCCTCACGCGTCCGCGCTGAGCCGCGCCTGTATCCGTTCGCCCTGAGCCTGTCGAAGGGCCCCGCCGTCATCGAGGCAGCGCCCTCACGCCTCCGCGCCGAGGCCGGCCGTCATCCGTTCGCCCTGAGCCTGTCGAAGGGCCAGCCGTCCTCGGAGGCACGCCGCCCTCGAGGTGAGACGGCGCTAGGGCACCATCCGCCCGCGGTGCAGCACCCAGTACTCGTAGGCGTCCTGCAACGCCAGCCACGACGCCTCGATGACGTCGGTCGAGGCGCCCACCGTGCGCCAGAGGTGCAGGCCATCGGTCGATTCCACGAGCACCCGCACGCCCGCGTCCGCCCCCGCACCCGAGTTGAAGATGCGCACCTTGTAGTCCACCAGGTGGACCCGCTCGAGCTCCGGGAACGACTCGAGGAGGGCGCGGCGCACCGCCAGGTCGAGGGCGGACACCGGTCCATTGCCGTCGGCGGCGGTCTGCGACTGCCGCTCGCCCACGCGGACCTTCACCATCGCCTCGGCCTGCATCTCGTTCGCCTCGGCCGGTGCATCCGACTTCACGTGGCGGCGCCGCTCCACGATGAGGAAGTCCTCCAGTTCGAAGGGCGGTACGTAGCCGCCGAGCGTGCGGCGGACCAGCAGCTCGAACGAGGCCTCGGCGGACTCGTACTGATACCCGCGCGCCTCGTGATCCTTCACCCGTTCGAGGACGGCGCGCGCCTGGTCCTCGGTCAGGTCGAGGTCGCTGCCCTGCTCGCGCAGCTTGGCGATCACGTTCCGGCGTCCCGCCAGCTCCGAGACGAGCACGCGCTCGATGTTGCCCACGGCCTCGGGATCCACGTGGGTGTACGAGCCTGCCGCCTTGGTGATCGCGGCAACGTGGAGGCCGGCCTTGTGCGCAAACGCGCTCGCGCCAACGTAGGGCTGCCGAGGGTTGGGCGTCACGTTTGCCAGCTCGTCGGCGAAGCGGGCGATCTCGGTCAGGCGGGACAGCTGCTCGTCGCTGACGACATCGAGTCCCATCTTGAGCTTGAGGTTCGCGATCACCGAGATGATGTTGGCGTTGCCCGTGCGCTCGCCCCAGCCGTTGAGGCACGCCTGCACCTGCGTGGCGCCCGCCTCCACCGCGAGGATCGTGTTCGCCACGGCCATGTCGCCGTCGTTGTGGACATGGATGCCGACCGCGCAGCCGAGGGGCTCCACGGCCTCCCGAGCGCGCAGCACCGCCTCGACGATGGCGGCGGGCATCGCACCCCCGTTGGTGTCGCACAGCGTGACCGTCGAGGCGCCAGCGGATGCGGCCGCGCGCAGCGCAGCGAGGGCGTACGTGGCGTCCTCCGCGAAGCCGTCGAAGAAGTGCTCCGCGTCGAACACCACCTCGCGGCCCTGGCCGGCGAGGAACCCCACGGAGTCGGCGACCATCGCGAGGTTCTCTTCCTCCGTCGTCTCGAGGACATCGCGCACCTGGCGCGAGGATGCCTTCCCGACGAGCGTGATCGCCGGCGTCCCCGCCTCGAGGACCGCACGGATCGCCGGGTCGGTCGCGGTGTCCCCGCCGGCGCGCCGCGTCGACCCGAACGCGACGAGTCGCGCGTGACGGAGGTCGAGGGCGCGGGCGCGCTGGAAGAACTCGGCGTCCTTGGGGTTGGAGCCGGGGTACCCGCCCTCGATGTAGTGCACGCCGAGCTCGTCGAGCTTGCGGGCGATGATCAGCTTGTCCTCGAGGGAGAGCGAGAGCCCCTCCATCCCGAGTCCGTCACGCAGCGTCGTGTCGTAGAGCAGGACCGGGCGTGCCGGGCGAGGGCCTGAGGTACCGGCGGGGCGAGTCGAGGTCATGAGTGTGCTTTCGGAGTGTGCGCAGACGCGTACCTGGCGGCCGCATCGAGACGCGCTCGGGGGAGGGGAGGCGTCAGAGCGCGATAATCGAGACCGCCGGCCACTGGGGCCGGGCGGCACTCACCCTCGATCCTGCTCGCGCACCACTCATCGTGCATCCAGTCTAGGGAGGGGTGCTCCCGGCGGCAATGCGGGGACTCCCTGCCGCGGCAGGACGCCACGCGCGCGTTCCGAGGAGCGCCGCGCTTCGAGTACGCTCGGCAGATGCGAGTCGACGTGGCATGGCTCCCTCCCGCGCGCGCACCCCTCGATAGAACGTGCGTGGTCATCGATGTGCTGCGCGCCACCTCGAGCATCGCGACGCTCCTCGCGCGCGGCATCGAGGCGATCTACCCCGTGGCCACGATCGAGGAGGCGCGCGCGGTCCGAGGCGAGCTCGGGAGCGGCGCCCTCCTCTGCGGCGAGCGAAACGCACTGCCGCCGCCGGGCTTCGACTTCGGCAACTCCCCCTCGGAGTTCGCCGCCGCGGACCTCGGGCGTTGGACCTCCGCGGTCATGGCGACGACCAACGGCACGCCCGCGCTGCTCGCCTGCGCCAGAGCGCCGCTCGTGCTGGCAGGGGCGCCGCTGAACGCGCGGTCCACCATCGAGGCGTGCATGGCCGCCGGACGCGACGTCCTCGTGGTCTGCGCCGGGCGCGGAGGGGTCCGCGCCACCGACGACTCGCTCGCCGCAGGCCTGTTCGTGCGGCGGCTCGTGGCGCTCGGGGCGAACGCCGACCCGCAGGCTCGTGAGGCGCTCGCACTCCTCGAGGCCGTGCCGGGCAGCCTCGCCAGCGCGTTCCGCCTCACCGAGCACGGACGTGCGCTCGTCGCGCTCGGTTTCGAGCACGACTTCGAGTTCTGTGCCCGCGAGGACGTGTACGCGCAGCTCGCCGTGCTGCACCTTGAGGACGGCCGCGCCACACTTCGAGGCACGCCCGGTTAGACCGGAGGCATGAGCTCGGGGGGCGGCTCCGGCACATCCGGCGTCCGCTCGATCTCGATCTGTGGCGCCTCCTCGTCCCGGCCCGGCTTCATCCGGATCTCGTCCGTGACCGGATGCGCCGTCTCCCAGTCGCGCAGCGCGGCCGCCAGCGGGCGCAGCTCATCCTCCGAGGGGTAGTGGGCGCCGTAGCGTGCTCGGTCGAACTCGCGGGCGATCGAGGTGAACACGGGAGCATCGAGCGCCAACTGGGACGCCGCCGCAAACTCGAGGGGTGTCTCCCCCGCGCGCGGTGCGAACCGCCGTTCGACCGCGCCGTGGACCATGCGCCCGTAGAGCCAGTACGCCGGCTGGCGTCGCATCCAGCCACCGTCATCGCGCTCGCGGTGCGGGCGCCCGGCGAAGGCCTCGCGGAGCAGCGCTCCAAAGCCGCCCGCCGAGGTCACCGTGCTCCGGTCTCCCTCCGCGTTGTCCGCGCGACGCGACTCCAGCTTGCTGAACATGTAGCGCGCCCCGCGGTAGACGAGGTAGGCGAGCAGCGCGAACCCGGCGAGGCGGAACGCGTCGCCGACCCAGAAGAGTCTTCCATCGGGGTGCTGGGTGCTAGGCATCACGTCCGGGCGGGCTTCGTTCAGCGCCCGGGTCATGAAACTCAGGTCCATCAAGCGCAGGTTCATCCAGTCCGCAGCGAACTGAATGAGCCAGTAGATCGGAGTGATCACGAGCAACGCGATAGATTGAACGACACGGGCCACGAGATCCCCCACAAGGAGGATCGCCGTACCGGCACCAAACGAGGTGAAGGCGACGAGCGTCGCACCAGTCGCAAATAGTATGAGAATGGCCGCTGCCGACGCGAACGCCCACGGGCTTCGAATAGCGGCCAGAGGGCTCTTCATTAATCCCGCGCGTGATCCCACTCCACTGCGGGTTCCCTGCTCGACTGCTCGCCCGGCGTTCGCGATCGCCAGAGTTAGAAGCGCCAGCGTGAAATACGCGAGGGCTGCAGCACCACCGGGCACGCGATTCATCGAGCCGACGAATGTGGCTGCGAGTACTACTGGGAAGCCGAGGCTGAACGAGCGGAGGGCAGACTCCCATCGGACGGGAGACCGGCCGATGGCGAGGAAGCGGATCCAGACTGCCGTGCTCACGACCAATCCGAACCCAGCCGCTCGAGGGTCGGCTAGTCCCGGGTTCGGATCTTCAGTGAACGCGACGACATCGATCGGCTGGAATCCCTGACTGGCGGACTCGAAGTAGTCCGCGAGCTCCGACGCGTTCCAGAAGGCCACATCGCCAACTAGGACGATTCTCCACGCGACATTCAGTGCGGCGACCGAAACGAGGATCCCGAGCGTCGTTCCGAGTGCTCCTAGGCCTGCACTGCGGATGAACCGAGTCAGGCAGTACGCCCCGATGGAAAGCGCTAACAGAAGCCACCATGGTGGCCCTGCCGTGGCTCGTTCCGCAGCCTCGAGCGCCACGTCTCGAGCGCGTGCCCCCGCAATGGCGTCGACGGTTTGTTCGTCGGTTGGCGTTGGGCGCTGTCGTGGTGGCGCGGGCGCTGTGTCGGAATCGGTGCCATCGCGAACCGTCGCGATTGGGGTGGGCGTCTTGGGCGCTGAAGCCACGCCGATTCGGGATGCGAGATCGCGAAGGACTGCGCGTTCGTACGACGATGCTATGACGTGCGAGGCGTACATCCACGCCATCGCCTCGGTGAGCACAAGAAGCAGCGGAAGTCCGATCCGGAGGCTCTTGCTCATCGTGTGATTCCCAGCAGCGTGCCGCTACCTCGCAGCCGCTCGGGGAGGGCGCCGGCGTGCATGCCGCTGCGCTCCTCGAGTGCCTGCGCGAACGCCGAGACGTCGTGCACCGGGATGGACCGCCCGAGCGGAGCATCCCACTCGAGGTCGGCGGTCTTCACCACGTGCACCGTGTGCCCCTCGCCGCGCAGCCGCTGGAGCGTGGCCACGAGGTCGTGCGGCATCAGCGAGGCGACCACGACGACGTTGGCGCCGACGGGAAGCGGGTGCGTGCGGCTCTCCAGCTCGCTGCCGAGGGTGGCCGTCGTGTACGGCGCAATCGTCGCCAGCGCCTCGAGGATGTGGACGAGCTGGTCCGGGTGAGAGCTGGCGCCGAGGCGAATCGGCCGGTCGGAGTCGGGGAACGCGCCGTTCGCGATCAGGCCCACCGCCTCGCCGCTCTCCGCGACGTGCCTCGCGATGGACGCCGCAACCGAGATGTTCCGCTCGAGGAGCAGCGGGATGTACCCCTCCCACGAGTGCTCCATCGTCGTGATGTTGAGGGCCACCACCGTCGAGAGGGTGCGCGACGGCTCGTAGAGCCGCGACTGCAGCCGCCCGAGCCTCGCCGTCGCGTTCCAGTCGACGCGCTTGAGGGGATCGCCCGGCAGGTAGTCCCGCACGCCCACCACCCGCGAGGGGTCCTCGAAGATGCGGTTGCCGCCGCGGCGGTCCCCGAACGGCCGCTCGCTGTCGAGCCCGAGCTCGGGGAGGGTGAACGTCTGCGGGTAGACCAGGAGCGCGTCCTGGTGCTCGATCGACTGCTCGCGCTCGAAGAACCCGAACAGGTCCCCGGACTTGAGGCGCGTCGGTCCGATCCGGTAGTCGCCGCGCTCGACGGGCGCGAGGGTGAAGCGCCACTCGAGGGCTTCGTTCCCCGCGAGCGACGTCGACCGCTGGATCAGCGACACGCGTGGCACGCCGGAGGGGCGCACGCGGACGCCCTCGATGGGGAGGTCGCGAGGGACCTGCTCGCGCAGCTCGATCCAGGGGACGGGCAGCACCTTGGCGTTCGCGAGACGCGTCTGCACGTCGACGGTCTCACCGACGAACGCGCGCCGCATGGCGAACTCGCGGTCGTAGGTCACGCCCGCGAGGGCGAGCCGCGCCCAGAGGCGCGCGAACCCTCCCGTCGAGAAGAGCAGCGCACCGAGGGCAATCAGGACGCTCGACTCCGCCAGCATCCCGACCGCCACGACAAAGCCCGAGGCGAGTAGCCAGCTCTCGGCGATCAGCCCGCGCATCGCCGCGCTCCCGCTCGAGGGTTGCTGTGGAGAGCCATCGCCTCAGCTGCGGTCCACGATGGGAACCGGCACCTCGCGCAGGATGTCCGCCAGCACATCGTCGACCGTGCGCCCGCGGAGGCGTGTCTGCGAGGACAGCACGAGGCGATGCGCGAGCACCGGGTGCGCCAGTTGCTTCACGTCGTCGGGGCGCACGTAGTCGCGGCCCTCGGTGGCGGCTAGCGCCCGCGAGGCGTGGAACAGCGCGATCGAGCCGCGCGGGCTCGCGCCCAGCTCGAAGGCGACGTGCTCACGGGTCGCGCGCGCGAGGCGCACCATGTAGCGAGCGACCTCGTCATCCACGCGGATCGCGCTCAGGTCGTGGCTGAGGGCATCGAGCTGGCCGCCCGAGAGCACCGCCTGCACGTCCTCCAGCGGTGAGTGGTCCTCGAGGCGGCGCAGCACCTCGAGCTCGCCCGGCTCGTCGGGATAGCCGATGCGGAAGCGGAGGAGAAACCGGTCGAGCTGTGCCTCGGGGAGCGGGAACGTCCCCTCGAGCTCGATCGGGTTCTGCGTCGCCAGCACCACGAACGGACTGGGCAGCGTGCGCGTCACGCCATCGACGGAGATCGTGCGCTCCTGCATCGCCTCGAGGAGCGCGGACTGCGTCCGAGGCGTCGCGCGGTTGATCTCGTCGGCCAGGACCAGGTTGGCGACGATCGGCCCCTCGCGGAACTCGAACTCGCCACTCTTCTGCGAGTAGTAGTTGATGCCCAGGATGTCCGAGGGCATCAGGTCCGGCGTGAACTGGATGCGACGAAACGTCGCGCCGATCGACTTCGCGAGGGCGTTCGCGAGCGTCGTCTTCCCGGTGCCGGGCACATCCTCGAGGAGCACATGCCCGCGGGCGAGCACGGCCACGAGGAGCAGCGTGACGGCCTGGTCGGCACCCACGATGACGCGAGCGACGTTGTCCCGCACGAGGTTGGCCGCGCGCTGGATCGCTGCGGCGGCGTCCGGGCCACCCGGGCGAGGGGAAAGGGTCTGAGGCTGCATACAACTCCGATCGGCGCCACCGGAGGATACGGGATGGACTTCACAGTTGGATTCGGGCGCTGGCACGCCGGTTGCGGCGGCACATCGGCGAGCGCTAGCGTGCGGGCATGAGCGAAGACCCCGAGCCACTCGACCACGCCTCGCTGGCGTCCGAGTTGCGCGACGCCCGTGCCGCGCTCCTCGAGCTGCTCCGCACGCTGCCCGAGTCGCGCGCGTACCGGGCGACTGAGCGCGCCGGCTGGACCCTCAAGCACGAGCTCGCCGCCCTCGGGGCCGCCGACGCCGAGCTGGTCCATGTCCTCGAGGAGCTGCGCCGCCGCTCCGGCACGCTCACCCTCGAGCTGCGCAGGCGCCGCGCCGAGTCCATGCACAGCCTCCAGAACCTGCGCCTCACCCCGCTCATCGAACGCCTCGAGGCGGGGGGCGCCGCGGCCGCCGAGTCGGTGGCCGCGTACGGCCACCACCTGGCACGCGCCGTGCACGTCGAGCAGGCGGCGGAGGGCGCCACGCCGGCCTCCGCGAGCGCCCTCGCGCACGCCTACCGGGCACGCGTCACGGCGGCCATCGAGACCCTTCGGGGCGCCCTCGACCGGTAGTTCGTAGCCAGACGCCTGTCAGACGAGGGGTGGGGTGACGGGGACCGCCGACCCCTCCACCATTGCTGTGGTCGATTGTGGGAAACTGGCGCACTGCCCCGCCTTGCGGGTGGGACTGCGACTCGGACGACGGGGGTACGGTCCGCCGATGACCATGGGCTCTCCTCGCAGCGAACTGATCCAGGGCCGCCTGGCCGTGCCGCGGCAGCAGGTCCCGAAGCAGACGCCCGCGGATCGCGTGCGGAACTTCGAGGAGACCTACATCGGCTTCGACCTCCCGCAGGCCATCGTCGAGGCCGGGCGCTGCCTCGATTGCCCCTCGGCGCCCTGCATGCAGGCCTGCCCCGTGGGCAACGACATCCCCGCGGCCCTCATGCTCCTCGAGCGCGGGGAGCTCGAGGCGGCCGCCAACAAGTTCCGCGAGACCTCCACCCTGCCCGAGATGTGCGGCCGGCTCTGCCCTCAGGAGAAGCTCTGCGAGGGCTCGTGCGTCGTCGGGTTCGCGATTCGGACCGACGGCAGCCACCACCCGCCCGTAGCCATCGGACGCCTCGAGACGTTCCTCACCGACCAGCAGCGCCAGCGGCATGGCGGCTTCCCGCTGCCCGAGCACCGCGCTGCCTCGAGTGGCCGCCGGGCCGCGATCATCGGCTCGGGACCGGCCGGCCTCACCGTCGCCGAGCAGCTACAGCGCCGCGGGCACCAGTGCACGGTGTTCGAGGCGTGGCCGGATCCGGGTGGCGTGCTGCTCTACGGCATCCCCAACTTCAAGATGCGCAAGGAGATCCTCGCGGAGAAGATCGAGTACCTGAAGCGGCTGGGCGTGCAGTTCCGCACGAACACCCGCATCGGCACGGACATCTCGATGCAGGACCTCCACGACATCGAGGGGTTCGACGCGATCTTCCTCGGCACCGGCGCCTGGGTCGGCAGCCGGCTTGGCATCGAGGGCGAAGAGCAGTTCACGCACGTCTACTCGGCGACCGAGTTCCTCGTGCGCGGCAACCTCGAGGAGACGCAGCTCCCCGATGACCTCCGCGAGCCGCCGTACGTCGGCGACGACGTGGTGGTCGTCGGTGGTGGCGACACCTCGATGGACTGCGTGCGCACGGCGGTCCGCCTGGGCGCGAAGCGCGTGACCCTCGTCTACCGCCGCACCGAGACCGAGATGCAGGGCCGCGAGGAGGAGCGGAAGCACGCTCGCGAGGAGGGCGTCCACTTCGAGTTCCTCACGACGCCGATCAAGCTCTTCGGTGACGACGAAGGCAACGTCGAGGGCATCGAGCTGATCCGCATGGGCCTCGGCCAGAAGGACGCGAGCGGACGCCCCCGGCCCGTCCCCATCGAGGGGTCGAACTTCAAGATCGCCGCGTCCGCCGTCGTCACGGCGATTGGCTACAACGTTGACGAGGAGTTCACGAAGCACGCGGGTGTCGACACCGACCGCTGGCACGCGATTCGCGTCGACCCCAACACGCACCGCACGAACATCCCCTACATCTTCGCCGGCGGCGACGTGGTCAACGGCGCCGACCTCGTGGTGACCGCCATCGCCGACGCGAAGCGCGCCGCGACCTGGATCCACCAGTACCTCCGAGGTCTCGACGAGGCCGAGGCGGAGCCGCGGGGGTAGGTCCCCCTCGATCGCGCCTCGAGCGGCCCGCACGACCGGGCGCGCCGCGGCGCGCTAGACTCCCCGCGGATCGCGCGCCCTCGAGGGGTGCGCCTGCGAGGAGGCCGCCATGCGTTCCGAGGTCATCTCCGTCGGCACCGAGATCCTGCTCGGCGAGATCACGGACACGAACGCCTCGTTCATCGCCTCGCAACTGCCGCAGTTCGGCATCGACCTGCTCTACGTCTCGCAGGTGGGGGACAACCCGGACCGCCTGCGCGAGGTGTTCGCGCGCGCCTGGGGCCGCTCGGACCTGGTCTTCATCACCGGAGGCCTCGGCCCGACGCAGGACGACATCACGCGCGAGACCGTGGCGTGGATGGTCGGTGAGGCCGACCAGATGGCCGTCGACGCCGAGCAGGAGCGCATCCTCCGCGCGATGATGGAGCGAGGCGGACGCCGCATGCCCGAGCAGAACATCAAGCAGGCCATGCTCATCCCCTCCGCGCAGCCGCTCGCCAACCCCCGAGGCACCGCGCCCGGCTGGTGGGTCGAGAAGGACGGCAAGTACGTCTGCGTCATGCCCGGGCCACCCCAGGAGATGACCCGGATGTGGGAGCACGAGGTGCTCTCGCGGCTGGAGAAGCTGGCGGACGGCATCCTCGTCTCGCGCACCCTGAAGACGACCGGCCTCGGCGAGAGCACGGTCGACGAGATGCTCGCGCCGCTGCTCAGCAGCACCAACCCCTCGATTGGCATCTACTTCCGCTCGGACGGCGTCCACGCGCGGATCAGCGCGAAGGCCGCGACGCGCGAGGAAGCCTGGCGCCTCATCCACCCCGTCGAGGACGACGCGCGGCGCATCCTCGGGCAGGCCGTATGGGGCTCCGACGACGAGACGATCACCGGGGCCGTCGGGCGCATGCTCCGCGATCAACGCCTCACGCTGGCCGTGATGGAGTCGGCGACCGGAGGCGCGGTCGGAAGCGCAGTGACCGACATCGCCGGTTCCTCCGACTACTTCGTCGGGAGCCTCGTGACGTATTCCGGCCAGTCCAAGGTCGACCTCGGCGTGCAGCCGGAGATCCTCGCGATGCACGGGCTCGTCTCACAGCAGACCGCCGAGGCGATGGCGCGCGCGGCTCGCGAGCGCCTCCACGCCGACCTCGGCCTGGGCATCACCGGCATCGCGGGCGGCGATGAGCTCGAGGGCCAGCCGCCCGGCACGATGCACATCGCGCTCTGGGATGGCGACGAGATGCGCTACAGCCACTCGAGGTACTACCAGGGCCGCGCCGTCGCGAAGAGCCGCGCCGTGCTGCAGGCCATGTCCCTGCTGCGCGAGTACCTGATGGCACGTGCCGCCAACGCCGAGGGATAACGCGACTCGCCGGCAGCCCGAGGCACGACGCGGGAACGCGCAGGCCTCGTGATTGGCGTAATCCGCCTCGAGGGCAACGCACTGTACGCGTTCCGGCTCGCGGATGGAGGCGTCGCGCTCGTCGACGCCGGGCCCGACCTCGAGGGGACGTGGCACGACCTCGCCGCGCAGCTCCGCGGGCACGGCGTCCGCACCTCGGACGTGCGCCTCGTGATCGCGACGCACGCCCACGCGGACCACGCCGGCCTCGCCGCGCACTGGGCCGCCGAGGGCGCGCGCGTGGTCTGCGGCGCCGCGGACCTGCTGGCGCTCCGCGCAGGCGTCGATGGCTACGCCGCAACGCGAAGCGCTCGTGAGGACGACCTGCGCCGACATGGTTGCCCCCCGGCCGTCATCGAGGCGATCGCGCGGCGACCTCGAACGCCCTATCGCTGGGACGGCAGCCCGGACGTCGAGGCCGTGCCCGCCGGCACGCGCTTCGAGCTCGCCTCCGGGCGCGCGCTCCGTGTGATCGAGGCGCCGGGGCACACTCCGGGGAACCTCGTCGTCGCCCTCGAGGGGCCGCAGGGGCTCGGGCTGTGCTCCGGCGACACGCTGCTGCCGGACACCGTGCCGACGCCCGGACTGCACTTCCCCGTGGATGCCGAGGGCGTCCGCTGGCCCTCGCTGCCGTCGTTCCTGAGGTCGGTGCGCGCGCTCGGTGCACTCGACGTAACGTCGGCGCTGCCTGGCCACGGTGACCTCGTCGAGGGCGCCGACGGCGTGCAGCGGCTGGTTCGGCGGTTCGTCGGCCACCACGAACGCCGAGCCAGTCGCGTGCGGTCAGCCCTCGAGGGTGGTCCGGCGAACGCCTTCGAGGTCGCGCGCACGCTCTTCCCCAGGCTGCCCGCAGAACGCCTCGGGCAGGCCCTCACCGAGGTCATCGGCCACTTCGACCTGCTCCTGGAGCGCGGCGACGCCTCCCTCGAGGATGGCCCGGCCCGAACGCTCGTGATGCGGCTGCGCTGACCGGCGAGGGCACCCCGTTCGCCCTGAGGCTCTCCGGAGCGAAGTCGAAGGGCCGCCCGACTCCGTTCGCTCTGAGCGCGGTCGAAAGGCCCGCCCCACCCCCCGTTCGCCCTGAGCCTGTCGAAGGGCCCGCCCTACGACCCCGGTTCGCCCTAAGGTTCGCTTGAGCCCGTCGAAGGGTCCGCCCCCCACCCCGTTCGCCCTGAGGCTCTCCGGAGCGAAGTCGAAGGGCGCGGTTCACGCTGCTTCTGATCGATCCGCCTGTTGCAGGCTGCGGATACTACTCGTACTATCCGAACATTATCCTGTACGTGAAGGTTACGGGACGCCACCCGTGCCGCTGGTCGGTACCTGCCCAGGGACCGCACCCGAGGAGTTCCGATGACGACGTTGGACCGGGCCGGGCGGCCCTCCGAGGCGTACAACCTCGCTCAGCGCGTGTTCGGCGGGGCCGGGTCGCGCGCCCGGACCCCCGAGGGCGCCCTCGCCCCGGCGGGTGAATACAACCTCGCGGCTCGCGTCTACGGGAAGCGCGCCGGCAACGCCATCCCCGAGGCAGGTGACGCGCCCGTGGCGGCCCTCGCGCTGCCGATGCCCGCCGCCGTGCCCGCGCAACCGCAGGAGGCGGTCGCCGCCCCTCGAGGCGGGCTCTTCGGCCGGCTGACCGCGCTCCGTACCTTCGACTCGCTGCGATCCGCGCCGTTCCGCTGGTACTTCATCTCGATGATGGGCGTGTTCGGCGCGATGAACATGCAGATGGTCGTGCGCGGCGCGATCGTCTTCCAGCTCACCGGCCAGTACACCAAGCTCGGCGAGATCTCCCTTGCGAACGCCCTCCCCGGCCTCATCCTCTCGCTGCCCGGCGGCGTCGTCGCCGACCGCCTGCCGAAGAAGGTCGTCCAGCAGGTCGGGAACGGCCTGAACGCGGTCAACACCGTGGCGCTCGCGTTCCTCATCCTCTCCGGAAGCCTGACGTACAACTGGCTGCTCGTGAACGCCGTGGTCCAGGGCGTCATCCAGGGCCTCATGATGCCGGCGCGCCAGTCCATGATCCCGGACATCGTCTACCCGCGGTACGTCATGAACGCGGTCGCGCTGAACAACGTCGGAATGAACATCTCGCGCATGTTCATGCCGGCCCTCGGCGGCTTCCTCCTTGCGATGGTCGCGTCCACCGAGCCCGGCGTGATCACCCGGAGCACCAGCCTCGTCTTCTTCGTGATGGCCGGGTTCTACATCTTCTCCGTCGTGTCCTTCATCGGCGTGCCCTCGAAGCCGATCGAGATTCCCGAGCACGAGCGCATCGCGACGCCCTCGCGCGGTCGCTTGGGTGGAGGCCACGGCGCACCGGCCGCGCGAGGCGCGAAGGCCGGCGGCCTCGGCGACATGCTCGATGGCTTCAAGTACATGCTCCGCGACCGCACCGTCGGCGTGATCCTCATCGTCAACTTCCTGATGGTGCTCTGCTCAATGCCGTACATGCAGATGCTGCCCGGCTTCGTGAAGGAAGTGCTCGGCGGGGACGCGGCGATGCAGGGCGTGCTGATGAGCGCCACGAGCGTCGGCTCGCTGGCGGCGGCCCTGGTGATCGCCTCGCTGCCCAGCAAGCGTCGAGGCGCGATCCTCCTCTGGGGCTCGGTGCTCCTCGGGATTGCGCTGATCGGCTTCTCGGCGTCGCACTGGGTGTGGGTGACCATCCCGATCATGGTGGTCATCGGCGTCGGCCAGAGCACGCGCATGGCGCTGTCGAACGTGCTCGTCCAGAGCTACACCGACGACCAGTATCGAGGCCGCGTGATGTCCATCTACATGATGGAGATGAGCCTGGTGCAGATCTCGACGTACTTCGTGGGGCTGGCCGCCGACGTGATTGGCATCCAGTGGGCGCTGGGATTCACCTCCGCGCTGCTGGTCGTGCTGGCGCTCGGCACCTACGTGCTCTCCCCCAAGTTCCGCAACCTCGCCTAGCGCACCCCTCGAGGGCTACG